>CADDYT010000095.1 GCA_902810755.1 Chloroflexota bacterium
CACTTCCAACACAGTCCCAAAAGCGGTATAATAGAGGAGCAAATTTTCTACTTTCCCGCAAACGTAAGTGAGCATCTCTATGAACGAAAAAATACAATCTGTCTTAAACTCGTTGCCGCATAAGCCGGGCATCTATCTGATGAAGGATGCTGAGGGGACGATTCTCTATGTGGGCAAGGCCATTTCGCTGTATAACCGCGTGCGCTCCTATTTTCAGGAATCGACCGATCTGAGTCCCAAGAACCGCAGTATGGTGGCGAAAGTCGATGATATCGAGTTTGTGGTGGTCAAGAACGAGGTCGAGGCGCTGGTGCTGGAAAGCAACTATATCAAGCAGTATCGCCCGAAATATAATGTGCTGCTGCGCGATGACAAGAACTATCCATATATCAAGGTCGCGCTGACGGAGGATTTCCCCCGCGTCTACCGCGTGCGCAGCTTCCAGCGCGACGGCAACCGCTACTTTGGCCCCTATACCAATTCCGGCGCGGTCGATGCCACGCTCGACCTGCTCAACAAACTTTTCGCCTTCCGCACCTGCCGCTACGATGCCAGCGCGTGGGCGCCGCCGCGCGGCACGTTGCCCACGTTGCCTGCCAGTGGAGAGCAAACGGGTAATGGCTCAAACGAAGCAGCCGTTGGCGAGGCCGCGAAAGGGGCGGCGACCGAATGGAAACAGAAGCTGCTGCCGCGCCCCTGCACGCAGTACTATATCCATCGTTGCATCGCGCCGTGCGTTGGCTATGCCACGCGAGAGGAGTATGATGCCGTCATTCAGCAGGTGATTCTCTTCCTGGAGGGCAAGCACGACGAGGTGCTGAAGCAGCTTGAGAAGAAGATGGAGGAGGCGGCGGAAAACCTCAATTTCGAGGAGGCCGCGCGCATGCGCGACCGTATTAAGGCCGTGGAGAGCATTCTGGAGAAGCAGCGTATCATCTCGACCGAGGGGCAGGACGATCAGGATGTGATCGCGCTGGCGAGCGGCGACGACGAGACCTGCGCCCAGGTGTTCTTCTTCCGCTCCGGCAAGCTGATCGGGCGCGAATACTTCATCCTGCAAGGCACACGCGACAGCAGCCCGGCGGAGGTGATGAGTTCGTTCCTGCAACAGTTCTACGAGACGGCGGCGCATATCCCGGCTGAAATCGTCGTCGAGGTGGAACCCGAAGATAAGGCTGTCATCCAGGCATGGCTGAAAGAACGGCGCAAGGGCGCGCTCAGCATTAGCGAGCCGAAGCGCGGCGAGAAGCGGCGGCTGGTCGAGATGGTCAAACAGAACGCGCAGGAGGTATTGGAGCAGCAGCGCATCAAGTGGCTGACCGATAGCCAGAAGACGCAACTGGCGCTGGAAGAGTTGCAGGCCGCGCTCAACCTGGCCGCGCCGCCGCAGCGCATCGAATGCTATGATATCTCCAACACGCAGGGAACCAACTCGGTCGGCGCGATGGTCGTCTTCGAGGGCGGGCGACCGAAGAATAGCGAGTACCGCCGCTTCAAGATCAAGACCGTCGAAGGCCCCAACGACTTCGCCAGCCATCAGGAGGTGCTGCGCCGCCGTTTCCGCCGCGTTGCAAAGGCCGAGGCGGAGGCGATAGAGAAAGAGGCCGGAGAAAGCATGGGCGTCGAGCCGGTAGAGGAAGAGGGCGCCGGGCCAGCCGAACACGCCCACGACTGGGCTTTGCCTGACCTGATTATCATTGACGGCGGCAAGGGACAGCTCAGCGCCGCGCTGGAAGTCCTGCACGAACTGCATGTCGACATCCCGACGGTGGGACTGGCAAAAGAGAACGAGGAAATTTTTATTCCCGGCTCGCCTGACCCCATCATCCTGCCGCGTTCGTCGCAGGGCCTCTACATGGTGCAGCGCATCCGTGACGAGGCGCACCGCTTCGGCATCACCTACCACCGCAAGCTGCGCTCTGACCGCACCTTCAAATCCGTGCTGGATGAGATTCCCGGCATCGGCCCCAGACGCAAACAGGCGCTCATGAAGCACTTCGGTTCCATCCGCGCCATCAGCGCCGCCAGCCTGGAAGAACTCGCCGCCCTCGACGGCATGAACCGCCAGGCCGCCGAAAAAGTCAAAGAGTATATCGGGCGTATCGAATAAAGCGGTTAGCACTCTCCTGAGACGATTGACAAGTTATCCTGAGCAAGTTACTATATTATTGGAAGTTGGGAAGCGCGAACCCAGGTCGCGCTGTTATAGAGAGTAGGCAACCTGTCTCTGGTCAGTCCAACGTAGCAGGAAGTTGTGCGTTATCATCGTAGTATGATAGGGGTATCTGGAATATGCCAACATATGAGTACGTGTGTCATGATTGCAACAATCGTTTTGAAAAATGGCAGAAAATGAGCGAAGCGCCGCTCACTACCTGTCCCACCTGCGGTGGCTCTATCCGCCGCGTTTTTTATCCCGCCGGAATTGTTTTTAAAGGTTCAGGTTTTTATAAGACGGATCATTCCGGAAGCGCGGGCGTGAACGGGCATACACATAGCGAGCAAAAGAGCGAGAGCAAGGCCGAGCCAGCCGCCACAGCCTCTTCAGCTTCCTCTGGCGAAAGCAAAGCGGCCAGCGCGACGGAAAGCAAAGCATCCTCAACCTAGAGAGAAAAACGATGCCCGAATCGGTACTCGCATCCATGCAGAGGCGGCAAATCGAAATCACCGTCGGCGAGCTGCTGCTCACCAGCGATCATTATATGCGCCAGGAGATCATCGAGCGCCTGCGCCACCTGATCGCGCACGCCGATCCCAGCCTCGATAAATCCCAGTTGAGTGAATTCGCACTGGAAGAATTACAGGAGTTGAATCTCATCCCACCAGAATAGGGGATTTTCTATAGGATAAAACTCCTAGTGGTCTGGTGTTTTTGCACATTCTGGTATGTCAGAATGTATACTAAGCACAGGGGGTTCTGTAGCGTGGGAGATACAGGGGCCTCCGGCGATTGCGTTTTTACTGCCGGTGAGCGGAGCAAGCAGGTAGAGACATGCAGGTGCAGCGCGAGCAGTCCAACGAAGAGATTATTGCGGCCTTACAACGTCAGATCACAGAACTGAGTGCATCCAATCTCGCTCTCAAAGAGCAGCTAGAGCGGCGCGAGCAATTCAACGCGATGGTTGCTCATGAATTGCGTGGCCCGCTGACCCCCATTATCAACTACGCGGAACTGCTGACGCGCCCGAATTTGAAGCCGGAGGCAGTTGCGCGACGCGCCCAGATCATTATGAGCCAGGCGCGCCGCCTGGAACGGCTCGTCAACGATCTGCAAGACGCCTCGCGTCTCTCTGATGGTCAGTTCATGCTCGAGCGCGCCCCCTGCGATATCGCTGCGCTGGCCCGTGAAGTGGTGGAGCAGCTCAGCCCGGTGGCTCCCTACCACAGATTCACCATCGAGACACCCACCGAACCCGTTACCGGCAACTGGGACGCGGGCCGCCTGCAACAGGCGCTCGGCAACCTGCTCGATAACGCCATCAAATACTCAGATGAAGGCACTACCATTACCGTGCGTATCACCGTCTGCGAGCAACCGGTAGCGCAGGTGCAGGAAAGCAAACGGGTGGTGCGTATCAGCGTCCATAATCAGGGCGCAGGCATTCCTCCGGCCGAGGTGGGGCAATTATTCCGTCCCTACGGTCGCCTGCAAAGCAGCGCCGGCCATCAAGGCTCCGGCCTCGGCCTCTACATCACTAAATGCATCATCGACGCCCACAACGGCACGCTCCAACTCGAAGCCCCCACCCCCGAAACACCGGGAACGACGTTCTCGTTTGATCTGCCAGTGTAAAAGCATAGCATCTCCTCCCACTTTCCGTTATAATGCACAGTACAAACGGAGAGCTTTTACAGATGCTAGTGAAAGGGGTCGTGCTATGGAGCAGACCGACAAAGAGACGCCTGCGCAGACGAAACCGGCGAACACTGCCAGTACCACCAACACCGCTAACAGGCCCAGGAAGATACCGCATCCGGGCCAGACACTCGATCTGGAGATATTCCATAAGGCGTGGGTATCGCGGTGGACGGCTATTGCCGGCGCGCTGCTCATCGGCGTCCTCTACGCCTTTTTACCGGATAATCTAAGGGTCGGGCCGCCCTGGCTCTTGCTGGTGATTGAGGTCGTGCTGTTCTTGCCGGTTGCCTCATCCTGGGCAACCAGCAATTTCCTGTCATATAATCTTATCCGCACGTTGAGCCTGATTGTGCTGGGCTTTGCCGCGCTGGGAGTGGCGATTAGCCTGGTCTTGCTCATCAGGACGCTACAAAATATCTCGCAACCGGGCGTGTTGTTGCGCTCGGCGGGGCTGCTCTGGGTCTCCAACGTCCTCGTCTTTGGCCTCATCTACTGGGAGATCGATGGCGGCGGCCCGCGAGCGCGCCATATGAAGGGGCATCGCGCCGCCGATTTCATGTTTCCACAGCAGGCCATCAACGAGCTTGATAACTGGATACCGCTTTTCTTTGACTATCTGTTCGTGGCCTTCACGGGAGCCACTGCCTTCAGCCCGACCGATACCTACCCATTGACACGTCGCGCCAAAGCCCTCATGATGCTCGAAGGCACTCTCTCTTTGCTGATCGTCGCTATTCTGATCGGGCGCGTGGCGAACATTTTCTGATAGAGCCTTGCTCTACGCTTGCTCCGTTTCTGTTGACCTGCTCTCATGCAAGCGCAGCAGCACGTCGGCGAGAAGGACGATGGCGAAGGCGACGACGGGAATGACCAGTTGTGTCCAGGGGTACTGACTGAGCAGGGGGCCGAGGCGCAGGTCGTTGAGAATCATGTTCGCGCCCGCCCAGGCCAGCACGAGGGCTGCGCCATCCAGCAGCCAGGGCAGCAGACCGATCAATTCGGACACGAGCGCGCTGCCGAACAGGAGAATAATGACGCTGAACACGATGCCCGTTGTCAGCAGGGTCAGGTTGCCCCGCGCCAGGCCGCCAACGGCGAGAACGTTGTCCAGGCTCATAGTCACATCAGCCGCCAGGATGGTCAACACCGCCGGTAACAGGCCTGGCGCGGGTTGTCTACCGCCGGGCTTGCCGCATTCTGTCAGGAGCGTTTCGTCTGTTGTCTCTTTCGCCGCCGTCGTCTGTGCCAGGGAGGGCTTTACGGCAGGCATTTTCTCTCTGCGCGCCGCCAGCAAACGAATGGCGATGAGGAGGAGCAGGAAACCACCCAGCGCCTGTAAGAGGGGAAGCTGGAGCAGTAGCGTGGTGAGAATGGCGAAGACGAGGCGCAGAACAATGGCCGCGCCGCCGCCCAGCAGGACAGCAAGTCGTCGCCTTTGCAGACCGGCAGCGATCGCGCCGATGACCAGCGCGTTATCCCCGCTCAGAATCAAATCCACCAGCAGGATGCCGCCCACCACACTCAGTATATCCAGCAAAAACGTTGCTCCTTTCGTCTCATCGCCTCACCTCCTCACCACCTGAAAATCCTCTTATTCCTGCGGTCTTATCTATCTACTTATGTGATACCTTTTCAGACGGCAAGAATCACCAGCAAAAGTGCCTAAAAGCCGGTCTGCAATTTTACTGACGCCGAAATAGCGCACATTTTTAATCGTATGATAAGGGTCAGGGCAGACAAAGAGAACTGGCGGCGACATGTCAGAGTCCGTTTCTCATGGCACTTGTTTTGCTTGACGCTGAGACCCCACTCACCTACAATGGAGAAGTCAGAGAGTATCAAACATCGAATAGGAGCGGAGGACATGGCTCAGCCTGCTGTTGTATTGTCGTATGTGCAGGTCGCGCCCCTGCTGGAGGCGCGGCGGAGGGGGGTAGCCCAGGTTGAGATCTCGCCCGACCTGGGGTTGACGAAGGTTCCGGCAGAGATCAACACCGAAGGGGTAACCTTTGCGAGTGGAGAACAGTTGAGCTGGGAACAGGTTGAGAAAATTCAGCGATCCGAGTCTGTGTGTTTCCTCGTGGAGTATGGGGTAGCGCGGCCTATCCAGGTTTTCTCCGGGGAGACGAATCGCCTGTGCAGCCTCTACCCGACCAGAGGGGCGCCGAGCATGCTCATCGGCGGCTTCGTCATGCACCGCGTCAAGGATATCGACCCCATACAGGATACGCTAAGGAAGGTGCGTACCCTTGCGCCGATCAGCGGGCGCGTGCTGGACACAGCCACCGGGCTGGGCTATACCGCCATCGAAGCCGCGAAAAGCGCGGACGAGGTTGTGACAATTGAGCTTGATCCGGGCGCGCAGGAGATCGCGCGCCTCAATCCCTGGTCGCGGGGGCTTTTCGAGAATCCGAAGATCACGCAGTTGATGGGCGATGCCTTCGAGGTGGTGCCAGCCTTTGAGGATGAGAGTTTCACGCGCATTCTACATGATCCGCCCGCCTTCAGCCTGGCCGGTCAGCTCTATTCTGGCGAATTCTATCGCCAGCTCTATCGCGTTCTCAGGCGCGGCGGTCGCCTTTTCCACTACATCGGCGACCTCAACAGCAAATCAGGCGGCACAGTAACAAAAGGGGTGCTGCGCCGCCTGCAAGAGGCCGGTTTCACGCGCATCACGCGCCGCCCCGAAGCGTTCGGCGTCGTCGCGTATAAATAAATGAGCGCGAGCAGGCCAGCCGCAAGAGGTGGCCCTACTATATACGTCAGGCTCGGCTGGCGGATCGTGTAGAGTAGGGCCACCTCTTGCGGCTGGCCTGGGGGTTATCACGCTGTTTTCTTCTGCCCTGCGAGGGACGCGCTCCGTTTCTTCCGACCGGTGTACTGGCGTGCCTGCGCTTGCGAGCAGCGATTGTATTCCTCAAGGGCCTGCATGTAGGTGGCATACAGGTCCTCAAGCTCCTGCTCGCTGGCGCCGCGCTGTTCCGCCATCACCAGTTCATACCATCGCTGTTTCATACGCTGTTCAGCATATTCCAGCTTCACGGGGTTGACATCCTTTCTGGCGGCATCATGTCACACGTCATGCTGCCTGGCAGGCCACCCGCAAGAGGTGGCCCTACTATATACGTGTCCGCTCTCAGCGTCATTCTGCTGCTCAGGAAGCTTTGCGGCTGCGATATTCCTGGGTCAACTGGCCGATCAACTCTCTGGCGCCGTTGAAGCTCAGGGTGTCGGGGTTCTCTGGCTCCGGCCTGCCCAGGCGCTCGCACAGCTTGCGAATGCTTGACAACTGCTGCTCCGTCGCCGTCGCCGCCTCGCCCTCGCCCTCGGCTTCGCCGCTTCCGTTCGCGCCGGATGTTACCGCGTGCAGGCCGCTGCCGTTGCCACCGGTCTTGCTCGCGCCGTTGGTCGGGACGGGGCGCACGGCGGAAACGACCGGTCTGCGGGCTGTGCCATGGCCACTCGTGCTGCCACCGGCGCTATTCCCGTTGCCGTTGCCGCTGAAGTTGCTCTCCGCCGCAACGGCGCGCTCGACCGGGCTGTCGACGATGCGATGCTCCTCATTGAGTTCTGGCGCAAACTGTGTGCCGTATCCCAGTGCCGCTAAGGCTCGCCCTATCGCTCCAGTCTCACTTTTCTCGAGGTAGTCCGGGAAGGATGCGGCCTTTTCCATCTTTGTTCCGGTAGCAATCCCACCCTTCCCGTCCTTAACGGTCGCACGGAAAATGGCGATGCCTCTGGCCGTCTTGATGACCTTCTCGCTGCGCCGCTTCTCCTGATTCCAGACGTAGGTCTCTTCCTCAGTCTCTTTATCGAGATCGAGGTGAACCAGTTCGGTCTCGATCGTCCCGTTCGGACATTCCTGTCGGAACCAGACGAGACGCCACTGAACAGGCAGGTACTCAGTTGAACCCTGCCTGTTCTTGATGTTCATCAGATGTTCCCTTGGGTTGAAAGGGATGTTGCTGGTATTTTCACTCATCGCTCAATGCTCCTAATCCGCCAGTCTATGACCTTGTTGTACCAGTTAGAATTTTTGTTCTAATATTATAGCCTGCCAGACACCTTCTGTCAAGTTTCAGGCTACTTTGTTATTCTTTTCGCGGCGCTGGAAGGCGGTAATACGTTCGTAGCTGCCTGCTGATAGCGGGCAGCTACGAACCTCAAGATATACGAGATTAAGAAGGCGATCACTTCCGGTTCCTCATCTGATTGGTGAGGGCGTAGGGCCAGCGCCAGACGAGCAGGAGGATGAGGTTAGTGATCAGGGCGATGGCGGCGAAGGTGGCCGGCGGGATGGCGTGATCCACGAAGAGGCCGCGCAGGGCCATCGCGACGGGCCAGGAGAGAATCCAGGCCAGGATGGTGCGCTGCGCCATTTTGCGCGGGCTGCTCATCAGCGCGCGGCGGTAGGCGCCGACGAAGGGCGCAACGAGGAACCAGCCTGCCGCGAAGGGCAGCGAGGTGAGGAAGATTTGCCAGATATCTGAGACCTCTCCATGACTGCGCCGCCCGATGGTGGCGAAAACGAGAAAGACGAGGAAGTCGCCCAGCACGAGCGTGCCGATACGCTGCCATTCGGGTATGGGCCGCGCTCCCCGGCGCGCTGTATTGTTTGTCACAGCGGTCTCGGTTGCGCTGCCAGCGTTAAGACGAGCTGTTCTACTGGTTTTTGGCATGGTGGTATTGTCCTTTTGTAAGAGCGCAATCGATAGCGTTCCTCCAAATTATATCCTATTTCGTCTCTGTTTGCGCCTTGCGTTCCTGCTCGCGTTCGTGTTCATGCACGAGTTCTTCGACGGCGGCGAGTTCGGTGCGCACGGCACGGATGCGCATGGTGATGAAGGCGAGATAGATGAAAAGGGCGACCCAGACGACGGCGTAGGCGGCGACCAGGTAGGTGACTCCTTCTCCTTGCATGGAAAAAACCTCCTCTGACGTTATTCGACGCTGGCACGCAGGAGCCGGGCCTGCGTCTGCAATTTCTGGAACTGGTAGACCTGGATCATCAGGAAGCAGTAGAGCAGGGTGAAGGTGGCCAGCGAGAGCATGAGGGCGAGCAGCATCTGCGGCGGCAGGTTGGGCGAGGAGCCGATGGGCAGCACGGCCTGCGGGTGCAGCGTGCGCCACCAGTTGACCGACTCGTAGATGATGGGAACATCGATGACGCCGACGATGCCCAGCACGGCTCCGGCCCGCGCGCCGGCAGGGGTGTGGCCCATGTAGCTGCGTAGCATGAGATAGGCGATGTAGATGAACCAGAGAATGAGCGTGGTGGTGAGGCGAGCATCCCACGTCCACCACGTTCCCCAGATCGGTCGGCCCCAGAGCGAGCCGGTGATGAGGGTGACGGTGATGAAGACAACGCCGATCTCGGCAGCGGCCCGCGCAATCCAGTCCCAGCGTTCGTCCTGTTTCCACAGGTAGACGACGCCCGCGACGGCCAGCACGCAGAAGGAAAGCATGCCGAGCCAGGCTGACGGAACGTGGAAGTAGAAGATACGCTGCGCGTCGCCCTCGATGGCGTCGGTCGGCGCGTAGATCAGGTCTGCCCAGATGGAGACCAGCATGCCGACGAGCGAGAGCGCGCCCAGCACGATGGAAACAACGGGCAGGCGGTCTGGCCGCGACCCGTGTGCGGCTGTAGCTGCCGCTCGCGGCTTTGTTTCAGTTGTGCGATTTGCTAATGCCATAGGATCAGTTCCCCAGGGTACCCGCAAGGGGTACCCCTACTATATACGCCCCTCGCCGCCCCACTCACGCCAGTGCTGGCGTATAGAGCAGGGGTACCCCTTGCGGGTACCCTGGGGAGGGCCTGGGGCCGGATTGCTATTCCTCTATTACATACTCAAATGTGAGCATGGAAACGCTCAGGAAGATAATGTCGAATGCGATCATCAGGCCGAGCCAGGGCGGTTCGCCGGGCGATGGGCCGGTTGGAACCATCAGGGAGCCGGTGGCGCGCACGGCGCCGATGACGACCGGGACGATCAAGGGAAAGACGAGAATGGGCAGCAGGACATCGCGGGCCGAAGTCGCGGCAGCCATCGCAGAAAAGAGCGTTCCCACAGAGGCGATGCCCAGCGTCCCGGCGAGGACGATGAGCAGCAGCGGCCCCGTGAAGAGCGGGATGTTGAAGAGCGCCGCGAAGACGGGCAGGGCGATGATTTCGACCACGCCAATAAAGAGCATATTGCCCAGCAGTTTGGCAAGATAAATGGCCCTGCGGTCAACCGGGCAGAGCAGGAGGCGGTCCAGCGAGCCTTTTTCGCGCTCGGCGGCGATGGTGCGACCGAGGCCAAGCAGGCTGGCGAAGATGAAGGCGACCCAGAGCGCGCCGGGTGCGACGGCGGCTTTGTTGTCCACGCGCAGATCGAAGGCGAAATTGAAGATGACGAGGACGAGCAGGGCGAAGAGGCCCATGCCGAGCCAGACCTGCTTGCTGCGCAGTTCGCAGCGCACATCTTTCCAGAGAATGGCCCACACCTGCACCCAGAAGCTCATCGCAGCACCTCCTGATAGACTTGCCGCACGCTCTCTGCTCCCAGTTCGTGTGTGGGACGGCGATAGACCACGCGCCCGTTGTGCAGCATAAGGATAGTGTCGCTCAACGCCATTGCGCGCTCCAGGCGATGCGTGGTGAAAATGAGGGTGCCGCCCTGCGAGCGGTGTTCGTCCAGAAGCGTTTCTAAGAGCGCGTTGCCCTCTTCGTCCAGGCCGGTGTCCGGCTCGTCGAGCAGGAGCAGGCGCGGGGAGTGCAGCAGCGCGCGCGCCAGGGAGAGACGCTGCGCCTGCCCGCGAGAGAACGTACCGACGCGCTCGCCTGCCTTGCGTTCCAGCCCGACGCGGCTCAGCAGAGCCAGCGCGCGCGCGCGCCCGTTACGCACAGAGTACATGCGAGCGAAAAAGAGCAGGTTTTCCAGCGCCGTCAGTTCGTCGTAGAGGTAGGGCTGGTGGGCTACGAAGCCGACGAGCGAGCGAAGCTGCTGCGCGTCCTCCACGATGTCCCGTCCGGCGATGGAGACGCGGCCTCCGTTCGGCTTCGTCAGCGCGGCCAGGATACGCAGCAGCGTCGTCTTGCCCGCGCCGTTGGGGCCGAGCAGGGCGGCGCGCTCGCCTGCCTCCACCGTCAGGTCGATGCCGCGCAGGACGGGTTTCAGGCCAAAGCTCTTTTTAAGGCTGCATATCTCCACGCAGGGACTGCTCGCGCTCACAACGCCTCCTTTTCGCTCAGCAGGGCGCGCAGCCGCGCTTTTGTTCTGGCCCGCTTCTCCTGGTACGCGGCCTTCGAGATTTTACCCTCCTCAAAGCTTCTGTCGAGCGCCAGCAATTCCTGGAGCAGGGCCTGTTCTTGCTCCCGCGGGCTGTTGCTCCTCTTGCCATTGCCGTTGACAGCAGCTTTCGTGGTTCTGTTACCAACGCCGGTCACTTTCGGGTTTGAGCTTTGCGCGGCTTTCGCGCCTTTTGCCGTCTTGCCATTGCTGGCTACCTTGCCCTCGCTCTCCGGCTGGCGACGCGCGCGATACAGGAACCACGTGACGGCCAGGATGGCAAGCATGACGAGCAGGCCGACGATGAGCCAGAGGATGATGGGATTGATGCTGTTATCGGCGGGGATCAGGGCCTTGTTGACGGGCAGACCCTCGATCTCAGCGTGAATCTCGTTGCCCTGCAACAGCTTCTGCCCCTGCAAGAGCAGGTAGGGGTGATTGTTGGCGGTGGTGATGCCCTGCGAGGTGAGGGCGCTGGACGTGGCATGCAACTCGCTCGGCACCATCAGGGAAAGCTGCACCGTCGGCAGCATCACATCATAGCGAAAATCGTAGGTTGAGCTGGTGTACGGGATGTCGAAGGTGAAGGAAAATCCCGAACTGCCCGGCGGCAGGGCGGCATCGCTGGCAAAGCCGGTACTGACAGCAACCGCGTGATAGCCGTTGAAGCCGTCGCCAAGCGAGACGTTGCGCGCCCCCACCGGCAGCGAGAAGAGCAGGGCGTCGGGCTTGCTCGTGCCGTTGCCCGTGTTGAGCGAGCCGACAAAGGTGTGCGTCGTCAGATTCTGGAACAGGTACAGTTCCGAGACGGTCACGCTGTTCTTCGAGGCATCCGGCTTCTGAAACAGGATCGTCACCTGCACAACGGCAATATCCTTTGTACTCGTCGTTGCCTCATAAACGGTCAGATTCACCTGCTGCACCGACTTCTTATCCAGATGGACGAGGTCGCTGGTATACTGCGCCCCCTCGTAGTCGGTGAACAGCGCGTAGGCGGTAGATGAGTCGGTAGCGAGATTGGAAAAGGAAAACGAGCCGTGCGCGTCCGTCGTCACCTTTGTCAGATCGCGCGCGCTATTGCCCTGCGCCATCTGCAATGTCACGCTCTGCCCCGCCACCGGCGCGTTATGGTTCGTCCCATTCAACAACTGCCCGTAGATACGCCCGCTGCTGGCGGCGAAAGCGCAAGGGGTGAAAAATAGTAAGGATAGGATAAGGATACTGACTCCCAGCAGGATAGCCATAGCCGATGGGGTACCCGATCTCAAGATACCCGATCCCAGGGTACCCGCAAGGGGCACCCCTACTATACGCGAATCCGTTTGCACACGCCGCGTGCAAACGATGGTGCGCGGAGATGGAGCGTATATAGTAGGGGTACCCCTTGCGGGTACCCTGTTGGCAGGGAGGTCAGGTCTATGTAATCTGTTCATCCTGTTCTTTCAATTTCTGCAACTGCTGTTCGATCATCTCATCGAGTTCCTGCTCGCGGTCATAGCGGGCTTTGAGTTCGCGCAGGGCGCGGCGCGTATAGCGTTCGCGCAGGGCGCGGTAATCGGCTGCGGTAATGTTGCCTAGCTGATAATCAAGCTCTACCTCGTGCAGCGCGGCGCGCGCCGCCTGCTCTCGCTCTGTCTGCCCGCCATCGGTTGAAGCCGACGAGGCGGGTGAAGCGATACCGGCATTATCATCCTGTGTCAGTTTGCCGCGCCTGCTCGCGCGCGCGCTGTAGAGCGGCTGAAGCACGAAGACGAGCGATAACAGGCCGAGCGCGACAGCGAGTAATAGAGAATCCATTTAATCGGCCTCCGTCTGCTGCTTTTCATGGCGTGCATATTGTGATGCAAAAACAGGGTCGTCGGCAGCCAGTTCCGCTTCAAGCTGCTGCCGGTAGAGGGCGAAATCCCCTTCATCGAGATCATCTGCCTCTGCCCCGGTATCGTTCCCTTTCGCTGTGCCGCCGGGGGCAAGCGAGGAGGCGGACCAGTCGCGCAGGATGAAAAACAGGAGTATGCAGCCGCCGGTAAAGAGGCCAAAGGGGACGAGGTAGGCGAGCATACTGAAGCCCTGCCAGGGGGGCGACCAGAGAATTTGCTGGCCGTAGCGGCTGACAAAGTAATCGATGACCTGCTGCTCCGATTCGCCAGATTGCAGCCGCTGGCGAATGACCGCGCGCATCTGCTGCGCGATCAGCGAGGGAGAGTCGGCCACCGATTCGTCCTGGCAGACGGGGCATTTCAACTGCGAAGCCACGTCCTGCACTTTCTGGTCAAGCGTCTTCTGCGGCGGTGTCGCAATCATGACATACGACCAGATGGCCGCCAGGACCGCCACCACCACCAGCACGAGCAGCAGGGGACGCCAGCGTTTCATTTTCATATGACCGCCTCCTCATCCCGCTTACCTGTTGAGGATTGCGTATCTCCCGTTCGAGCGGAGCTGGCCTCCGCCCTGGTTTCCACCCCAACCCTATCATCTTCCTCCGTGACATTCTCGTTCCCCACAACCGTTCTGCCCTGCCCTCTACGGATGGCTGCTACAGGCTGAATAGCCGTTTTGCGACGGCGCGCGGGCCACCAGCAGATGAGGCCGCCACAGATCATGAGCAGGCCACCGTACCAGATGAGCGGGACAAGCGGGTTGACGAAGATGTGGATGGTGGCCGAGGTCGCACCCTGCCAGTTGTAGAGAATGACATAGATATCGGTCAGGCCGAAGGTGGGAATGGGGATCAGGCTGGCCGGCTGGTTGTCGAAATGCTGGTAGAAGGTGCGGCCAGGGTAGATGTAGCCGAGCAACTGGCCCTCGTGCCAGATTTGCAACTGGGCCGTGATGGTCTCGCTGCCGGGATTGATAGCATCGATGTTGCCGAGATAGGTGAACTGGTAGCCGATGACATTCATGCTCTGGCCGGGTTGCAGCACAGCGTTCTCCTGCGTCTGGAAAAACTGCGAGCCAATGACGCCGACGGCCAGCAAGACCAGCCCCAGGTGAACGATGTAGCCGCCGTAACGCTGGCGATACCTCTGGACAAGCTGGTAGAGCGCGACAGGATAGGGTTCGCCATGTTTGTGGCGCACGCGCATGCCGCGCCAGAGTTCGTAGAGGATGGCTCCGGCGGTGAAGGCGCAGACGGCGAAGCCGACATTGGCGAAGATATCACGCACGCCTGCCAGCGGTAAGATGGCGGCACAGGCGGCGGCGGCAAGGGCCGGGAGGCCGAGATTGCGCCAGAGGGCGCGCATCGATGTGCGCCGCCACGCCAGCAGAGGGCCAACGCCCATCGCCAGGATCAGCAAAGCGAAGAGCGGGCCATCGACGTGCTGGTAGAAGGGCGCGCCGACGGACATAGTTTCTTTGCTCAGCGCGGCTGAGATGAGCGGGAAGATGGTTCCCCACAGCGTGGCGAAGGCGATGCCGACCAGCAGCAGGTTGTTGAAGAGAAAAATGCCCTCGCGCGAGATCACCGAGTCGAATTCCTGCTCCGGGCGCAGCTTCGGCAGGCGGAAGACGAAGAGCGCCGTGCTGAAGACGATGATGATGACCAGGAAGGCAAAGAAATAGCCGCCGATATCGGAATAGGCGAAGGAATGCACAGAACTGATGACGCCGCTACGCACCTCGAAGGTGCCGAAGATCGAGAGGGCGAAGGTGGCGACCACCAGGCAGAGGTTCCAGACCTTGAGCATGCCGCGCCGCTCCTGCACCATCGTGGAGTGCAGGAAGGCGGTCGCGGTCAGCCAGGGCAGCAAGGCCGCGTTCTCCACCGGGTCCCAGCTCCAGTAGCCGCCCCAGCCCAGCACGTGATAGGCCCACCACGCGCCGAGCAGCAGCCCCGTCGATTGAATCGTCCACGAGGCCAGAGTCCAGCGCCGGATGGTGCGCAGCCATTCGTTATCCAGCCGCCCGCTGAGCATGGCGGCGACGGCGATGGCGAAGGGGACGGAGAAGCTCATGTAGCCCATCAGCAACATGGGCGGGTGAATAAGCATGCCAGGGTCCATCAGCAGCGGGTTGAGGCCCACGCCGTCAGCCGGGGGGTTGGGCAGGCGCACGAAGGGACTGGAAACGGTCGCCAGCATGAACAGGAAAAAGACCTCAATGCCCATCAGCGTCGCCATCACATAGGGAACCAGCGCGGCAGGGGCGCGGCGCGAGGTGAAGACGAAGATGGCGGAGAAAACCGAGAGCATCAGCGCCCAGTAGAGCAGCGACCCCTCCTGCCCGCCGTAGAAAGCGGCGAATGTATAGTACCAGGGCATGCTGAGATCGGACTGTTGCGCCACGTAGCGCACGCCGAAGTCATGCACCAGGAACGAGATGACGAGCGCGCACGCGGCCAGCAGCAGCAGCGCAGCCACGACCAGCACGCCGCGTTTTGCGCTGACCACCAGCGCCGGTATGCCACGCAGCGCGCCCAGCACCGCCACCAGAATCGTATAGACGGCAAAGCCCAGTGCAAGAATGATAGCAATAACGCCTACGTCTGAAAAATACACAATCCTTCCCTCTTCCAGCTTACGGCGTGGGTGTCGCAGCCTGAAATTTCGATGGACATTTGGCGAGCAGCGTCTGCGCCCTGAACGGCCCGCTGCCAGTATAGTAGCCCTCGACGACAACGGTGATGCCGGGGCGGAAAATATCGGGGACGACGCCCGTATAGGTGACGGGCAGCGTCTGCGACCCCTGCGCGATGACGAAAGAGATCGTCTGCTGCGCGTCGTTGCGCACAATCGAGCCAGGCTTCACTACCCCGGCCACGCGCACATCCTGCGTCACGCAGGTCTTGCAGCTTTTCAGTTCCGACACGGTCATATAATAGACGGCATTTGCCTGCGTGTTCGAGACCACAAGGTAGATAACTGCGCCGAGGATGGCGATACCGGCGAAGAGGAAGCTGAGACGCAGGCGTTTGCGCCTGCGCGGCTTCCTTTCCGGCTGCGGGAGTTTTTCACCCCGTTCTTCCTCGTCCGTCAGTGAAAGAGTAGGCTGCACGCTACAACCTCCTAATGGGGCGCGAGCGCAGCTTCAAACAGGCCGTTGAGCAGCGCGCCCAGTAAAAATACGAATATACCCAGGGCCAGCAGCAGTTGCGGCGCGGCCTGCGAGAGCCGCGTTGAACGCTTTGCCAGCCGACGAATATTGCTCTGCGCCATATACGCCGCCAGCGCGAACATGACCAGCGCGGCGGCAACCTTGATGCCCAGCACAACCAGGTACGGCCAGCCCAGCGTGGTCTGCGTCAGTCGGTCAAACGTCAGAAAGGCTCCGCTCAGCAGCAGGACACCGATGCAGGCGCTGACCATGCGCCGGAACAGGGCGGCGATTCTGGCCGCCAGCGCCGGAGTCGGTTCGGCCATACGCAGGGCAGGCGCCAGCACAAGCTGGTAGAAGATGCTGCCCCCGACCCACGCGGCAGCCGCCAGCAGGTGCGCCACCCGCATAATCAGGCGAATTTCAAACATTGTTTGCCCGTTCCAATCCCCTGTCATGCTGAGGGAAGCGAAGCATCCAGTCGTCGGGCTGTCTGCAAGGGCTACATTGGATGCTTCGCTTCCCTCAGCATGACATGCCCTTATATACAGGCGCAATCAGCGCGTCGCCAGTTGCAGGCCGTGCTGGAAAGCCTGCTCGCTGAGCGGGCCTGCCACCCAGGCGACGATGATGCCTTTGCGATTGATAAAGAACGTTTCCGGCATGCCGGTGACGCCGTAGTTGATGGCGGTCGTGCCGCTGGCATCGACGACGTTGGGATAGCTGATGCCATATTTTTGCACGAAGCCGAGGCCATCGGGCTTTGTGTCCTGGTAATCGATGCCCAGGAAGACGACGCCGCGCGCGCGCGCCTGTTGCCACTGGCTCTGCAAGAAAGGCGCTTCCTGCTGACAGGGCCCGCACCACGATGCCCAGAAATTGAGCATCACCGGCTGCCCCTTATAGGCCGCAAGGGCCAGCGATGAGGCCGGGGAACCGCTCAGGACAGAGAGCGTGAAGCCGGGCGCGGCATGCCCCACCAGCGCGTTGCTCGATGGAAGATCGGACGTGGCCGTATCTGGCTGGCGCGCTGGCGTCAGCAACTGCGTCCAGAGCAGGATGAGCAGGCCCGCGTTGAGCAGGCTCACCACGATAAAGATGGTAATGCTGCGCCTGCGCGATTTCACGCGCTTCCTGTTCAGCTTTTCACCTTCATCATCGGCAGCGATCGTCTCAAAAGAAATATGTTCTGTCTGCATAGCTCAGTCTCTATAAAACCTGTCCCACGACAGGCGTAGCGGGCAAATGAGCGCATATCAGTGTTGATTATGAGGCGCGTGCCTGATAGCTGACTTGCAGCTTCCGGCACGCGCCTTACAATGACCTGAACGTTTCCTCCCGCAGAGAAGGGCATCACTGTGGCGGCACTGCTGGCATCAGGTGGTACTGCATCTTCAGGGCGATGATGCGGGTAGCGGCCTGGTCGAGGCGGGCTTTGCTCAAGGTGCCGTTTTGCAGGGCGGCCTTGATGGCGTCGATGACGGCGATGGTCTGGTCCGCGCCGGTGGGGCCGAGGATCATATCGCAACCGGCCTTGAGGGCCAGCACTGCCGCTTCCGGCATGCTCCACTGATCGGTGATGCCCTTCATGTAGAGCGCGTCAGTCAGCACCACGCCGTCATAACCAAGCTGGTTGCGCAGGATATCGGTCATGAAGATGGGCGAAAGTTCGGCCGGCATCTTCGGGTCGATTGCAGGCATGAGCAGGTCGGTCGGCATGATAATGCCGGGGTTGAGCCATTTGTTGGACGACTGGATGAAGGCTTTGTAGGGCGCGAGTTCGGTAGCGTAAATCTGCGCCTTTGTGCGGTTGATGATAGGTAGCAACTGGTGCGCGTCTCCGGTGGCATCGCCGAGGCCGGGATAGTGTTTGATCGTGGCGATGACGCCCGCCTTTTGCAGCGCCTGCATATAGGCTCCGGCGTAGGTGATGACAGACTGCGGCGTGTTGCCAAAGGTGCGCGTCACCAGGTCATAGCCGGGAACCAGCTGCACATCGACATCGGGGGCAAGGTTGACGTTGATACCGAGCGCGAGCAACTGACGTGCCACCAGCGTCGCCTCATTGGCCGCGACCTGCGGATTGCCCGAATCGGCCATCTCTGTCGCCGACATGTGCGGGGGGTAGATGTGGAGGAGACGATGCACATATGGTCCGCCCTCTTCATCTGTCGAGATGAGCAGAGGGATTTTCGCGTTCTGCTGCATCTCAGCGATATCGTGTTTCGTCTGGTTGAAGGAGTTCATCTGGAACTCGTACATGATGACGCCGCCGGCGTGCAGGCTGGTAATCATCTCATTCAGGTCGGGCGAGTAATAGGTATCGGCGTACTCGACCATGATGACCTGCCCGATCTCCTCATCCAGCGACATACGCTGCACGTAGAGGCTGGCAAGCTGTTTGTACTGCATATACGAGACCAGGTGATGCAGGGCATTGATCTGTGCCGCGCTCAATTGCGGCTGCACGAAAGCTCCCGTATGGCCCGCGGGGGTCGGGGTCAACTGGGCCTCGGCGCCCGCGAAGAAGTGCGGCGAGAAGATTGCGCCGAAGCCGACGAGCAGGCAGAGAACCACCAGCGCGAGCAGGACGGGCAGGGCGACACGGCGCTTGCGGCGTCGCGGCAGCCGGGTCGGGGTCACGCTGACAGAAGCAGGCCCGGCAGGTATGACCGTTGGGATGGTCTGCTCGCGTTGCTGTGCGGGGGCGAATGCGGCAGGGGCCGATCTGTTCATGCCATTGTTAGCTGAGACATAGCCGGGCATCCGGCCATTGCCGTTGGCCGACGCCGTTGATGACGACGGTGGTTGGACGGGTACAGGACGGCTATCATTGCCAGAGCGAGCAGGGGTGGCATCGTTATATTGTGAGGGCCTGGGTCGGCGCGGGATCGTCCGGCGGGAACGCGGCGCGGAAGGTTCCGCGCCTTCATCGTGCATAGTCATATTCGCTCCTGACAGAAGTAGATATATTAAGTAAGCAGTTCAAAAATGGCACGTTTTTTATGCTTCATCCGTTTCGTCTGGATCGCTCTCATCGATAGAGGCAGCATCCGCGAAATCTCCCTTCACTCGTAGTAACGCGCTGGAAGGGGGGTTTGTCACGCCGGAATCCATCGATCTGGCGGAGGTACGCGCGGGCGCGGGGCGGCGGGCTGCTCGTACATTGGGAACGGTAGAGGCGGGGGTACGGGTAAAATCGAACACGACCTTGATAGCCTGGCTTTCTGCCTTGTTCCTGGCCGCGAGCAGCGCCTGGCGATATTCGTTGAACGCGAACCGGTGCGTTACCAGGCGGTCGAGGCGCAATTCTCCGCGCTCAACCATTTCCACGACCAGCGCGTAGGTCGAGCGCAGGGTGCCGCTGCCCGTCGGCCATTCTTCCAGGCCATGCCCGCTCGAGCCGAGGAGGGCAAGCTCGCGATGCCAGATGGGGGTCAGGTCGATATACATGGGGTGCAGGCTATTGCCCACCAGCACCAGCGCCGCGCCGGCCCGCGACCAGCGCAGGGCATCGTGCAGCGTGCGCTTCGTCCCCACCGTGTCAAAAATGATATCGTAGCCCCCGGCGAGTAGCTGATTCCCCGGCAAACCGCGCACGAGTTGCGCACCGGTGACGCGCTCGACATCCTGATAGCGTTTCTGCGGGTAGATAATCGCATCGGCCCCCATGCGCGTCGCCTGCTCTACCTGAAAGGTATGGCGCGCCTGAACGCTGATCTCTGCATGCGGGGCCAGCGCCCGTAGCAGTTTGATGGTCAGCAGGCCCACCGTTCCGGCCCCGATAATCAACACGCGCTCCCCCGGCAGGGGCAGGCGGCGTAAAATGGCGTGCAGGGCGACGGCGGCAGGCTCCAGCAAGACGGCCTGCTCATCGTCGATGCTGGCAGGCAGGCGAAAGAGTTGCTGCTCCGGCACCAGCAGCTCTTCGCTCCAGCCACTGCCGATGGGCTGCGGGCCGGGGAACGAGACCCGCTCGCAGAGGGCATAGTTGCCGGAGGCGCACGAACGGCAGACAGGATACACCCCGGCGGCGCGACAGTTGAATGGATATTGTAAGGCCACACGATCCCCGACATGCAGTTGCCGCACATCTTCTCCGACCTCAATCACCTCGCCGACAACCTCACGCCCCGGCGCCGCCCGACCATACTCCGGCAGCGCGGCAATCGCGACTCGCGGGTCAATATTCGCGAAGACCAGTTGCAGGTCGCTGCCGCTGATACCCGCCAGCGTAGTGTGCACGCGCACCCAGTTTGGGGCTGGCAACGTCTGTCGGGGCAGGTTCTCCACGCGCAAGGGGGCGAAGGAGGTGAAATAGGCGCCGCGCCATACGCGCCCCATCAGTCGAGTTACGACCACTCGTGACGGTTCAAGGCTCAGTGTCGAGGTCCACATCGCAGCATCCCTCCTCTTTATGCGCATCCTGTACACTGCTCTACCATGCCATACCGTGACAAAGCATCGTGGACGTGCCATCCTGTTGGACGTGTCCAGCGGGATGACACGCCGGAGGCCAATTCTCATTGCATACTGCCACAACTATCCATGAGCTTTTGCCTGTTCTGTGCAGTGTATCATGCATCTGCATAGAGGTCAATCAATATAGGACAAATGCCTATCTCTCCATTTAATCTGCGGCAGGCAGAGTAATTGTGAAAGTTGTCTCCCGGGCTTCACCGTTTGAGGCAGAGACGGAGGAGGCGGTGATGTCGCCTTGATGAGCCTGTACGATAGCGAGGGCGATGGAGAGGCCGAGGCCGGTCCCGGTCACCGGCATACTTTGCCCTGCGAGCGTGGGCAGGTTCCTGCCCCGATAGAAGCGGTCGAAGATGTGCGGCAGGTCATCGGCATCGATGCCGTCTCCGTTATTGATGACCTGCGCGATGACCTGCTCGTCACGCCTATCCAGGACGAGCTTGATCCAGCCTTCCGGCCCCTGTTCGCCGTACTTCAGAGCGTTGTCGAAGAGGGCCACCAGTGCCTGCTTGAGCAGGTCGACGTCGGCCTGCACGCCCAGCCGCTCCTCGCTGGCGAGATGCAGCGTGATGGCGCGTCCGTCCGTCGCCATCAGCTTTGCCTGCTCGACCGCTTCGACGGCGATTTCAACCAGGTCGACATAGTGCATACGCAGAGTACTCCTCTCATCGAGGCGGGAGAGTGTCAGCAGGTCGTTGACGAGCCGGGACATGCGTTCGGCTTCGGTCTTCATCATGCGCAGCACGCGGTTCAAGGTGGCCGGGTCGTCCTTTGCGCCGCGCAGGAGCAGCTGAGTAAAGCCGTAGATCGAGGTGAGCGGCGTGCGCAGCTGGTGCGAGGCGTCGGAGAAAAAACGCCGCGCGCGCTCTTCCGCCGAGCGATAGCTGGTAGTAGCCCGCTCCATCTGGTCGATCATATGCCCGATGCTGGTTGAGAGCTGGCCGATCTCATCATCGGTATGTGGCAGCCGCCTGCGCTGGGGCAGGTCGCCCAGCGCGATGGCCTGCGCGGCATCACGCATATGAACCAGAGGTTTGAGCATAAAGCCGGTGATGACGAAGACCAGTGCCGTCCCCAGCACGGTCAGCGTCCCGGCCACCAGGCCGATCAGCAGCAACAGCCGCATGAGCGTGGCGCTCTCTCCCGCGTAGGAAGTCGTGACAACCAGATAAGCTGCCGGGGTAGTTGCGTTCGCGCAATGGCTTGTAGAGGGTAACTGTAACGAAACCAGAGCCGCGTCAACCGGACCACCGGCTGTCTGTTGAAGATGAAAGATCTGTGGGGTGCCGATATTCTGCGCGGCAGGAAAGACGCTGGCGGGGAGATATGGCAACGATCGGTTCAGTAGCGTTCCGTTACTACTGGCAATTACGCGACCGTCTGCATCGGTTACGTAGACAGCATCGATATCGCCGGTGCCAACGTCCAGCCTGATATCCTTGAAGGCGCTGGATAGAGGGAGCCTGTTACAATCAACTTCATCAAGAAGTAACGCCTTCAATTGCGTGGTATGCTGAATCAACTTGCCCTGGTCGTCGGCGTAGAGCAGGGTAGAGGCGGTGTTGTAGAGAAAGAGGCTCACGAGAAAGGCGAAGAGGGCGAAAAGGGCAATATACACCAGCGCCAGCCGCCAGCGCAGGCTGGAGAAGCGGCGCAGCCAGGATGGCATCCGTCTGCGTCGGTGCGGCTGAGATTGGCTCAACGGATTCTCAAAGGTATTCTCCTGCCGCCCGGCAGGAGAAGGTACCTGCTTTATCGCCGTCATAAGAGCTGGAAGCGGTTCTGGTCGGCTCAGTTGCTCTGCCTGTTGTTCGATATGAAACACACTCATCCACCGCACAAAGCTACGTTTGAGAGCAGTGAGGGCGCTGGTTGTGGGCGCAATAGACATCTTGAAGCTAGCCTTTCAAGACATAGCCCACTCCACGCACGGTCTGGATTAAGCGCGGGGTACTGGGCGAATCCTCGATTTTCTCACGCAAGTAGCGCACGTAGACTTCAATAATGTTTGTCTCACCGAGAAAATCGTACCCCCAGACGCGGTTCAAAATCGTCTGTCGATCCAGAACCTGGCGTGGATGGCTCATGAACAGGTGCAGCAGGTTATATTCGGTGGCCGTCAGTTCAATTAAACGCCCGCCGCGCGTAACCTCGCGGGTTGCCATGTTGAGCTGCAAATCGGCGAACTGCAAAATCTGATTTGGCGATTCGCCACCCTGTTCTGCTCGCTGCGCCCGCTGCTGCCGCCGCAGGATGGCTTTGACACGCGCCACAAGCTCTTCAAAATCAAACGGCTTGGTCAGATAGTCGTCTGCGCCGGTGTCCAGCCCGGTCACGCGGTCATGCACCTCATCTTTGGCGGTCAGCATCAAGATTGGTATGTCCTGTGTGGTCGGATTGGCGCGCAGGCGGCGGCAGACCTCCAGGCCATCCATACCGGGCAGCATGAGATCCAGGATGATCAGATCGGGATTGAGACGCTGCGCGGCTGAGATGGCATCGGGGCCGTTCGAGGCCGATTCAACCTGAAACCCCTCGTAACGCAAGCCCAGGCGGATCAGTTCCTGAATATTTTCCTCGTCATCGACAATCAGCACCTGCATAGATGGTTTCTTCTCTTGATTTTGATTCGTTTGCCATGCCATACTCATCTCCCTGTCTGCCTTCATCGGCTCAATGGTGAGGAAAATGCTTCTCCGGCGCGCTGCCGGGAGCGTCAACCATGCTTTCCAGAAGCACGTTCATACATCTTACCACAACATGTATTATAGATACCTGCTTCCTGCAAGCGCAAGAAGTCATGAGCTATGCCTGCCTTTCTCAGCAGAAATTAATGCAGTGCGTATCCTCCATTTCTCCTACAAACGATGACTTTCTCGTCTCCAACCGGTAAAATGGCAGGAAGAAAAGCGCAAATAAAAAGCACCGCAGAGAGAGGAATACCATACCAGTTATGAAGACAATCAACAACAAATTGCTCATTATCATCGGCGTCCTGATCGTCGTCGTGCTTGGTCTCGGCGCGGCGGCAGTGGTCGCCGTCATGGCCCATGCCAGCGCCAGCAATACATCAACGACCATCACTCCAACGGCGTCGGTGGCCTCTACCGGCACCACCAGGCCGAAGTCTCGCAAGATTACCGGCACCATTCAATCTATCAACGGTCAGTCAATCATCGTCATGCCCGCGAAAGGAAAGAAGCCTGTCACCATCATGCTAACTGCCACGACAAAATATAAGACCTCTACCGGCAAAGCGTCGCTCAGCGATCTCAAAGTCGGCGAGACCGTTCAGGTGAATGCGACTCTTGACTCCCAGACCGGCGAACTGGATGCCATCCGCATCACCATCGAACCGGCCAGCGCGACACCCACCGCGACGCCCTGACCGTTGCTCATTCCATCTGCCGCTGGCTACCCTTGGCAGGCCACCGGTTGCAGGCCACCGGTTGCAGGCCACC
>CADDYT010000096.1 GCA_902810755.1 Chloroflexota bacterium
CGGCTTTTCAGAATGCGGTGCCGTTCGAGGCGATAAAGTCGCGGTACCAGCGACCGCTATCTTTGAGGATGCGGCGCTGGGTGGGATAGTCGACGTAGACCAGGCCGAAGCGTTTGCTGTAGCCGTGCGCCCACTCGAAGTTATCCATCAGCGACCAGACGAAGTAGCCTGCCAGGGGAACGCCGGAAGCGATGGCTTCCAGAGCTTCCTGGAAGTGGGCGCGCAGGTATTCCACGCGCCGCGCATCGTGGACGAGGTTGTCCGCCGTCACGACATCAGGGAAGGCGGCCCCGTTCTCGGTCACGTAGAGCCTGGGAATGCGGTACTCGTTGTGCATGCGCAGCAGGAGTTCGCGCAGCCCGGCGGGATAGACCTCCCAACCCATCTCCGTATACTCGCCTGCCGGTTGAACCTGCTCGATGTCGAACGGGCCGCCACCCCGTCTGCGGCGGGCGATGATGCGGAAGTAGTAATTGATACCGAGGAAGTCGAGCGGCGCGGCAATCAACTGAAGATCGTTCTCCTCCATGTGCGGCATCAGCTGCTGCTGATCGAGATATTCCAGCAGGTCGGCGGGATAGCTGCCGCGGAAGACTGGCTCGAGGAACCAGCGATTGGTCTTTGCGTCGAGCAGGCGCGCGCTTTCTTCGTCCGCCGCCGAGTCGCTGGCCGGGTGAATGGGGGACATGCTGAGCGTGATGCCAACCTCGGTGCGGGCCTCGCTGTTGGCGCGCAGGACGGGAACGGCCAGGGCGTGGCCCAGCAGCAAATTGTGCGAGACCTGCCAGGCCAGCTTCGGGTTGCGCAGGCCGGGAGCCATCTCGCCCGTCTCATTGCCCATGAAGGCTACCACTGCCGGTTCGTTGAGCGTGATCCAGTGCTGTACGCGATCACCCAGGCGGCGTGAGACGACCTCGGCATAGTCGGCGAAGGCATAGGCCGTCTCGCGGCTGCCCCAGCCGCCGACCGCGTCTTGCAGCGCCTGCGGCAAATCCCAGTGGTAGAGCGTGATAAACGGCTCGATATTCGCGCTGAGCAGCGTATCGACCAGCCGGTCATAGAAATCGAGGCCGGGAGCGTTGACCCTCCCCTTGCCTGTCGGCAGGATACGCGGCCACGCGATCGAGAAGCGATAGGCATTGACGCCTATCTGCTGCATCAGTTGCACGTCTTCTTTGAAGCGGTGATAGTGGTCATCGGCGACCATGCCGGTTTCGTTGTTATGCACATTGCCGGGGATAGCACTGAAGCGATCCCAGATCGATTCTCCCCGTCCACCCTCGTTGGCGGCTCCCTCAATCTGATAGGCGGCAGTCGCCACGCCCCAGTAAAAATGTTCAGGAAATGCTGCCATAGAAATTGCTTATACTCCCTCTACTCTAACAACATATCGATCAGTTGAAACCCTGGCATGGTCATGACCGCGCCCGTGCGCGTCGCCAGAGGATGGGCGAACAGCGGCCCATTGCTCACAAATGTATGATATTCACCGCGCTCACCGCAAGGGTCAATGCCGCTCCGCTCAAAATCCTGCACCAGTTGCTCTGTGAGGGTCGCGCCGAGCCATGTCGGCTTTGCCCGCGCCAGCTCAATACAGGTCAACGTCGCCTCGTAGCCACGCGCAAGGCATTCGCGCACGAGATCGGCGGGCGCATCTCCCCATAGCGGTTCGATGTGGGAGAGACCGGCGGCAGTGGTACGTTCCTCGTACCAGGCACGCACATCGGCGAGGTGAATGTTACCGAAGATGATGCCCGTCACAGCGCGCAGCCGCAGATCGGCGAGCGATTGCAGGAAGACACGTTCAAACGTTTCCGGGCGCGTGGGGTAGCGCAGCAGGGGAATGCCCAGCGCGTCTGCCTGCGCCTGAATCAAGGCGATGGGAACGCCATGAAAGCGCACGCGCTGGCTGTCCTCATCGAAGAGCGTTACCAGGTACTCGACACGCAGACCGGAGCGCACCGCGCGATCAAGCGCAAGCATCGAATCCTTGCCGCCGCTGAAGCTCAATGCATACTGTTGTGCCATGTGAATATGCTCCCAGGGTATACTGTCCCTGTAAGAGTATAGCACAGGAAGCATGATACGATGGTACGAAAAACCCCCACATGGGCATGTGGGGGTTTCGATTACGACTGATGGTTCAGCCTGGGCGGCTTTGCGGTAGAAGGGCCGCCAGTTGGCACCTCAACGTAGATATTGCCGTTTTCTACCTTTGTTCTCAGGCGAGGGAGCGCGCTCAGGTAGCGCACAGGGGATCGTGGGTCTGGCTCGCCATATTCGGTGAAGAGGCCGTTGTGACAGGGACAGACAAATCGTTGCTCGGCTGAGTTCCACTGCACGATGCAGCCCATGTGCGTGCAGGCAGCAGACATGGCAACAAGCTTCCCTTCATCGGGGTCGCCCTTCGTATCATCAAACGTCAGGTAGCCAACGATGGTATCGGTGGCGAAGCGCACAACCTTATCGCCAAGCTCGGCCAGGGTCGTCACAAAATGCCAGGTTGTGGGCTGACCATCCGCAATGAGCTGTTCGTCCCATTGTATAGTTGTACCCGAATTCGTTGCAGACGGCTTACTGGTGGCCTGATCGACTTCGTGCATGAGACCGGCGCCGACCACGAGCGAGGCCGCGACGGCGGCGCCACCGGCCAGCAGGGCGCGGCGTGATACATTACTTCTGCCATTGTCGCGGTCTGCCTCTCTGCCGCTTGACCCCTGCTTTCTATACAGGAAAGGCAGGAGCTTTGGCCGCTCGCGCTTTTTCTGCCGCTGCTGAATCTCCTCTTCAAGACGGGCATGAAGTTCGGCGGCGAATTCCGGGCGCAATTCGGCGGCATCCGGGGAGGCAGAACGAAACAGGGCAGCCATGCGGTAGATATTCGCCTTTTCGGGCGTCAACTCAGCCGGTGGATGGGCAGCATGGCCCGCCTGAAGCTCCTCGATAAATTGCTCTAGCTCCAGATAGTCTTCAAATCGTTCCTGGTCATCCCCTTGCATACTATCTCTCCGCTAGTTTAACCGGTGACAACCGATTCGAGATCGGCGGCGCGTTTAAGCGCCCGGAATTGCAATACTTTGACATTGGCCTCCGTCAGCCCCATCTTCTGGGCAGTATCCCGGATCGAGAGGTTGAGCAGAAAGCGACAGGTTAGGACTTCTCGATAATGTTCGGGCAGCGCCTGCAGGATGCGTCTCACCCGTTCCTCTGGCCTGACGCTCTCAAGTGTGACCGCTTCCTCTGCCGGGCCTTCCCAGCCCGCTTCCAGCAGTTCATCGAGCGAACTGACGGAGACGCGATAATGGACACGCCAGTAATCGGCGATCGTCGTGCGCGCCACCTGGAAGAGCCAGTGCTGCATGCTCAACGCGCCGCGTTCGCGGTCTATCCCACGTACTGCCTTAATAAATATCTGTGAAGTCAGGTCCTCGGCCTCTTCCCGGTTTCCAACCCTACTATAGACGTAGCGGTAAATCTGGCCGAGATGCTCCTGATAGAATTTTTGAAATTCCTGCACATCCACGCTATCCTGCCCCGATCCTGCTATGGCAGGTTCTTTCCTGGCTGATTTCCCGTGCAGCGTACCCACACCGCTCTCCTGCTGAGATCGCTCTCATCATTGTGCCTGTATTTATATCGGCAAGACAACTTGTTTTCAGAGATTACTACGCCACCAGGTTACATTGCAGAGCCTATTATATACCTTCACGGGCGGGAAAAAAAGATGGGCGGGCCAATGCTTTTCACACCCCTGCAAAATACCGGCAGTCTGCCTTTGCAGGGGCGAAGCACGGCCCGCCCCGGGTAATATGCTGTGGCTATCTCTCTGCTGGAATTGTTCCTTCCTACTCTATTATATACCAGAGAAGCAAATTTTTTTAGTGGTTTTGCCTCTTTTTCTCCCGTTGTTGTTGGAAATCGGTCAAAACCACAAAGAGTTTGCGCATGTCTGCGGCGTGGAGTATAATGAAGCAGAGACAATATGACCGCCCTGGCGTGGTGTGACACAAGGACGTGTCGTGCGTAATTTCGTCTGTCGTCGTTGTATGATGGCGTGCGCGACGGGAGCGGGTTTTCCTGTTTTACCCCCATCGTCGCGCCGCGCCGTGAAGAATTGAGGAAGGCATGTACAAAGGTCAATCTGGTATGTGGTCCTGGCTGCTGCACCGCGTGGCCGGGCTGGGTATTCTCCTCTTTCTCCTCGTCCATATCGTGGACATCTCGCTGTTGAACTTCGGCCCCACCGTCTATAATGAGGGCATCGCGTTATTTGGCACCGCGATTGTGCGCCTGATCTCGCTGGCGCTGATCGCCGCCGTCCTCTATCACGCTTTCAATGGCGTGCGCATTATTTTGATCGATTTCTGGCCGAAGGCGGTGCGCTTTCAGGCGGCGATGTTCGCGATCGTGCTGGTCGTGACGATTGTCTGCTTTCTGCCGATGGCGTATTTTGTGATCGGCCCGGTCTTTGGCTGGCCGACGGGCAACATGCCCGCCGGGATGTAGAAGGATGTTCGCGTAGCATGGCCTGCTGGCTAATGCGGGCCGGTTGATGTAGGAGAGCAACAATGCGTATTTCGACTGGATATGGGCCGCGCCCGGCGAGCGGTACCGGTTTTGAAACCTTTAGCTGGTACTTCATGCGCTGGTCGGCTCTTGGCCTCATCTTTCTGGTGATTATTCACTTACTGTTGAATCACGTCACAACCGACGTGTCCTGTACAAGTTATCAGCTGGTTGCCTTGCGCTATACCAATCCGTTCTGGCGGCTCTACGACTGGCTGCTGCTCACGCTGGCCCTGCTGCACGGCATGAACGGATTGCGTGTGGTTATCGACGATTATGTACGTTCTCGTAGCTGGCGGCTTGTATTGCAGTCAAGCGTAGGCGCGTTGACGTTGATTTTCTTTATGCTGGGAACGATTACGCTGATCACGTTTCATCCAGTCGCGGGCAGCTTAGGTCCCAATTGTCTGCAATAGAACGAGGAAAGAGCTTATGTATCATAAGTTTGATGTGATCATTGTCGGCTCCGGCGGCGCGGGCCTGATGGCGGCTATCCAGCTTGGGGGCGCGAGCGTGGCCGTGCTGACGAAGGTCTATCCTACGCGCTCGCACACGGGCGCGGCACAGGGCGGGGTGGCAGCCGCGCTGGGCAATCAGGAAGAAGACCACTGGAAATGGCACATGTACGATACCGTCAAGGGCGGCGACTATCTGGTCGACCAGCCGGCGGCGGAGATTCTGGCGCGTGATGCCATCGATGCCATCTATGAGCTTGAGCATCGCGGCCTGCCGTTCAACCGCATGGCTGATGGGCGCATCGACCAGCGCCGCTTCGGCGGCCACACGCGCAACTATGGCGAGGCAGCCGTGCGCCGCTCCTGCTACGCGGCAGACCGCACGGGCCACATGCTGCTCCAGACGATGTACCAGAACGCTATCAAGAACGAGGTGCGTTTCTTCAACGAGTTTCTCGTGCTTGATCTGCTGCTCAACGAGGGCCGCGCCTGCGGTGTGGTGGCGATGGAGATTCGCACGGGCGAAATTCATACCTTCCACGGCAAGGCGGTCATGTTCGCTACCGGCGGCTATGGCCGCGCCTGGCGCGTCACCAGCAACGCTTTTGCCTGCACGGGTGACGGCATGGCTATTGCCTACCGGCGCGGTATCCCCTTGCAGGACATGGAGATGTACCAGTTCCACCCGACAGGCATCTACAAGGTTGGCGTGCTGCTGAGCGAGGCGGCGCGCGGCGAGGGCGGCAAGCTGCTCAACGATAAGGGCGAATACTTTATGGAGCGGTACATGCCCACGCTCAAAGACCTGGCGCCGCGCGATATCGTCTCGCGCTGCATCTTGCAGGAGATTCATGAGGGGCGCGGCATCAACGGCAAGGACTACGTCTATCTCGATGTGCGCCATCTCGGCGAGAAGGTCATCACCGAGAAACTGCCCGATATCACCGATTTCGCGCGCAACTACCTGGGCGTCGAGCCGATTACCGAGCCGGTTCCCATCCAGCCGACGGCCCACTATGCCATGGGCGGCATCCCGACCGATAACGATGCGCGCGTGGTGATCGACCCGCAGTGGACGCCTCTGCCCGGCTTCTATGCCGCTGGCGAGGTCGCCTGCGTCTCCGTGCATGGCGCCAACCGCCTGGGAACCAACTCGCTGGTCGACCTGATCGTCTTTGGTCGCCGCGCCGGCAGGCACATGGCGAAGTTCATTGCCGAAAACGAGCACGTGCCGCTGCCGCCGGAGCCGGAGAGCTACTCTCGCGAACTGCTTGATCGCCTCTATTCCTCAAAGGGCGGCGAGTCGGCGTACCGCATTCGCTCAACCTTGCAGAACGAGATGGATGCGCGCGTCTTCGTCGAGCGCGATGAACGCGGCCTGCGCCACGCGCTGGATACGCTGGATGGCTTGCAGGATGTGTACCGCCGCGTGCAGTTGCAGGACAAGGGCAAGACCTTCAATACCGAACTGGTCGAGGCCGTCGAACTCGGCTTCCTGCTCGACTGCGCCGAGGCCACCATTCACGGCGCCCTGGCGCGCACCGAGAGTCGCGGCGCGCACTACCGCACCGACTATCCCAAACGTGACGATGCCAACTGGCTCAAGCACACGCTGGCCTATAAAGGCACCAAAGCCCATGATGTGCGGCTTGACTACAAGGATGTCGTCCTTATCGACGATCCCATTTTCAAGCCCAAAGAGCGGAAATACTAGGTTTCCAACCCGAACGGGAGGAAGGGCTTGAATGCTGCCGCTTCTGCTTGAGGCAAGTATACCCTCACAACCCGAAAAGCTCAAGCGCAAAGGGACTGATAGGGCGCAATAAACTGCGTCTGGACGGACACGCTGGTTGTGTCATTGGAGTGAAAACTATGAACTTACAGATGCGTATCAAACGCTTCGATCCAGAGAAGGACGCGAAGCCATACTGGGCCGAGTACACCGTCGAGGCCGATCCCATTGATCGCCTGCTGGACGCGCTCAATATCGTCAAGTGGACGATGGACGGCTCGCTGACGTACCGGCGTTCGTGCGCGCACGGCGTCTGCGGCTCCGATGCCATGCGCATCAACGGGCGCAACCGCCTCGCCTGCAAGGTTCTCGTGCGCGACGTGGGCGAGAAGGTGACGATTGAGCCGATGCTCGGTTACCCCGTCATCAAAGACCTGGTCGTCGACATGGACGGCTTCTTTGAGAAGTACAAATCGGTCAAGCCCTACCTGATTACGTATGATAGCGAGCCGGGAACCGAGCGGCTGCAATCACCGGAGCAGCGCGCGCGCTACGACGAGGGAACGAAGTGCATTCTCTGCGGCGCCTGCACCGGTTCCTGCCCGTCGATCTGGGGCAACGCCGACTGGGTTGGCCCGGCCTCGATTGTCAATGCCCACCGTTTCATCTTCGACAGCCGCGACCAGGCGACGCAAGAGCGGCTCTCGATTCTGGGCCAGCGCAACGGCGTCTGGCGCTGCCGCACCATCTTCAACTGCGTCGATGCCTGCCCGCGCGGCATTCCCGTCACCGACCTGATCGAACAGGTCAAACGCGCCATTGTCTACAATGACCGCGACGTGGAATAACTGGCCATGCCACCCTGCAGGCCACCCGCCAGGGGTGGCCCTACTATACTACGGGTATCCGTATCATCTGGAGAGCTGTCGAGTATAGTAGGGCCACCCCTGGCGGGTGGCCTGGGAGGGGGTGCGAGCTATTAATTGCTGCGCCCATTATAGTAGGAGAGACCATACATGGCTATTCCAACGGAATTGTGGCGGCATCACGACATTATGACTAACGGCATACGCATGCACTATGTAACGGTGGGCGGCGAGGATGATGAGAAGCGCGCAGAAGGCGAAAAGCCGCTGGTGCTGCTGCTGCATGGCTTCCCGGAGTTCTGGTACTCCTGGCGCTACCAGCTTCCCTTTCTGACGGAGCATGGCTACCTGGCGGTCGCGCCCGACCTGCGCGGTTACAACGATAGCGATAAGCCGCGGGGGGGCTATGATGTGGCGACGCTGATTCGCGACATCGAGGGCTTGATAAAGGGGTTGGGGCGCGCGCGCGCGATCATCGTGGGCCATGACTGGGGCGGAGTGCTGGCGTGGGCCTTTGCTATGCGCTACCCACAGATGACCGAACGGCTGATCGTCATGAACGCGCCGCATCCGGCGGCGATGATACGCGAATTGCGCACGCCTGAGCAACTGCGCAAAAGCTGGTATATTTTCTTCTTTCAGTTGCCCTGGCTGCCCGAATATGTGCTACTGCGCAACCACGCGAACGAGATCGGGCGCATGCTGCGCGGGGCCGCCACGCAAAAAGAGGTCTTCCCGCGTGAGGTGACGGCGAAATTTCAGCAGGCGATGAGCAAGCCGGGGGTCATGACTGCTGCGCTCAACTACTATCGCCAGCTCTTTCGCGACTTTCCCCGCCGCCTGCGGCAGCCCCAGGCCAGCACGAGGCGCATCTCCGCTCCCACCCTGCTCATCTGGGGCGAGCAGGATATCGCCCTCGGCCTTGCCATGACCGAGGGCCTGGAACAATGGGTGGAGCATCTCCAGCTCAAAAGAATTCCTGATAGCGGCCACTGGGTGCAGCAGGAGAAGCCGGACCTGGTCAACTCGTTTGTGCTGGATTTTCTCAGAAGGTAGCAATCCATAAAAAAACAACAGAGAGATGTCATGCTGAGCGCAACGAAGCATCTCTCGTCGGCCATGTCGCCTGGCTGGTGGCACCAGATACTTCGCTGCCGCTCAGCATGACATGTCCGGGGACGATTCCCATAGTATGACATATCGATAGTGCCAAAAAAGAAAGGGCCTGGATCGTTGTTGCTCCTTGGGGGGAGTGAGCAACAGGTTCATGCGATGCAACATGAACACGATCCGGCCCTCGGGGCGACGTTTGCACGTCGCTGCATAGCAGGAGAGTTTCTATCTTCAATGAGAAGGCCTTTCAGGCCCTATACCTCAATTCTTTCTCCCGCGAATAATGATCGATAATCGTAATACACATCTGAAGCAGCTTTTTGCTCTTCGCTCTCAGGCCAGCAGGGATTGCCCAGCACGGCTTCTAGCCACTCGATGGCGCACGGGCGGCACATACCGTGTGTCGCCTCGTAGTCTTTAGGCAACGGCTTCGTTGAAAGCGGCTCCCCACATTGATCCATCTGGCGCAGGCACCAGGCACATTGCCGTATCATCATCATCTTTCCTTTCCACTTCCCCGGCTCTCTATTCGCTTTCTGCGCTCAGTGATGTCTGGAAAACGAACAACTGCTGAGCGAACCGATTTGCAAGGTTGCTATCCTGCGACTGCTTGCATCAAATGCCGTAATCTGAAGAGGCATTAACCGGCAGTCATTAACAGTAAACGTGATATCGATGTTTCCTCGCCCATCTGCTGTGCGCGGAAAGATCACGTTGAACCCATAGACTGCCAGCCATACGCGCCCGTACTTTGTGAAACCGGAGCCGCAGATCTGAACAATGTTCCGTTTGAGCTGGCTCGGCGTGCTGCAGAACACAATCTGCGGCCCGGAGTGCGTAGGAGTCGGCGTTTTCGTCTGCGCCGACGGACTTTTCGACGTTACCGGTATCGATGTATTGTGCTGCCGGGGAATTGACGGCGGTGTTTGTTGTGCGTGGCTTTCCGTCATCACCGGCTTCATTATCGGCGATGCTAACAGGCCAATCATCAGTGTGAGAACTGCCGCCACAACGACCAGCGCAATGGCGAGCCGCCGGAACGAGCGGGGCGCGGAACGACGGCTTCCGGTCGGGCCAGAGCGCAACGCGCCGCTAGACCGCAGCGCGGCGAACGGGCCGGGTAACGGCTCGTCCGTGAGGGGAGAGAGCGGTGAGACAAATAAGCCCTGCTCCCTGTTCTCTGCCTGTGCCTGCCCGCGTTGCTGCCCCAGGATCTTCTGCACAATCCCTTCCAGCAGCGAGTATTTATAAGCTCGCTGCAAATCGGCCAGAATGCGCTCTCGCCGCGTGAGGCGGTTTTCCAGCGCGACCCGCTGCATCACACGATTGGTGATAGAGGGATAGAATTGCTGCTTCTGCTCCTGCATATAGGGCGAGAGTAGCCGACCATCCTGCTCAAAGGCGTGGCATTTATGGCGGCAAAAAGGGCATTCGTTGATGTGCTGTTCGATCTGTATTCGGTTGTCAAGGTGCTGCTGGCGCACGGAAGCGAGTAGCAGGTCATCGGATGGATGCCGCCCTTCACTATAGTCATATTCCTTTGAAGCCCGCGTATGCGCGGGTGGCCTCTGATCTGACATAGCGCCTGCCGTTCCGCCTCTTCCTACATACGTTTTTTCGGGGCTGTGCCGTATGATGCGCGGAACTTCGTCACCCCGCGCGATACTCGTTTGCGCACCGCCTCTGGACTGAGCTGCAAGATCTGGCCGATTTCTTCGTAGGTGAACCCATCACCATAGTGCAATTGCAGGCAGGCCGCATCTTCCGGTTTGAGTGAACGCAGCGCCTGTTCCACGAGAATACGAGTCTCCGCCTGCCCCTCTGGCCCTTCGACCGCGAGGCAGGGATGGTAGTCTTCGCCCGTATCCAGATGAACAAACGAGCGCAACTTTTTTCGGTTAAGATAGCGCAGACCGTAATTGGTAGCAATACGATAAATCCAGGCATTGAGTGAGAGATCCTGCGGCATTTTGCCAATCTCCTTATATACCTGTAAAAACGTATCTTGCGCAAGGTCCAGCGCCACTTCACGGTCGCCGACGAGCCGATGTAAATAGCCGATGATCGGCTGTTCCAACCGTTCAACCAGAGAACGAAAGGCGTTCGCATCTCTCGCCTGCAGACTCTCTACCACCTGTATATCAGTGAACATGTAACCTGATATGGGTGCCCCCTGTTCCCCCTTGATGAGCCTACACTTCTATAATCATCGAGCAACCTGAAACCGGACAGGTTTTTGAGGAAATTTTTCCCCCGGAAAATATTGCCTCACAATGCCAACTCGTAGGCGCCGATTATGAATTGTTCCGATCAAAATCGGCGCCTACAGGTAATTGCTTCATATTAAGAGACGGACACCGATATAGTGTGGTAGCCCGATGACCCATTCGGGAGGGGTGGAGCGGGGTTGGGGTTTTGCACATTGCCTTCGAGGTCGATGGCGCGCACGATGATGGTATGATTGCCCGGCGTCGGCGTCCAGGGCAGTTCCCACAGCACCCAGGTGAGGTTCGAGTACGGGCGTTTGAGCGTGGCGCGCTGCCAGCTTGCGCCGTTATCCAGGCTGACATCTACCTCGCTGATGCCCCTGTCGCCGGAGAAGGCCACGCCCGCGATGTAGGCGGGTCGGTTGGCGGCCAGCGTCGCGCCGGTCAGTGGCGTATCGATGCGCGAGGTCAGCCGCACGGGCGCGGCGTCGCTCCAGCCGCGCTGCTGCCAGTAGCCCTGATAGTCGGTGTTGACGACTTCGATGCGCGTGAGCCATTTGCAGTGCTTCATGCCATAGATGCCCGGCACCAGCATACGAGCGGGGAAGCCGTGTCCATCCGGCAGCGTCGCGCCGTTCATGCGCACGGCCAGCAGCGTCGTCGGCTCCAGCGCCTTGCTGAGATGGATGCTATCGCTGTAGCCGTCGGCAGCATAGAAAACGACTTTACTGGCCCCGACTCTGATGCCCGCCCGTTGCAGCAGGTCGCTCAATGGCACGCCTTCCCACAACGCATTGCTCATATACGGCCCGCCCACATCGTTGCTGATGCATTCAAGCGACTCATATTGCTGCTTCATAGGCAGCGCCAGCATCTGTTGATACGTCAGGCTGAAGGGATGCTCGACCTCGCCATCGACGACCAGATTCCAGTTTGAGGCATTGACGGTGGGATCGGAGAAGAGATTTTTGGAGACAATGTAAAATTGATCGTTGGAGGTGATCTCCGGCGAGAGGCCACGCACGGGCTGAATGGAGCCATAGTTGGGAACCGGCGGCGGTACAATCTTGCTCTTGAACTGCTGCACCAGCCGCCCCACCGGCACGCTCACCGTGCCGCCGCCCTCGCTGATAAAGCGGTACGCGGCCACCCCTAGCAGACCGATCCCGGCGATGATGAAGCCGCGTTTGAGCAGGGCGCGGCGCGAAAGCCCGAAGCCAGTTTCCTCGTCCTCATCCTCCTCGCTTGCCCTGCGCTTCCCCCGACCGAAGGCCAGCCAGTTCTGGAAGGAAGCGAAGAGCAGACCGAAGATGAGGCCGACGATGCCCAGGCTCACCATGCTATTTTGCAGGCCAACAGGCGTCTGTGCGCCAAAGATGCCCGCCCCCGTTGCAGGCAGCAGCAGGAAACCGGTGAGCAGCCAGAGGATAAAGGCCAGCGCCACGCCATCCAGCCAGTCAAGCCGCGTGCCGGTGCGCGCCGTTATGATACGTGAAGCAAGGGCGAGATTGTACAGCCCGCCACTCAGCGCGAAGACAAAACATTGCCCCACCAGGATGATAGCGAACAGGTAAAACTTGGCATCGCCCCCGATCAACTGATGCAGGTAGGCAAACATGGTCGGTGGCATGAGCGCGGTAATCTCCGAGCCAAACTCTTCCGGCAGCGAGATACCGCCGAAGACCGTGCTACCCAGTAACATAGCGCCAGAAGCAATAATACCGGCAGCCAGCCCGGCCAAAAAGCCATACTTGAAGCGCGTTCTCCCGCTCAACCTGCCGCCCTCATTGCCGCTCGTGGTCGTTGTACCGGGCGCAGGCATCTCGCCGCGCGTCCTGTCCTGTGTATCCATATGCTATCTTCCTGCTCTGCATAGCGGGCAATATGCCCTGCTACTATTATATTCTTTATCCTGTTACACGGCTACTGAGTTTAAGATTTACAAAACGTTCGTGGGCGTGCCATGCTGAGCGGGAGCGAGCGAGGCATCTGAGGTAGGCCAGGGCGGAGGCAAGCTCCGCCCTGATCCACACTATTCAATCTTGTTCGTTCACATCCATCATTGCATCCTTACGCTACAATACGATATCATCCGCATACGAAAACATATGGATAATGATGAGCATGAAGCTATGCAAAACAAAGGGGATGAAGCAGCTTTGCCACCTGTGCTGGCAGTAGACCTGGGAGGGACGCAGATGCGCGCAGGCGTGCTACGCGGCGCGGAACTGCTCTCGCGAGTTGTGTTGCAAACGGGGGCAGACCGCAGGCCGGAGAGCATGTTGCCCCGCGCCTTTGCCGCGCTGGAGCAGGCATTACAGCAAGCGGGTGTGACTTTAGAGCAGGTTGCAGGCATCGGGATTGGCGCGCCGGGGCCGCTGGACAGCCGCACGGGAATTGTCTACACGCCGCCTAACATGCCCGGCTGGGAGGCATTGCCGCTGCGGCAGCTCTTCGCGCAGCGGTACCACGTACCGGTGTATGTCGAGAACGATGCCAATGCGGCTGCCCTGGGCGAGTTTCTCTTTGGCGCGGGCCAGGGCTGCCAGCACATGGTGTATCTGACCATCAGCACGGGCATCGGCGGCGGCGTGATCGCCGATGGCAGGTTGCTGGCGGGCGCGAGCGGCGCAGCGGCTGAACTGGGCCACATGACGATTGACTGGCAGGGGGAACGCTGCACTTGCGGCAATACCGGCTGCCTCGAATATCTTGCATCCGGCACCGGCATCGCGCGCCGCGCCGATCAGCTCATCCAGACAGGTCAGGGCAACGACCTGCTGGCCTTTGCACGCCAACTTGCACAACAGGAACGCGCCGGAAAGGCGCAACATGACGATCAGCCCGGACATGGAGGGCAAATCCCGGTAACGGCGCGCATGGTGGCGCTGGCAGCAGCGGCAGGCGTAGCGGCGGCGCAGCAGATCATCGAACGAGCGGCGGAGGCGCTGGGGGTGGGCCTTGTCAACATCATCCACATTTTCAATCCTGAGAAAATCGTTCTCGGCGGCGGTGTGACGCAGATGGGGCCGCTCTTGATGGAACCGGCGCTGCGCGTGGTGCATGAGCGGGCAATGCGCGCCCCACGTGAGGCTGTGCGCATCGAGCTTGCTCGCGCAGGCCCCGATGTCGGCCTTGTCGGAGCCGGATCATTGCTCTATTATTATCACAATACGGGTTTGTGACCGGCTGCCGATCAATCGGCGCCTACGGGATGCTATGAACAAGTGGCCGCGACGTGTCATGCTGAGCGGGAGCGAAGCATGACATGTCAGGGGACGATTCTCATGGCATGCATGCCGTAAAAATGACCCTCGAGCATCTCACATGCGGGATGTCATATGTTTCCAGGAAACAGAAACAGGATAGCATGGCAACAAACAAAGAGCGGCTGGATGTGGCGCTGGTGAGGCGCGGGCTGGCGCCGAGCCGGGAACGGGCGCGGGCCTTGATAATGGCCGGGCAGGTCTACGTGGGCGAGCGCATGGTTGACAAGGCCGGGACGCTCGTCCCGCTGGAGGCGGCGCTGCGGCTCGCCGAGACGCCAGAAGAATTGAAATACGTGAGTCGGGGCGGGCTGAAGCTGGAAAAGGCGCTGGACACCTTCCGGCTCAACCCTCAGAGCCTCGTCGCGCTCGACGTCGGCGCCTCGACCGGCGGCTTCACCGATGTGCTGCTCAGGCGCGGGGCGAAGCGCGTCTATGCCGTAGATGTGGGACACGGGCAACTGGCGTGGACGCTGCGCAACGATGAGCGCGTGGTTGTCATGGAAGGCGTCAATATTCGCCACCTGAGCAGCCTGCCGGAACCCATTCAGGCCGTCGTCATCGATGTCTCGTTCATCTCCCTGCGGCTCGTGCTGCCTGCGCTGGTGCCGCTGCTCGCGCCGGATGCGTGGGTGGTGGCGCTGGTCAAGCCGCAGTTCGAGGCAGGCAAAGCCGAGGTTGATCGCGGGGAGGGCGTGATTACCAGCCCCGAAGTGCATGCTCGCGTCCTGCGCGACCTGCAAAGCTGGATTCCTGAACACACTCCCTTCCGCGTCCGGGGGCTGACCGAATCGCCCATTCATGGCAGGGAGGGCAACAAAGAATTCCTGCTTTATCTGGACATGGACAATGGTTGATGTGTTGATGTTGTTCGCTTGCCAGCGTTGTTTTCCCATGAGATAATGGAGAAAATCGTAAAATCATTGCTTGTGCGTAGCGTGCAGGAAAGAGGTGTGATCGATGGTAAGCATGCCTTCCGTTACCGTACCCGACCAGTTTAATGTCGCAACCGCGTTTCTTGATCGTCACCTTGCTGAGGGGCGAGGGAACAAGACGGCTATTTATTATGAAGGGAGAGGCTACACCTACGCGCAGGTGGCCGAACTGGCGAACCGCGTGGGCAATGGCCTGCTCGCGCTGGGCCTGGATCTGGAGCAGCGCGTCGCCCTGCTCCTGCTCGATTCGCCCGAGTTTGCCGCCAGCTTCTTCGGCGGCATCAAAATGGGAGCCGTGCCGATTCCGATGAATACCTCACTGCGACCGGCTGATTATGTCTACATGCTCAATGACAGCCGCGCCCGCGTCTTGCTGATTCACGCGGCGGTCTGGAAGCAGTTGCAGCCGATCTTCCCGCAGTTGAAGTACCTGCGCCATACCGTCGTGGTAGGGCTGGCGCGTGAGGGTATCGCCGAGACGGCCACGCTGCACGATTTCGATAGCTGGGTAGCGCGCGCCTCAGGCAGCCTGGCGGCGGCGGAGACCAGCAAGGATGACAGCGCCTTCTGGCTCTACAGTTCAGGCAGCACCGGCTTCCCCAAAGGCTGCGTCCACCTGCAGCACGACATGGTCTACTGTACGGAATATTACGCGAAGCCGATTCTGGGCATCAACGAGAACGATATTACCTTCTCTGCCGCCAAGCTCTACTTTGCCTACGGCCTGGGCAACAACCTGTACTTCCCCTTCGGCGTCGGGGCCAGCGCAGTGCATTACGCCGGGCGACCGGTGGCCGAGGACATGTTCAAGGTGGTTGAGGAATACCGCCCCACCATTTTCTTCGGCGTGCCAACGCTCTACGCCGCCATGCTGGCCGTGCCGGAGGCGGAGCAGCGATTCGACTTCTCGTCTGTGCGCGTCTGCGTCTCCGCCGGGGAGGCGCTGCCCGCCGACATTCTACGCCGCTGGGAGAAAGCGTTCAACGTCGAGATTCTCGACGGCATCGGCAGCACGGAAATCCTGCATATCTTCATCAGCAACCGGGCGGGGGAAATTCGACCGGGCAGCAGCGGAAAGCTGGTGCCGGGCTACGAGGCGAAGATCACCGATGAGCAGGGCAACCCGGTCAAGCAGGGCGATATCGGCAACCTGATGATTCGCGGCGACAGCATCGCTGCGCTCTACTGGAACAAGCACGAGAAGACGAAGGATACCATCAACGGCCACTGGATCAATACCGGCGACAAGTATTTCCAGGACGAGGATGGCTATTACTGGTACTGCGGGCGTTCAGATGATATGCTGAAGGTGAGCGGGCAATGGGTCTCGCCGGTCGAGGTCGAGGCCGCGCTGATCGCGCACCCCGCCGTACTGGAGGCAGCGGTCGTGGGCGATTTCGACGCCGATGAACTGGTCAAGCCAAAGGCATATATCATCCTGAAGCAGGGCTACCAGCCATCGGACGAACTGGCAAACGAACTCAAGAACTTTGTCAAGGAGCGACTGGCCCCGTTCAAGTACCCGCGCTGGATCGAGTTCCTGCCGGAACTGCCCAAGACGGCGACCGGCAAAATTCAACGCTTCGTCCTGCGCGGAACCGGCGAGACTATGAAGCTGGCAGAACCAAAGTAGAGAGAAAGCAGACAGGAAAAGCGTTTTCATGCAACAAGCCTATCATGTCCTGCGGGTCGTCTCGGAGGCGCAGACGGTTCGCATGGTTCTCAGCGCGCAGCCGGACGAACTGGCGCTCAGCGAACTCGTCAGCGCGCTCTCCACTGTAGAACCGAAAACGGGCGGCAGCGGCGTCAAGGCCATCGTCCTCGATTTCACCGCTTCCTCAGCCGGAGGCGGAGAGGAGCAGAAGCAGGCAACGCCCTCATCTGCGCTGGTGGAGCAGGCGCGGCAGGCGGTGCGGGCGCTGGCCCCGCCCGTGCTGGCGGTTGTGCGCGCCACGCTTTCGCCGCAGGCCAGCGTGCTGGCGCATGCAGCCGACCTGCTGCTGGCAGCAAACGATGCCCTGCTCACCATCACGGACCCGCAGTGCCAGCATGACCGCTTATCGGGAGAGCAGGCGGAGCGACTGGGCTACGTCACCTGGTGCGCGCCAGTCGGCAGCCTGAAGGCAGAGATGGAACGCATCCTGGATATGTTGCGCGACAAAAGCGCCATCGCCCTGCGCCACGCGAAGAAGGCCACGCGGCTGGGCATTGAAACAGGCGGCGGCCAGAAAGCTCCGTGCGAAGAGGGCCAGCAGCCGGTTTCGCCCGCAAACGCCCTGCAAACGCCCTACCCGGTCAGTGGGGCAGAGCAACGGCTGGCCGCGCTCGCGCAGGTCAACGCCTTCTATCTCGCCGCTACCACGCAGAGCGAAGATGCGCAGGAAGGTCTGCGCTCGTTTCTTGAGAAACGCCAGCCCCGCCGCGAAAATCGATGAGCTTTCAGAGAAAAGAGCGAGTATGACACAATTTGAACACAGTCCCTGGCAGGTTCTCTCATATGAGCAGGTAATAGATACCCCCTACTTGAAAGTGCGCCGTGAAGAGGTGGCCGTGCCGAACGGCCCGGTCATCCACGATTATTACATCATTGAAAATCGCGGCTGGGTGGGTATTGTACCGGTCACGGAGGATGGCCGTTTTCTGATTAACAACCAGTACAAGCACGGCATTGGCCAGGCCGTGCTGGAATTTCCCGCCGGCACCATCGACGCGAACGAGGAAGACCCGCTCGTCACAGCCAGACGCGAACTGATGGAGGAGACAGGCTACAGCGTCGCCGACGACCAGATCGAACTGCTGGCCCACATGTACGCCAACCCCACCGGCGCGCGCACACGCATCTGGTGGTACCTCGCCCGCAATGTGCGCAAGACAGGCGAACAGAAGATCGACCCGGTCGAAGTCATCGAAAATCGGCTCGTCACGCCCGCCGAACTGCTCGAGCTGATCCACAACGGCAGCTTCGCCGTCCAGGGACAGATCTCGGCTGCCTACATGGCCCTGGAACGGCTCGGCTATCTCAAGTTCGCGGGGTAGGAGTTTCGTCTACGCCAGCCTTTTTCAAAGTTTGCCAGGCCGCTCGCTGTTGTTCAAAGCGGCTCCGCTGCTGCTCGAACCAGATTTGCTGCTGCTCAAAGAGCGCCTGTCGCTGCGCAAAATCGATTTGCTGTTGCTCAAAGTCGCAGCGTCGCTGCTCATAGCAGGTCGCTAACTCATCCGTCAACCGTTTCCAGCGTTCCAGCAGGTGCTGTGGATATAAAAAGTTGAGAGGGTCGGTGCGTAGTGCCTCCAGTTGCTCGAGTACGAGCAGAAAGCTATCCATGCTTGCCACCTTTCTTCTTTTCTCAGAGAAATCTGTATCGGGGGGACTAACAAACCTCTCAAAGTATAGCAGCAATCAATAGGTAAATGCCAGTAGATAAATACAATAGTAGAGCAGGGAAAGCAGGGCCTGACCACCCTTGACTCTGGAAGAAAGATGGATTAGCGATAGGACTTTTAGCTCAAAACGCCCGTGTCCGTCCCTGGAAGCGCGCTCAGGCGGCATTGCCCGTTTTGAAGCGCGCCAGCGTGAGTAAGAAGGTGATGGCTTTGAGCAGTTCAGTGGGCCTGCACGGTTTGCTCAAGCCAAGAAGCTGGCGTTTCATGATTTCATTCTGCCAGCGCGGCATGTTTGTGGTGAGCAGGATGGCTGGAATGTTCTCCATACCGGGCTGCGCGTGGAGTCGGTCATAGAGTTCTATACCTTCGGCGTCCGTCAGGATAAAAAGATCAATATGGAGATGGCGCACCAGCCCGAGGGCCTGTCTCGCGTCGGGGACGACCAGGACATCACAGTCAAATGCCTCTTCGATGATAAGACGCAGGAAAAATGCCACGGACTCATCGGCTTCCACCAGCAGCAGTGTTTTGCCAGAGGGTTGTTGTGTCGTGAATACCTGTTCAGCGTTTTTTGCCATAGTATCCCCCACCTTTCTATGCGTCGGCATGGTCAATGGAATCCATAACGCTTTTCTCCCCCTGTGTACAAGCATAGCAGACAGCCCTGACTGGTTGCAAGGTAACAACATTAAAATTGCATTAGAAAAGGCTGAATCTATCGATAAGGTACACCTGGACAGAAAGAAAAGAGGGAGAGAGGAAACCGGGCAGGCCGCCCTTGCCGTTCGGTCAGAAATGAGACATACTACCTCAAGAAGCATATTTCTCACTCAAAGGAGGAGATCGAGCCTATGGCAATAGACAGCAGCCTGGTTGGTATGACATCGGAGCCGCGCACCTTCGAGGTGACAGAAGCGGCGGTGCGCAAGTTCATGGAGGCGACCGGAGACCCGGCCCTGCAGAGCGGGAAGCCGTTGCAGTACGCGCCGCCGACCTTCCCCACGACCTTCCGTATGGGCGTACCGGGCCTGGCGCTCGACGGCTCAAAAATGCAACTGCTGCACGGTGAACAGGCATATAGCTACACTCGCCCCCTGCGCATCGGTGAGCAGGTCACCTGCGTCGTGCGCGTGGCGGAAGTGACCGAACGCAGCGGGCGCAGCGGCCCCATGACCTTCCTCATCACGGAAATCATCGGCAGCGACAGCCAGCAGCAGCCCATCTTCACAGGCCGCAGCACGCTCATCATCCGCCAGCGATAGCCCGCCCAGCCTGTGTGATGGCATGCAGACGTTCATCAGAGGGCAAAAATCGAGGGGAAAAAACGACTCCAAAACCTGTTGACAAATCACAATGATCGGTATAAAATAGGCAACGTAATCCGTTAGGAGTCATGCCCTCGTGGCGGAATGGTATACGCGGCAGGTTGAGGGCCTGTGCCCGAAAGGGCGTGGTGGTTCGAGTCCACTCGAGGGCACCCGCGAGACGCAGCAGGCACCCGCAAGGGTGCCACCATTGTCTTAGCGACAGCATTTTTCTCGCGTCTCTACATATACCCGCTAAAGGCAAGAAACACAGGCAAGTAGTCAAGGGCGACTAGCTCAGCTGGTTAGAGCGGCTGCTTTACACTTGCGCCGTCGACGCACATTAACTCTTGCCACCGAAGGGTGGCGCCACTGGTACTAAGGTGGCTAAAGCAACGCCTTACCTGATGGGGAAACCCAAAGGGGACAATAGCATGGCGGAATAAAGGCTGGATGGGATAAGTACCTAATCGCAGGTCAGTCAGCTAGGCCGCATAAGGTCAAGGCTACACTGCTTGAACTCTAGTCGGGCGGTCCAGGTCAGCGACTCAGGTCTTCATGGTACTATTGGGCCTGCGGAGCGGTTCACGGTAGAGCGTGTAAGTGCTGTGAAAAGTACCACGCTCCGGCCACCCTCAGTGAGAGGGGACAGACGAACAGAGGACCTACGTGCGGAGCGGAGTTAATGTGAAACGACGGGATCACCTACAAGCCGAGAGGCTCATGGTGACAGAGTACCCATAGTACTCAAATGATCGGGGTAATGCCCGATACACGGGGAAGGGGTACAGACGCAGGCATTCAAGGTTCTGATCGGATGTGCCGGATGGCACGCCAGTCCGAGAGGGACGAATGCAAGTGTTGGAGAGCCGGATGCGCCGAAAGGTGCCCGTCCGGTTCGGAAAGGGGTAGTTGGAAACGTGACGGGTAGACCGAACATTCTCGGATGAGCCGAGGTTCTGTTCAGGAGACTTGAAAGAGTCTTCTGTCTCCTTCGAGCAGAAGGACTCGGCGGCTGCAAAGCCGCCGACAAAACACAGCTCACAAGTCCGAAGAGTGTTCGCAGGACACCCGTTAACGCGCTGGCTATCTACTTTATGCAGTAGGTCCGGGGTTCGAATCCCTGGTCGCCCACTTCTCCTGTTCTCCTCTTTTTCAGGAGTGACTTCCTTTCCTCCGACTATCTCACCTCCACCTCCATCTCCGCTTCAAAGGCGAGGTCGCGTTTCCGCGTTTTTGCGCGGGGCGAGCGTATGTTCCGGGCGGCGCGGCGCGCGGCGCGGATGGGCAGGTAGGGCTGCATGGCGTGGAGCAGGTTGATGTAGACCTGCTGCTGCTGCTCAATGATGCCCTGGGAGCCGAGGGACCACCACTCATGGGGAGTGAAGTAGGAGGAGACTTCGGCTTCGGGGCCGCTATGTCCGTACCACTGGATCAGGTGCAGGTTGTCGGACTGCGCCATCCAGCGGGCGAGGTTGAGCAGCGCCGGATTTCCCGTCAACTTTGCTTCGTTGTAGACGTGGCCCATGAGCTGGTAGATGGACTGCTGCGCGCTGTTGCCCAGGAAGAAGTCCATGCCGCCGCTGCCCGCCCAGGTGGAGGGGAAGACGGGCAAGGGCAAGTAGTATGTGCGCTCGCAGGCCCCGTAGCGGTCGATGAGTTCGCCGGGGGTGCGCGTAGCGATGCCGTGCCGGTCGAGTTCGAGCGCGAGCATGCGCATGAACTGGAAGATACCGGTCTCGCGGCGGTGATGCTCGCCGAAGGTCTCGAAGTCCCAGCCCAGCAGGACGAACTCGCCCGGTGTCTGCGCGATCCAGTCGGTGTAGGTGTGAGCGAGCAGCGGGTAGCGGTCCCAGTTACGGTTGGAGAAGCGATAGCCTACGTCGTCGCTGAGCGAGACGTGGCGCGCCAGCAGGTACGGGCCGTTTTCGCGCACGGGCGGCTCGCCCGCTTTGCGCCGGGGCGGCTTTGTCTGGATTGGCAAGGGGTAGGGGCCTTCGTCGCCATTGCGGTAGAGGTGGGTCGGCTGGCGCCAGTCCAGCACCCATTTGCGCCCATCCATCAGCGCGCCGCGAAAACCGGCGGTATCCAGCGCGTCGTAGATGCCTGCCGACATCGCCATCTCGGTCGTGTCGGTGACGGTAGGTCGCCTGCCGAAGATGCGCTCCATCTCGTCCGCCATCCACTGCATGTCCTGCACAAAGGCCGGGAGATCGAAGAGGAAGAGGAAACTGTGGTACGGTTCTACCCCGATCAACTCCACGTTCTCCTCCGCGACCAGTTCGCGGAACCGTTCGAGCAGGTCAGGGTCCCATTGTTCAGCCTGCCGGATGAACGAGAGTGAGAAGCCGATGGAGAGGTGCAGCCCGCGCCGTACAAGCTCCTGAAACATGCTCAGGGCGGGAGCGTAGCTGTAGCGCGCGACCTTTTTGAAGTAGCGTTCATTCATGCGTTCATCAAACAGGCAGCGCGTGATATCCTCGATGGAGGCACCGCGTGGGATGGGCTGTGCCGGCAGCTTCAGGCGACGCGGTTGATGCACGACCGTATAGATCGCCAGGTCTGCAACCATGTTGGTTTTCCTCTCAAGCCAGCACGATGTCCTGTTTGCGTGCCAGGAATTCCAACTTTGCTACGAGGTTCTCGATCACACGATCCCACTGAAATTCTTTTGCCGTCTCATGCCCGTTGCAGCGTATGCGCTCCTGCTCGGCGGGATGGCGGCGCAGGTAGAGCAGGTAGCCGACGATCTCATCCGGGTCGTCCGTCTCGGTGACGATGGCGTTCTCGAAAGGCACAGCGTAGTCTTCGCCTGTCGAGCCGGTGACGGCCACCCCCTTCGCGGCCATGACTTCCAGGCCGACGAGGCCGAACGGCTCGTGTCCGCTATTGGCCAGCGTGGCGTCAGCGGAGGCATAGGTAGCGCGCACGAACTCTTCGGGCAGGAAGAAGCGCAGATTGTAGATGTCCGCCGGGCCGACGCTGGCTACCGCATCGATGCTCTGTTCCAGTGTGGGCCGGTGGGCCGTCACGTCGTGAATGCTCAGGCCGATTTCGTAGGCGTGGCGCAGCACGTCCGCGCCGTGCGGCTCGATGCCGCCGCGCACAAAGAGCGTGACGGGGTGACCGCTGGCCTTGAGGCGGGCGACGGCATCAATCGCCATCATCCAGCGTTTATCGGGGTCGAAGCGGCCAATTTTGAACAGGAAAAAGCGGCGCGCATCTCCCTGATGACCGATCTCACGCAGGCGGCGCACAGCCTCATGATCGACCGGATTCAGGTGGCGCGAAGGGATGCCGTTGGGGATGACCAGCGGGTTGACGCCATATTCCCACATTTTGTGCTTCATGTAGCGGCTGACGGTGGTAATTGTCGTCACGTAGTTGAGGCGCGGCCAGTTGATGCGGTGCAGCGACATCAGGCTGTTCAGGTTCCAGAGCATGAGGACTTTCTGGCGCAGGCCAAACCAGTGCAGCAGGTCGGAGGTGCGAATCATGGCCTCGGCGGTCTGCCAGTCTTCGCCCTGAATGACGACCATCTTGCCCTGCGACACCGCCGGGCGCACGATCTCCTCGTAAATATGGTATGGCACGCTCTCGTTGTAGTCGTAGAGCTTCTCCTCTTCACCATCATAGACGCCGTTGAGGTGATACTTGCTGATCCATTGCGACCAGCGTTTGAGGATCAACTTGCCGTTGACGCGCTCCTCCACGCCGGGCTTTGTGGGATCGCCAATGTAAATAAGGTGGGTGGTAAAGCCCTGCGCGGCCAGCGCCTCGCTCAGTTCGGTCACGCGCGTCCCCAGGCCGCCCGCCGTCGAATAGACATCCGGCCCCTCAAAGCTGAGCAAAACAAATACCGTATTCTCTGGTGTTATAGCACCATCCAGTTCAATCATGATCTTCTCAATCCTCACAGATACAAACAGGGGAGAGCATGGCCGTACACGGTATCCCTCCCTGGATCATAGAAAAATCTTTCAGGAAAAGCAGGGGTAGCTTCGTGGCTCCCTGAAGAAACGCATCCTCGCGCCTTCCAGTATCAAAGCTGCTCTATAATACTGCAAGCAAAGGTATTGCCTGTGTATAGTATATCTTCCCTGCCAAGTATACCACAAAGGGAGATGTGGTGTCACAGGCAGGAGACGTAGATACCGCCAGCTCCACGCAGGCCAGCCGCGTTCCAGGCCACCCGCCACCCGTCGGCCCGCCACCCGTCGGCCCGCCGACCAGGCCACCCG
>CADDYT010000097.1 GCA_902810755.1 Chloroflexota bacterium
CTATCGGTAATCCGGCGACGCCCCAGAGCGGCGGCATTGGGCCGGGTGGCACGGTGCCAGAAGTTCCGTTACCGGCTTCAGGGGCGCAACCACAGCCGCTGGCTCAGAACCCGGTATCGGGTCCATCCTCTACGTCGGGATCGGCTGCGCTGCCTGTCAGCGGCAACGGCAGTGGCGGCCAGCGCCGGTTGGCGCCGGGCGTTGAACTATCGGGGGGGCGCTATCGCGTTGAGCAACTGGTGGCCTCTGGCGGCATGGGCGCGGTCTATAAAGCTATGGATACTCGTTTCAACCGGCCATGCGCGGTTAAAGAGATGCTCGATGAGTTCCAGTCAGATGCAGAGCGCAGCCAGGCGGTGGAATGGTTCAGACGTGAGGCGACGCTCCTGCTCGATCTGAACCACCCCTGTATTCCCCGCGTGCGCGACTTCTTTGTGGAGGGCGACCGACATTACCTGGTCATGGATTTCATTGAGGGCCGCACGCTGGGTGAGGTGCTGGAAAAAGAGGGCAATGTGGCGGGCCTCAACGGGGCGCGTGGCGTCTCGGAGGCGCGTGCGCGCAGCTGGACGCAGCAGTTGTGCAATGTTTTGAATTACCTTCACCACCAGAATCCGCCGATTATCTTCCGCGACCTCAAACCGACCAATATCATGGTCACGGCACGCGATGAAATCAAATTGATCGACTTTGGCATCGCGCGTACCTTCCAGAAATCGCAGCAGCAGGTGACGATCATTATGACCCTTGGCTACGCGCCGCCGGAGCAGTTGCACGGCATGCCGGAGCCGCGCAGCGATCTCTATGCGCTGGGCGCGACGATGCACCGCCTGCTCACCCATCATGACGCGGCCAATAATAAACCCAGCATTTTCTCCTTTCCCCCGATCCGTTCGCTGCGACCCGATATCTCGCCCGCCTTTGAATCGGTAATTATGAAGGCGCTGTCTCCCGGACTGGAACAACGCTGGCGCGATGCCGGTGAGATGGAGCGCGCCGTCATCAATCTGCCACCCCCGCCCGTTGGCGCGGCAACCAATCTGGGGCCGCTTCCTGCGGTATCCGTCGGCACGCCTGCAACGCCCAGCCGACCGGGAACGCCGCCTGCGCAACCGGGGCAGCCAATACAGCCGAATATCCCGGCGACCACCGGGACAACTGGTCCGGGTGGCCTGCATATCACCGCCGCGCTCGGCTTTTTGAATTCGGGGCAGATCGAGGCGGCCTATAGCGCGGTGCAGCAGGCATATCGCGTCGAGCCAAACAACTCGCTGGTGCATCGCATCTTCGGCCAGGTTTTTGCCCGCCGCCAGCCGCCGATGATCGATCCCGCGTTGAAGGCTTACGCCACCTCGCTGCAACTCAATCCGAACGACGCGGAGACACACAAGCTGATCGGCGATCTCTGGCTCTTTTTACGCCGTCAACCGGCGCAGGCGATCCCTGAGTATACACAGTCGCTGCGCCTGAACCCCAACGATGTTGAAGCTCACCAGCGCCTGGGACAGTGTTATGAGGAGACAAACCAGCTGGAAGCCGCCCTGCGCGAATTTCAGGAGGCGGCGCGGCTGGCAGGAAAACAACCGGCGCTTTATTATAAAGTAGGCCAGCTGGCGACACGACTGAATCAATTTCCTGCCGCCGAGCGCGCCTATGTGCAGATTCTGACGCTCAACGCCGCCGATCACCAGGCGCGCTTCTTGCTCAGCCAGGTCTATGAGAGCGAGGGCAGGCTGGAAGATGCATGGCGTCAATGTAATTTTGTAATTGGCCCGCTCGCAAATAACCCCGCGGTGCAGGCGCTGTACCAGCGTCTGCGTACCCGGTTGGGCAGGTGAGAAATACTCTGTGAGGTAGATCTGACTCAAGGGAGAAAGAGCTTATGAGTGCGCATAGTTTGAAATCCGCGATGCACAGGGGCATTGATCGGTCGCTGCACCGTGTCGGCGGCATGGTACTTCTCCCTGTCGCCTTACTCCTTCTGCTGCTCTCCATCGCTTTCACGCCCTCCGTGTCCGCTGCCAGCGATCCCACACAGAATGTAGCGCAGGCCGGCGTTTCAGTGGTGCGCCTGGTAGTCTCCTATACGGTATCATCGACCCCTGCAACTACCCTTCCTGTGCAATGTACCGGGCTGGGTGTGTTAGTGAATAGCTGGACGGCTGGCTCTACTACTGAGAAGAGTACCTGGGTTCTCACCGATGGCAGCCTGGTGAACCCGTCAAAGATGACGTGTGGGACGCTTCCTATCGCCAGTCCGGGCGGCACAGGGACAGGTACGGTCCAGCTTACACAAATTCAGATTTTTGCCAGCATGGGTCCTGGCGGCTACAGAACTACCTCGACCTCTCCCCTCCTGCTTGCCACCATTAAGGACAGAACAGCTGTCACCTGCGAGGAGACGGATTGCACGCAGGGTCTGGCTTTGATCGGCTTCCCTACCACTCAGCCTCAGCCCTTTATCGACACGTCCACCGCTTCTTCTGGCACAGGACAGAACGGGATTGAACTGGTCAAAGGCGGCTCGATCAGTGGCATCAATCCCACGCAGGCCAGCCAGTATCTTACTCCTCTGGCCGTCCCGGAGAGTACGACCGCCGAGCCGGGCATGCCGGTGGTTGATACGATGGGCAATTTGCTGGGCATACACCTGCATAATGGCGCCTCGCTTCCACTGGCGACGATTACGGAGTTCATCGATAGTACCGTTCCCCAACAGCATCCGACCAACGCGCTGCATGATAACTGGGATAAGGGCATCCAGGCGTACTATAAGCACGATTACCCGACTGCTAAGAACGATTTCAAGCTGGCAGCCGCCGCAAATCCACAATTTGAGGCCGCGACCTTTTTCATGAACCGGGCAGCGGCGCAGGTCAGTTCTGGCAATGGCGGCGGCGTTCGCACCGGCGGTCAGGGGCAGACGGGGAAGACTGAAGCGACCGGTGGCTCGAATGGCCTGCTGGGGTTCTCGTTCTGGCAGGTCAGCGTTGGCGGCCTGATCCTGCTGCTGCTCGTTGTGATCGTTGTTAGCCTGCTGGTGGCCCGCGCGCGCACACGCCGCCAGGATATGGAGCAGTATACAGCGGAGGAAAAGGCTGCGGCAGAGCAGGCTGCAAGAGATGCGGCGCGCATCGCCGAGACGGAGGCGCGGCAAGGGCAGGGCCAGCCGCAGGGGGCGAGAAACGGGCGGCCATTCTCCCCGGCCCCCGGTGAGCCATCCTTTTTCCCGCCTGCGCCGATGGTGAACGTGAATAATATGCAGGCGCAACCCTACGCGGCTCAGGTGCCTGCGCAGGCTTCGCCGGTGCTGGATATGCGCTGCCCGCAATGCGGCAATCCAGTCTCGTCCAGCGCGCGCACCTGCCCGTACTGTAACGCCCTGTTGACGCCCCCGGATGTGGCCATGCCGCAGCAGGCGGCGCAGTATCAGCCGCCGCCGGTATCGCCACCGCCGCAGGCCGCGCCGCCACCGCCGCAGGCTGTTCCCGCTCCATCATATGCCCAGGCGGCCCCGCAGTTCGCGCGAGCGGATCAACCAACGATGGTCTTTGCGAAAAACGGGCCGGTTGAGGACGAACAGACCATCCTGTTGCAGCCTGGCATTCGCAAGGGTGGCGGTTCGGATGTAGGTCTGGTGGTCGGCACACGTACAGACCCTGGCATCAAGCGCAAGCACAAGCCAAACGAGGATAGCCTGTTCGCGGCTCAGGGGGCCGGTATGTTCAACGCCACCTCCCGGCAGTTCGGCCTCTTTGTGGTCGCCGACGGCATGGGGGGCCATGCCAACGGGCAGGACGCCAGCCGCCTGGCCATTCAAACCATTATCGATTATGTCTTGCCCCGCTTATCCGGTGGCGATGGGCTGGATCGCAATACCCTGGTGCAATTGCTGACCGACGGCGTGCAGCGCGCGAATCAGGCCGTTTTCCAGAGCAATATGCAGCACCATGCCGATATGGGAACTACGATGACGACCGCACTGGTGGTGGGGCCGACGGCCTATGTCGCCAACGTTGGCGATAGCCGCACCTATCTGTATCGCGATCAGAAGTTGACCAGGATCACCAACGACCACTCGGTCGTCGCCAGTCTGGTCGAGGCCGGCATTATCAAGCCGGATGATATCTATACGCACCCGAAGCGCAATCAGATTTATCGCAGCCTGGGCGAGAAGCCCTCGGTCGAGGTCGACTCCTTCACGGTTGATTTGCGACCGGGCGATAAACTGCTGCTCTGTACCGATGGCCTGTGGGATATGGTACGCGACCCGGCCATCCAGCAGGTGCTGGCCAACCCGACCGCCAGCCCCGAACAGACAGGAGATGCCCTGATTCAGGCGGCCCTCGATGGTGGCGGTGAGGACAATGTCAGCCTGATTGTTGTGTATGTGACCGGCTCGCCAGACCAGCCCGTTAAGACCGGTGTCCGGCTGCTGTACAAGCCAGAAACTGTGCAGATGCCGCCCATATGAATACGGAGGAATGAGCCGCTTTTGCCGAGCAAAAGCGGCTCATTCCTCTCTACGCTATTCTTCGTCCCAGGAGAAGAGGCTGATGGGGCCGGGACCGGTGAGTTCGCCGGCTTCAAATGCCCGAATGAGCATGCGCAGCGGCCCTTGCTGAATGGAGAGGCGCATCATAGCGCGCACGAAAGGCTGCTCCTGAGCAGGGAGGCCAGAGGCAGGGTGCAGGGCCGAGGCGACCGCCTGCACGAGCGAGACATCCTGCTGGCGACCGGCGAACTTGAAAAGCAGGCCCTGGCGGCGGAGGCGCGCTTCGTAGAGCGCGCGCCATTGCTCATCTACCAGACTCGCGATGGCCTCGCTGACCGTGTCTTCAAGCAATTGCTGTTGCTCCTCTGACAGATCGAGAGGGCCAGTCCCCTGCCTCTGTCCGCGCCCGCGCTTGCGCCCGCGCGCACCCGGATTCGGGTTATTCAGGCTGTTCTGGAAGGATTCGGTGCGGGCAAAGCGCGTCCAGTAGCGGTTGATGTACGGCTGGAGGTTCTCAAACGGCTCGAAGAGCCAGGAGGCAAATTCGGCCATAGAGATCAGTTTGTCGCCCTGTTGCATTGCCAGTTGCCTGGTTTCCGGGGTCAGCGGCACCGGTTCCAGCGCGGTAACCGTTGCGGATACTGCGAGTGCAGAAGAGGATGCAGACTTTTTCCGCCCATCCTCATCCTCATTCTCAATGAAGGGACGCCAGACGGAGAAGGCGATGGGGACGCGGTGGTGCGTGCGCCTGTTGATGATGCGGGCCTCCGTGATAAGGGAGCGGACATACTCTATGGGAACGCGAAAACTGCCGAAGCCCTGCTGCTCTATCTGGCTGATGAGCGAGGCCCAGCGGTCGGCGTCCATTTCGTCGGTGCCATAGCAATCCTTAATGCCCCATTGATCCTGGTAGAGCAAGTTCACGCCTTTGAGCAGGTCATCGGGCCGTTTCCAGGAGAGCATAATCATTTGAGCGCCGGAGCCGTCGATGAAACTGACCCGCACCTCATGGAGGGGCAGGTGCTGCTCCTGTTGCGCCTGCCTCGCCTCGGTCTCGACGCCCGGCACCGATTGCATGGTGAGCCTTCCCAGTGCGGCGCGCGCGCGCTGCTTCACGGCACGATTAGAGCTATTATTGATGAGATAGTGCAGGGCGACAATCGCCTTTCCGGCGGTGATTGTTCCCAGTTGTTCGAGCGCGTCGATGGCCGTCTGCACGACTTTTGTCGACGGGTTCTCCAGCAGGGGGATGAGCAGGTTGGCGGCACGCGGGTCCTGGCTGTTGCCCAGCCAGCTAATAAAGCCGAGACGGCGTTCAAGCGGCATCTCCATCACATCTTCCAGGATGGATTCGACGCCCAGTTCGCTCTGCCCCACCAGTTCGAGCAGGCGAGCCTGCATCTGCATCATCGCCGCCTCCGCGTCGTGGAGATAGGGGAGCAGGCCCTCGTCGGCCATCTCGGAGCCGAGTTCTTTCAAGAGAGAGGCAAGGCTGAGCTTTGCCATATCGTTCACCGTTGGATCGGCAACGAACTCTTCCAGTTCTTCCAGGTCATCCTCGGTGGCCAGTTCAGTCAGGATCATCACGGCAGCAGAGTTAGCGGCGGTATCATTGCTGCGCAATAAGTGCAGAACCTTCTCGCGTGCGCCCGTTTCCCATTCTTCATCCAGCCGGTCAAAATAATGGCTCAAAGTCTCCTCATCCAGATCATTGCGGCGGCTTATCGCGAGTAAAATACTATCAATGCTCTCCTGTGGCGGCCTCTTGCGTTTTCGTGCCATGCGTTGTTCTCCTTAGAGTATATTTCTATAAACAGGGCATGCTATCCCGGTTATGCGAGTAGACGAGAGACCCTGACGCAAGGCATTGTATCACGTTCGATAACCGGCGTCGAGGGAGGCGTGTGCCAGAAGGCATGCCATCATCCATTCTTGCCCTTTCGTTCGTTTTACATGGTAAGAGAGTGGAGAGATGCTCTGTATGTTTCTCAAGAACGATGGCAGCGAGCAGCGAAGCCAGAAAGGATGCATGCTTTGTATGTAGGAACGATTGTATTGCTCTCCGCCACGCCCGTCCTGGCGCAGAGTGTTCAACTGGTGCTGATCGGGCTGCTCACCTGCGCGCTCGCCTATTTGCTTACCTTCCTGGTGAGGAAGATGTGCCTGCGCTTCGGCTGGGTGGAGGCGGTGAAAGAGGGGAAGATTCATACCAGCGCGCAGCCGCGCCTGGGCGGGCTGGCTATTTTTGCCGCCTTTCTGCTCGTTTCTCTGCTCTTCTACGTTCCTGCTCTGACAACGCAGCACCAGCCGGTCGAGTCTATTTTCGGGCATACGTGGCCGAAAGAGTTGGTCATCTATGCCCTTTTTGTCATTGCCTCCCTGCTCATCGTCACGGTTCATGCCTATGATGATGTGAAGGGGTTGAAGCCCCTGCCCAAGCTGATCGCGCAGACGGTCGCGGTGCTGATCCTGCTGGGGCCGGGGCTGCATGCCTTTCATGGCGTCTTGTTCTTCGGTATCCACAATCCGTTTGTGCATGGCTCCGCCGCCTACAACCCTGCTCTGCCCTGGTACCGACAGACAACGCTGACATTGTTTATCCGCGAGCCGGTCGTCTCCTGGCTGGCCATCCCCGCCGTGCTGTTCACCTGGTTCTGGATTGTGGGCATGATGAACGCCATCAATTTTATCGACGGGTTGGATGGCCTGGCAGCGGGCATTGTGGCGATTACCGGCCTGTTTATCACCATCATTAGCTGGTCGTTGCGGCAGTATAGCATCGCGCTGCTGGCGGCCATCTTTACCGGCGCGGTGGCGGGCTTTCTGCCCCACAACTGGAATCCGGCGCGCATCATCATGGGGGATAGCGGCTCGCAGTTTCTGGGTATCGCGCTGGCCGTGCTGGCGATCATGGGCGGCGCGAAGTTTGCCCTCATCCTGATGCTCCTGGGCATTCCCATTCTGGATGTGGCGCTGGTAATGATGCATCGCATCATGCGCGGGCAGCATCCGATGCAGCGCGACCTGCTGCCGATGCATGCCCGTTTCACCCACCTGCACTATCGCCTGCTCTTTGGCGGCTTGAATCCACGCCAGGTCTGCCTGGTTCTCTATGCGGCGACGTGCGCGCTCGGCATCCTGGCGCTGGCGTTGCCCTCCTTCTACAAGTTTGTTGGCATCCTGCTCGTTGAAGGCATCATGGTGGCGCTGCTGCGCTGGAGCGCGTATTTGCAGAAACAACGCCAGCCTGACCGACGGCCAGCAGAGGAGAAGCAGGCCGTTTAGAATCGCCCCTCTTCCTGATAGAACCTTCTCGGGCGGATTAGCGTGGAAGCAGGGGGGGCGGAAAGCGTGTTGAGGGCTTCTGCGAGCAGGGCAAGGCTGATGAGGAAGTCGTCGTGGCCGTCGGCGGGGTCGACGTAGAAATCGAGGATATCGGGGGCGGGCAGGCGATAGCGTGCCAGGCGAAGCTGCCGCCAGCACTCTTCGTAGATCGAGGTTGGCGCGCCCGCCGGGGCGTAGAGCTTGAGGCGCCCGCTGTTCAGCAGGGCAAGCAACTGATAGGCCAGGTGTGATTTTGTGGGGCGCGTGAAGGTGAAGGATTGCACGCGCTCCTCCCCCAGGCGATTGCTGAGCAGCGAGGCCAGCCCGGCTCCCAGGCCGGTGGCATCGATGACGAGCGCGCGCAGCCCCCAATGCTGCGCCAGCGCGACGGTGGAGGCATACTGCTCCAGGTAGGGTCTGCCCGTCCACCACTGTTGATGCACCACTTCCACACAGGGTAGATGCAATTCGTTGAAAAAGACGCGGCCAATGGTGATGACGGTGCTGTCGCGTCGTGTGGGCGTGCCTCCCTGCGCCGGGCGTTCCTCCCCGGCGACATCCATACCCGCGACATACCAGCCCTCGTGCGTGCCGCCGGTTGGCGCGTCTTGCCAGAGATGCGTCCCCTGCAAGAGCGTGCGCTGCAGAGGGTTGAGCAGGTAGCCAGCGCCGCTGATGGGACGCAGGAAGTATTGCGTCTGGATGGCGAGATGGTCTTCGCCCAGGCGCGCAATTTCTTGCTCCACGAAGGCGCGATAGGCCGGATTGAGGGCGGCGAGGACACGCCAGTCATATTCGAAATGGCGGCGCTCGCCTGTGCTATCTTGCAGGGCCAGGTTGCTGGCACGCTGCTGCGCCAGCAGGGTATCGTCTGACCAGGCGGTGCCGTAGAGGACGGTGGTGGCGTTTCTGGTCGCGGCCATCGGGCGGAAATCGCGGTCAAATTTCTCTCCGGAGACATCCTGTGCCTCGTCGATTTCCAGCAGCAGGTCGGCGGTGGCTCCGACGACGTTGCTTTCCGGGCTGGCAGAGTAGAACATGACGCGCGGCCCGCTGTGCGCCCGCAGCAGGACGGTATCGGCACGCGGGGCAAGGCCGAGGATGTAGCCGTTGCTCGTCCAGACACGATCTCGCGTCAGGGGCGTATCAAGCAGCGAGAGCAGGCGCAGGCGGCTATTGATGATCTGCGGCGTAAACGTAGGCGCGGCCTTGACAATTGTTCCCTCCTGCATGCAGGTCAGCAGATAGGCTTCGATGACGGCAGAAAGCTGATTCTTGCCCATCTGCCGGGCCATCATAACGCTAAAAATCTTGCCCTCCCCGTTGAAAATGGAGGACAGAATCGCCCCGGCAATCTCCGCCTGGTAGGGGTAAAGCGGCTTGCCGAGAACGTGGCGCGCGAAACGCGCAATGCGAGATTCATTCTCTTTCATACCTGAAAATCCGAGGAGCCAATCAAGGGAGTGGGTCAGTTACGACACAGGTGGTTCGCGAGGAACGGCGGTTGCTTGCCTGTAAAGTATAGCATGGAACGGGGGAAAATACAAGAGTTTCCCATTTTCGGCAGCAGTGAAAAAAAACGCTTATTCCCATTGACAGAGGACAATTTCTCAGGTATACTGGAAGTAAGATCGGTTGAATTGTCAACTATCGAACAGGAAACTACATAGAGCGCAGTGAGGTGAGCAGTCTCAGGCCAGCAGATATGGCCGGGTTGCATGTTGTTCATTGACCTGAAAGCCACCCTCGCCGGTTGCGAGACAAGAAGGAGGTGGTCGCGGCTTCCTGAAACTCGTTTTTACCCCAACTGCATCAACTCAGCATAATGATGCAAGGACCAGCGTGTTGTGCTTGTAGCGCAGAGAGTGTTTTCTTCTTCCCTTGCCTGTAAGGGACATTCCCCCTTTGCAGGTTGTCGCTGTAGGGCTATCCGTTGCGTAACGGATACAGGTGGAATTATTTCTGATACACTCACAGTGGAGGATCATATGAAGCGGAGCTACTCTATCCTGCTTCTCATCTGTATGGCGCTGGCGCTCTTTGTCGCGGCCTGCGGCTCATCCAGTGGGGGCGGATCCAACTCATCGAATCAGCCAGAGACCGTCACGATCTGGCACGGCTGGGGCGGCACGTATGTTCAACCGAAGCAGGCGATCTTCAACGCCTACATGAAGTTGCATCCCAATGTGACCATCAAACTGGTGCAAATTACGCAAAACCTGATCCAGAAGGCGACGACCGCCATTCGCGCCAACAACGGGCCGGATATTCTGGCCTGGGTTGATGACTCGCTGGGCGAGCTGGTCGACAGTCACTCATTGATCCAGGCGGACCAGTACATTAGCCAGTCGTATGTGAACTCGACCTATACTCCGGCGGCGGCCCAGGCGGTGCAATTCAACGGCCATGTCTGGGGCGTACCGGAGACCGTCGAGGCTGTCACCATCATGTACAATAAGAAGCTCATCGACGCCTCTCAGCTTCCCACGACAACCGATCAGATGCTGGCGTTCGAGAAGAGCTACGAGCAGCAGCATCCGGGCAAGTACGGCATTGTCTGGCCCACCCAGGACGCCTACTACAATGCCGGCTGGTTCTACGGCTTCGGCGGCTACTACGTGAAGCCCGATGGCACGGTTGGTCTGAACACGGCACAGTCCATTGCGGCTGGCAACTTCATTGCCTCGTTCCGACCCTACCTGCCCAAACAGCTTGACGGCACTACCGCCTCCTCGCTGTTCACTGAAGGGAAAGCGGCGGCCATCATCGACGGCCCCTGGGCATACGATAACTATGCGAATACCTCGCATATCGATGTTGGCTTTGCCACGCTGCCCGTCGTGGCGGCGAACAACGGCACGCATGCCTCGCCATTTGTGGGGGTGAAATCGCTCTGGATCACGAAGAACGCTAAAGACCCGGCCCTGGATGCCGACATCCTGAAGTTTTACACCAACACGGCGAACCAGTTGCAGATGATCAAAGCCGACGGCGAGATACCGGCGAACAAGGCCGCGCTGGCAGACCCGTCAGTACAAAACAACCCTGCCATTTCCGGCTTTGCCAGTCAGGTTCCCTATGGGGTGCCGCTGCCGAATACGCCGTACATGTCTGCCCTCTGGACGCCGGTTGCCAACGCGCTGACGGCCATCTGGAATGGCACGGAGCCACCTGCAACCGCCTTAGCCAACGCGCAGACAGCGGCAGAAAAGGCGGTGAAAAACATCTCTTCGTAGCTGTGATATGCTCCGGGCAAACACAGGGGCGGAGCCGCCTGCTCCGTCCCTGTGTCATCATCGTCGTTTGCCGCATTTCGCGAAGAGGAAGGGAGGAAGCCCTATGTTGCAGGTAAAACGCCGCACTATTTTCTTCTACCTGCTGCCCATCATCGTCATGATTCTGTTTATCAACATGACGCCAATCCTGTACACCCTGTATCTTTCGTTCACCAACAACACCGAATTTAACGAGTCCTACAACTTTGTTGGTCTGGCGAACTATATCCATCTCTTCTTCACGTCCGACTCGGACCTCTACTACGTACTGGCTCTGACCGTCCTGTATGTCGTGATCTGTGTCGCGCTGTTTGTGCTGGTCGGCATGGTCACGGCCCTCGCGCTCAATCACCCGAAGGTTAAAGGTTCGGCGATCTGGATGAGCGTGCTGCTCGTTCCCTGGGCCGCGCCCGCTGCGATTACCGCGTTGATCTGGAAATTTCTCTTCAACTACGACTTCGGCCCCATCAATGAGATCGGGCGCATCTTCTTCGGCGCGCATTTCGGCGTTCCCTGGCTCACCAACCCGGTCGCGGCTTTCGCCGCCGTTGTCATCGTCAACGTCTGGCTTTCCTACCCCTTCTTTACGGTGGTGATGTTAGGCGCGCTGCAAAGCGTCCCGAAAGAAATGACCGAGGCGGCCAGCGTCGATGGCGCCAATGCCTGGCAGATCTTCTGGAAGGTGACGTTCCCGCAGCTGCGACCTGCCGTCACGCCCGTCACCATCCTCAGCGCCATTACGACCTTCCAGATGTTCACCACCGTCTACCTGATCACAGCAGGCGGCCCCATCACCGACCCGGCGAAGCCTGGCGCGACTACCTTCGTCATGATCTACATGTACAACCAGGTGCTGGGTGCCAGCGCGGCCAATATCCATTACGCGCAGATTGCCGCCTTCTCGATTACCGTTTTCATTATTCTGGGCGCGCTGACCTTCCTGGCCCGTGCGCTTGGTACGCGCAGAAGCGAGGTGCAGGCATGAACGAAGAACTCGCTGGCAACATCCTCAAGGCCGAGAGCGGCGGTACGCTCTCAGCCGCCGGGACGGCGGCTATCGCAAAAGAAAGAGTGCATGCGCAAAGCAGGGTGGGGGTTGCGCGCCTGCGTTTCCTCAGGGATCTGCCGGTCATTCTCATCTATCTCTATCTGATAGTGATGGCTATCTTTGCCCTCTTCCCCATCTATTACGTGGTGCAGGCGTCACTGGCCGGTGACCAGAATCTGTACGCGACCTCACTCCAACTCTTTCCCAGCAACCCGACATTGTCCAACTACGTCTATGCGTTCACGCAGGAGCCCGTTTTTAACTGGCTGCTGAACACGACGTTTGTCTGCGCCCTCTCAACGGCCATCGGTCTGTTTTTCTCGATCACCGGCGCGTATGCGTTGTCGCGCTTCCGCTTTCGCGGGCGTGAGGCGAGCCTGAGCCTTCTGCTGGCGCTGCAAGCCTTCCCCGGCCTGCTTGCCATCACCGCTTACTACTACCTGTTGCAATACCTGAATCTCTTGAATACCGCTCCCCTCGTCGGCCTCGCCCTGGTCTATGCGGCGGGCAGCCTCGTCTTCGGCACGTGGAATATGAAGGGCTATTTCGATACCATTCCGGTCGATCTGGAGCAGGCCGCGATGATCGATGGCGCGACGATGTGGCAGGCATTCTGGAAGGTCACCTTGCCGCTCGCCGCACCTGCGCTGGCCGCCTCGGCGCTCTTCATGTTCGTCGGCAGTTACACCGAGTTCGCGCTGGCAAACTTTGTTCTCAACGCGAATTCCAACGGCAGCAATCTGACGTTCATTCTCGGTCTGAATGCGCTGCAAGGTACCTACACGACTCCCTGGGGGTATTTCGCCGCGACAGCAGTGATCGTCTCCGTTCCCTTGATGGCCCTGTTCCTGTACGCGCGCCGGTTCTTCCAGTCCGGTCTGACCGTCGGCGGCGTAAAGGGATAATGCGGTAGCCAGTCGCGAGCCGGGCAAGAGGGGCGCGGTTCCGGTCTATCGTGGGTTGGCAGGTTGTGTGGAGCGCGTAATAGCGGATGCATCATGTTCGGCGTGTATGTACTCAACAGTGTTTTCGATCATGACGCGAACCTCATCGTTCTTAAATTGCGTCTGCAGAGCGTGTGCGAGTTCCTGCAAGGGTTCGCGCAGTTGTTGCAGGTGTTCGGTTTGCAGGAATTGAAAACGCTGCCGCAGCAAGTGTTCGCGGGCGGCCATCAATAGCGCGCGCACTGCCTGTCCTTGAGGGGTGAGGACGACACGGATATACCGACGGTCTCCCGCCTTCCCGCGCCTGCGTTCCGCCAGCCCGTTTTCTTCAAACTTGTCGACGATGCTGGTCACATTGCTCTTATCACAGATCAGCAAGTCGGCCAGTTCGCTCAGGGAGCGGCCTTCTTCCTGTTCGAGATGGACGAGCGCCCAGTACTGGGTCAGGTTCAAGCCAAATTGCTTCATGAGTTGCCGCTCTCCCTCATCCATTTCGAGAAAGGACTGCGCAAGAAACGTTGCGATGTCCTTCTCCAGTTCAAGGCGCTCTCTTTCATCCTGTTGCATGGGTTCTCCTACTGTTGAATATTCAATTGTTCTTTTCTTAGAGCATACCTCTTGGTGGGCGCTATGTCAATGCGCCTGATGAGCTTTACAGGGCGAATTTTCTGCCCTGCCATATCTGTATTCCTGTATCGGGCAGGTTGGAGAGGGAGAGTATGCCCTGCTCTATCACCTGTTGCGCGCCGGAGAGGGCTTCTCGCAAGACCAGGCCATCGGGCAGGCCGCCATGCCGTACCGGTAGCGCAGTTAGACTATCGGGCGCGCGGCGCGCCACGACAAGCAGGCATTCTTCCGGTGCTTCGCGCAGAAAGGCGAGCGTCTCACCGGCGGCGTAGAGTATTTGAAAGCCGCCATGCCGCAGGGCAGGAGATGTGCGGCGCAGGCGAACCAGTTGCTGGTAAAATGCTCGCCGCCCGCTGTTCCAGTGCCGTTCATCCCAGATCATGCAGCGGCGGCAATCGGGGTCATTGCTGCCGGCCATGCCAATCTCGTCACCGTAGTAGATGCTGGGCGTGCCGGGGAAGGTGAAGAGGAGAGCAGCGGCCATACGCGCCAGCGTTTCATCGCCCCCGACCACTGTTTCAATGCGCCGCGTATCATGACTGTCCAGCAGGTTGAACTGTTGGGCCGCGATCTGCCAGGGGATGGCGGCGATAAATGCCTGCCACTGCCGCGCCAGCGCCTCCGTCGGTAGCAGAACCGGCTCCTGCATCCCCGGTCTCCAGGCCAGCGAGGCATCATAGCCGACCAGCCACTGCTGCAAAGGGACGGAGAAGCCGCGATAGTTCATGACGGCGTCGAGTTCATCGCCCTGCAATTGCGCAGAGCCATCGTAAAAGTGTTCGCCAATCAGATAGGCGTGCGGTGCGATGGACTTGATGGCCCGGCGCAGGCCGCGCCCAACTTTATGTTCGAGCTGGCTTTCGCCCTGGCGCGCCAGCATATTTGCCACATCTACGCGCCAGCCATCAATGCGGAATGGGGGCTTGAGCCAGTGGCGAGCCACAGAATCTTCGCCCGCATACATCTCTTCGCGCAGACGGATGCTGCGATAATTCAGTTTGGGAAGGCTGCGCACCCCATGCCATGCTTCATAATCATCTGGATGCCGGTAGAAGGTGAAAAATTCGGCGGAGGGCGCGGCTGCGTCTGCCTGAGCGGCGAGAAACCAGGGGTGTTGAGAGCTACAATGGTTGGGGACAAGATCGAGCATCAGCCGCATGCCAGCCGCGTCCAGGGCCGCGCGCAGGGCAATGAGGGCCTCATCTCCCCCGAAATGGGGGTCAACATGCATATAATCTACCGTGTCATATTTGTGATTGCTGGGCGATGTGAAAATCGGCGTGAGATAGAGAGCATTGATACCGAGGTCTTGCAGGTAATCAAGATGCTGGATAATGCCTTGCAGATCGCCGCCGAAGAATTCAATGCCCCCGGTCTCGCGGTGCGTGCGCGGCAACTCGCCCCAGGCCCTGGCAAGAACTGGCCTGCCATAACAGCTATATTCGCCGGTCCGTACATTGTTGGAGGGGTCGCCGTCGGCAAAACGGTCGGGAAAAATCTGGTAAAAGACGGTGTCGTGTACCCAGTCGGGCGCGTCATAATGCCCCAGGATACGAAAATCGGTGGCATCCGTCGGCGTATAGCGCACCATGCCGGCAGCAGTGAGCCACCAGTTGCCCTCCGCTGTCAGCAGCAAAAAGCGATAAGCGTTTTTCAGCATGCTGATCTGCATATTCCCTTCCCACCAGCAGGCAGCGGCGTCTTCCGCAATGAGCCGCAGCGGGGCCAGATGCTGCTCGCCATCGGGGCTGGTACGCAGGAAAATGCTTTTCACGGGCGCGTCCAGGCCGGTACGCACGCGCAGCCTGACCGTTGAGCCGAGAGAGATAGCTCCATGACTATCAACATAGCGCGAAGAGCCATCATGGTGAACGCTGTGGGACCAGTGCAGAGCAAACATGACCCATCCTTTAACGGTTGATAATTCATCTATCGAATAGTAAACAGTATACCATGCTATTGTTGAAAATTCAATGGCATCGGGAGACGCGCGAGGCGGTTTGGGATGGCATGGTCCATCCAGAAAGTGTGAATATCTCACAGAACGTGGAACAGAACGCGGAAATAGTGAGGAATACCGTTGATTTATGCCTCCTCCTATGTATAATGAGACTCAAATAGCGTGCTATTCGAGCGTTTAGACAGGTGTAACATCGTGCAGAATATACAGGTATATAAGAGAAATCGATCATTTTTCGGAAGGGATTACCATGAACACGACCCCACGACAGCTTGGTAAGTATGAGCTACAGGAACGCCTGGGCAGCGGCGGCATGGCCGAAGTCTGGAAGGCCCTTGATACCCAGCTACGCCGCTATGTGGCCATCAAGCTCTTGCACAGCAGCTTGCTGAATGATTCTAATTTTGTGACGCGCTTCCTGCGTGAGGCCCAGGTAATCGCTTCCCTGCACCATCCCAATATTGTGCAGATTCATGATTTCCACATCTCCGAGCCGCCTGAGTCGGAGAGTACCACCGCCTATATGGTGATGGATTACGTTGAGGGCCAGACGCTGGCCGATTACATTCGCAGCACCTCCCGCACCGGCAATTTTCCGACGCCGGGCGAGATTGTCCACCTGTTTAGCGCCGTTGCTACCGCCATCGACTATGCTCACCAGCGCGGCATGGTGCATCGCGATATCAAACCGGCCAATATCCTGCTGGATAAGCGCAATACGTCGCGTAACCCGATGGGTGAGCCTATTCTGTCCGATTTTGGCATCGCCAGGCTGGTCGGGGCTTCGACGAAGACGCTGAGCGGCCTCTGGCTTGGCACGCCCCTGTATGTCTCCCCGGAACAGGCGCAGGGCCATCCGGGCAACGAACGCAGCGACATCTATAGCCTGGGCGTTGTCCTCTACGAACTCTGTACCGGCGTGCCGCCATTCCAGGGGGATAACCCGGCGGCCATCATGATGCAACATGTCAATGTGCTGCCGACCCCGCCCAGCTTAATCAATCCCTACATTCCACCCGCACTCTCAATGGTTATCCTGCGCGCCCTTGCCAAAGAGCCTTCCGCCCGCTTTGCCAGCGCCTCCACGATGGCGGCTGCGCTGGCCGAGGCGTTCAATATGCCGGTTCCTGACGAACTGGGCCAGCCGACGTTTCCGCAAGAGTCGATGTACATGCCAACCTACCTGACGCCGCGTTCGGCGTCCTCGCCGGGCCAGCAACCGTCTTCGCCCGGCCTGCCAACCATCTCTCCTGATGTCTCGCTCTCTCCGGCGCAGGGGCAGGCCCCGCTCAATCGCGATAGCTGGCCGGGCATTCCGGTAACTCCGAATTTTACTCTGCAACAAAGCAATCCGGGCCTGCCTGCGGTTCAGAGCAGTCCGGCAGGCGGGGCTAATCCCACCCCTTCGCTCCCTGCCATGCAGATGACTGGCCCACAGGTCAGTCGGCAAAGCGGCGCCACTCCGGTCGGCGCCGCTTTCTCGCCCCCATCCCCGCTGGCCACACCACTGCCACAGGGGTCGCTGCCCGTCAAACGGGGCTTTCCGACGCGCTACCTGCTCTTCGCCGTGCCGCTCATTCTCGTCCTCCTTGCGGGGGGACTGGGTTCATGGTTCCTGCTCAGCCACAACAATACGCCGCCTGTGACCGGCAACGGCATTGCCGGGCATGCTACGCTGTTCAGCAGCGGCCAGGTCAATGAAACCAGTAACCAGGGCTTAAACGACGAAATCCAGATTTCGCTGCAAAACGTGGCTGCTCCCCACGCTGGCAAGGTCTACTACGCCTGGCTTGAAGGAGACCTCAGTAGCCCTGAGCAGCCTGCCCTGCTGCTGGGCCAGTTGACGGTCAATGACGGCTCCATCCAGTTCACCTATCGGGATAAGCAGCATACCAACTTGCTGGCAACCTACAGCCAGTTGCTGATTACGCAGGAAGATGCTGGCAATTCGCCACCGGACCAGCCGACGCTGGACAAAAGCCTCTGGAGCTATATTGCCGTTGTGCCGCAGATACCGGCAAAAGGCGAGAAGCTGTCCATGCTCGATCATCTGCGCCATCTGCTTTCAGGGGACCCGACTATCGAAGCTCTGGGTCTGAAAGGGGGCCTGGATATCTGGTACTTCCGCAACTCAGAGGAAGTTCTGACTTTTGCCAGTAGTGCCAGAGACGAGTGGCAGACACAGGAATATGACCTGATGCATCGGCAGCTTGTGCGCATCCTGGACTATCTCGATGGCCAGCAACTGGTCCGCAATGATGTGCCTGCCGGAACACCGTTTCTGGTGCTGCCCGCGAAGAACGCCTCGGCTCCCCTGCTTGAGCTTCAGGCGGGGACGCAGAATCCTCCCGGCTACGTGTATCATCTCACGCTGCACATGGCCGGTGTGCTGAAGGCCCCCGGCTCGACATCCTACCAGCAAGGTCTGGCGAACCAGATCAGCGCGGGCCTCGACAATGTCAACGCCTGGCTGCAACAGGTGCGTAGCGATGCGAAACAACTGGTCGCAATGGATCAGGCGCAGCTTGCGCAGCCCTCCACGCTGACCATTCTTAATGACATGGCTACCCAGGCCAACTATGCCTATGTCGGTCGCACCAACCCGGCCACCGACCAGCAGGAGATCGGCGCCGTCCAGATCTACACCGACATCCAGCACCTCGCCATCTTCGATATCAAACCATACAAGCAGTAAGGCGTTGCTGAATATGGTATGATACATCTGTTCTTATCCAGAAAGTACCTTGATAGAGGAGATGTATCATCCATATGACCAGCAGCACATCCTGGCAAGAAACGGTTGAACGGGGCATTGCCCATTTGAGCGGTGTTGATGCTGTGCTGGCTGATGCCATTGTTCGTGTTGGCCCCTGCACGCTCGCGCCGAACCCCAATACGTTTGAGACCCTGGTTGACGCCATCATTTCTCAGCAGATATCGGTGAAGGCTGCCGATGCCATTATGGGGCGATTGCGCGCCGCGCTCGCGCTGGAGCCGGGGACGGCGATCACAGCCGCAGCCCTCAGCGCGCTCGATCATGATGGGCTGCGCGGTGCCGGTCTCTCGACGCCCAAAGCCCGCTACGTGCTTGACCTGACGGAGCGTGTCACACGGGGCCAGTTGAACCTCGACGAATTGCCCGCGCTCGATGATGAGGCGGTGATTACTCGCCTCATCGAAGTCAAGGGCATCGGGCGCTGGACGGCGGAAATGATTCTCATGTTCTCGCTTGGTCGCCTTGACGTGCTGCCCCTGGATGACCTCGGCTTCATCGAAGGGGTGCGTGCCGCCTACCATCTGGAGCAGCGCCCGACGCGCCAGCAACTGCTCGCACGCGGCGAGGTCTGGCGCCCCTACCGCTCCATCGCCACCTGGTATATCTGGGCCTTGCGCCGCCTCTCTCAGAACACTATGAGCGCGCGCACAAGGATTGTGTCGCTATGACCTCTGTGTGATACGATAAGAGTATATGGACACACCCGAAAACTACTATGCCATTTTAGGCGTCCCGGTAGATGCGGATAGCGATACATTGAAGCGGGCGTACCGGCAACTGGCGCGGCGCTACCATCCTGACCTGGCAGGGCCGGGCGGGGCGGAGCAGATGAAGCGCATCAATCGCGCGTATGCTGTGTTGAGCGATGCGCAGCAGCGGCTGAACTACGATGCGGCGCTGGGCGGCGTCCTCGATTTTCGGAAGGGGGGCTTTGTGCGCCCGCGCCCGCGCCCGCAGCGCGTCGACTTCGCCGAAGATTTTGAGTTTTCTGGCCTCAGCATCTTCAGCACGAAGGGGCCGTTGCATGTCGGCCCTCTCCTGCATAGCACGTTGGGCATCATTTCCGCGCTGGGCAGCGTCAAAACGCCGGAAGGTCTCGCGGTTGCCGCCGGGACGATTGACGGCAAGGGGCAAATCTGGCGGCTGGTTGAAGGGGAGAGGGAGACGACCGTTCCGGCGGCCATCTCGTTTGCCACCCGTCCCGGCTTTAGCGTCGAGTCGCTACGCGAACTGCGTTTCTCCCCTGATGGCGCGCGCCTCGCGGGCTGGGGCCACGTCGCGCTGCATGTCTGGAACGTCGGGGATGGCGCGCTGCTCTGGAGCTATCCGCTGACCGGGCGCGCCGTCTCCGCTCACTATTCCCTTGACATGGTGCTGCGCGCGCCAGAAGGTGACATGGGCGAGGCCATCGCTGCCCTGCCCATGCTTATCGATGACGCACGATCTCCGCGTGCCTGGGGCGTGCGCGGAACCGATGTCGTCACGCACAGGCTGGATGGGCCGGAGGAGCAGTTGAGCCAGCCTATTGTCTGCATGGAAGATTCGATTGCGAACCGGCAGTTCTGGGCCATTCGCCTGCGCGGCCTGGCGCGGGATGTTCGCACCCTGCTCACGCTCTCCTGCGCTCATGTGGCGGAGGAGCGCGAGGAGATGGTGGTCATCCGACGCTGGGATTTGACCGGTCGGGCGCGTTTTGGCGGCAAGAGCGGCAAGATTCGCCCGCAGATCAGGGTCTCTGTGCTGGCCGGGCGCTGCGCCGATTGCTCTCCGCCCTACACCTTCACGCCCGATGTCAGAATGCTTGCCTTCGTTCACGACGCGAAGAACATCCGCATCTATGATAGCAATAACGGCACCTATATCGAACTGGCAAGCGGGACGATGGGCGGCAGTTCGCGCCTGGCTATCTCCCCCGACGGGCAATATCTGGCCGTTGCCCGCGAGGATAGCGAGATCAACGAGGGGGTCGTCGATCTCTGGTCGGTCTCGCGCGGCCAGCTCGTGCAGAAGTTTTACCACCCCTGGCAGATCAGCGCGCTGCATTTCGGCGATCACCGGCTCCTCGTTGCCCTGACCGATGGTACTATTCAGCTATGGCAATAGGGCTACCTCTGTTCCTGTCCTGCGCTCACTCGTTTATTAGAACAGGGTTAGAAATCCCGTACACATCAGAGAAACGAGGTAGCAGCGCATGCGGATTTCGGTGGTTGTTCCCGTATACAATGAAGAGGAGACGGTAGCCCAGGTTCTTGAGGCGCTCGCGCGGGTTCCGCTTGACATTGAGGTCATCGTCGTGGACGACGCATCGACGGACCGCACCTGGGAGATTTTGCAGGCTTTGCGGCAGAAGGAACCGTTCAATACCTATCGCTATATACGCCATGCCCGCAATCAGGGCAAGGGCGTGGGGCTGCGCACGGGTTTTGGCCTGGTCAGCGGGGAGCTGGTCACGATCCAGGACGCCGATATGGAATATGACCCGCAGGACCTGCCCGCGCTGGTGCGTGCATGGGAAGAGGCGCGGCACGCAGGCAAAGAACACGTGGTGGTGTATGGTCGGCGCGACCTCTCGCCGCAGAAATTCTCCACGCGCTGGGGCAACCGCTTTCTCACGCTTGTAACCAATATTCTCTTCGGCTGCCGCATCCATGATATGGAGACCTGCTACAAATTGATGCCGGGCAACGTGGCCCGCGCGCTGCCCATGGAGGGCCGCCGCTTCGAGATCGAGCCGGAAATGACCGCCTGCATTCTTCAGGCAGGCTACCGTATTGAGGAAGCCCCCATCAGTTACAGGCCGCGCAAGGCGAAGAAGCTTTCGCCCTGGCGCGATGGCTGGCCCGCGCTCGCCATGCTGCTGCGCCGCCGCTTCGGCAGGCCCTTCCGCCTGCCTGCCCCGGCCTTCATACCCGCTACACCACCTCCTACCGGGGTCATAGAGGAAAACGCCATTGTGGCCGCCGAACCCGCGCTTATCGCGCCAACACAGCAATCAAACCATCCCGTAGGCGCCGATTGATCGTTGCCTACATTCTGATGAGCATCGGCAAGAGATAGCGTTGAGTGGTACAATAGGGGTACAATACTTTCGTCAGGAGGTCATTATTATGGCAGATCGTCCTAAAATTCTCGTGACGCAGAAGGTTCCTGCCGCCGCTTACCCGATCCTTGAGGCTATCGGCGATGTCGAGGCTAATATGGAAGAGGGGGTTATCTGGCCCTATGAGGAATTGCTGCGGCGCGGCCCCGGCCATGATTATATTTACTCTCTGCTCACCGACACCATCGATGCGCGTTTCTTAGAGGCGTGCGCCGCCGCCAGTCCGCGCCTGAAGATGGTTGCCAACATGGCGGTTGGCTTCAACAATATCGATGTTCAGACGGCGACGCGCCTGGGTATCGCCGTCAGCAACACCCCCGGCGTGCTTTCCGATACGACCGCCGACCTGGCATTTGCCTTGCTCATGGCCACGGCGCGCCGCATTCCTGAAGCCGAACGCTTCCTGCGCGCCGGCAAGTACACCGGCTGGGGTCCCCTGCTCTTCTGCGGAACCGACGTCCACGGGGCCACGCTCGGCCTGATCGGCGCGGGGCGTATCGGCAAGCTCGTTGCGAAACGGGCCAGCGGCTTCGATATGAAGGTTCTCTACTATGACGTGTATCGGATGTCGCCCGAAGAGGAGCGGCAGTACAACGTCACGTATATGCCGATGGATGAGATACTCCAGCAGGCCGATTTCATCAGCATCCACACGCCGTATATGCCCTCGACGCATCACCTGATCGGCGAGCGCGAACTGGGGATGATGAAGCCTACCGCCATCCTCATCAACACGGCGCGCGGCCCCATTGTGGATGAGAAGGCCCTGGTCAAGGCCCTGCAAAACGGTACGATTGCCGCCGCCGGGCTGGATGTCTTTGAGAATGAACCGGCGGTCGAACCGGAACTGCTCAGCATGGAAAACGTTGTGCTGCTGCCGCATATTGCCAGCGCCTCGCTCCGCACGCGCACGTTGATGGCCACGATGGCCGCCGAAAATATCGCCGCCTTCCATAACGGCCAGACCCCACCCAATATCCTGAATCCCGAAGTGCTGAAAAAGTAATCTGTTTAACGGGGAAATGAAACGCGCCGCCAACGTTGGCGGCGCGTTTCATTTCCCCGTTAAAAATTCCTCGTCGAAAAAGGTTGACATTTTGCCGCGTGTTCTCTAATATTTCTAGCATGCAAATGTCTCAGGTATAGTGATGAGGAGATGAAACGTATGACACGAGAGGGAACCCTCCTGGAGAAAGAAACGGGCCTCAGAACCATCTTCCAGGGGGCCGAGCATCCCTATGTCCGCTGTGTCATCGCCGATACAGTTGATCCAGAGCGTCATTTTGAGTGTCGTGTCCTTGATGTAGAAGACGTGCCGGTTTCCGTTGGAGAAGCAATTGTTCTTGAAGTGATCCATGTTGTGACCGACCGCCGTAATGGAACGGTGCGCTTCGATTGTCGTTTGCCTGGTGCGCCTGCCACAGCGGCAGCAGCAGAATTAGCATAATGGGGGTGTCCCTATGAAATGTCCTCGTTGTAACGCTGAAGTCGCCGACTCAGCGACGCTTTGCCAGAATTGCGGATCACCGCTTCGCCCTGTTACAACCGCTTTTTCGTACCTGCCGGCGGGCGCGCCTCCCTGGCCGAGCAGCGGCGCGCAACTGCCCGCTTCCCTTGCCACGTTGCCCCGTCTTGATGTGTCGGGCGCGGCGCAAAACGGCGCCACTCCGGTGTCCCCCACCCCTGCCACGCCGGTAGAGGCCAGACCCCGGCGCTCCGTACGCAGCATTCTCATGACCGCCGCTATCCTTATCCTGGCCGTTGTGGCAGGCGTCGGGGTGACGCTTGGCTCACTCTATACCAGCGGCCAGCTCGCGGCACAGACGTCCGTCAAGCCTGTCACGTTGCCAAAGGCGACGGCTACCGGCACGGCGGGAACAGTAGTTTCGCCAACGCCTACTACTACCAGTGACCTGCCTTCTCCCAGCTCGTTTCAGAGCATCAGTAAAGCTGGCAGCAACGCCCTGCAAGTTTCGCTGCAGTTCCCGTCCGACTGGCAGGAAGAGGCGCCGCAGGTGTCGAATGGTACTACAGAGATCAGTTTTCGTCCGCTGCAACTCCCCATCGATTTTGCCGTTGCGCGCCTTTCATCTGCTGTTTCAGCCACAGTTCCCAGTGCGGACGCCCTCAATCAGGCTGAAATTCAAAGTTTTCAGAATGCGCAAGGTGTCAGCAATTTGCAGTCAATTACGCCGGTAACGCTCCAGCGCACGCTAGGCGGCGTCGTCTGGCCCGAGCAAGACGCAACCTTCGATGTTGCCACCAATGGGGGTATCGTCCAGTATCATGTCACCAGCATTTCTGCCGAACACAATAAGATTTACTACAACATCATTTTCTTCGCGCCTTCCCTTGTCTACAACGAGGCTCTTCAAAAATACTTCCAGCCCATATGTGACTCGTTCAAGTTCACTTCCTGATTCTGGAGTAGAGGGCCAGAAGAAAACGTCCTCGCGCC
>CADDYT010000098.1 GCA_902810755.1 Chloroflexota bacterium
TCAATAAAAAGAAAGAGAAGACAATGCTTACTCTCTGCCTCCTCATTGCGCTGGCTGTACCTGGCATAATTGCCTGCCGTTGGGGAGCCAACAGCTCTGATGGCATCAATAGCCAGGAGTGGCAACGACGCCAGGACTGGCCCGGCTTTCATTAGATGCTATAGATGTATAAGGAGATGATAGTGATGTTACAGGAAAAAGTATACTATACAGATAACCGGGGGAAGCCTGAAAGCAGGAGCGTCGTTCGCATCAAAACGTATGAGACGCCAGCCGGGTCGGTATTCCTGCGAAGCTGGTGTTCCCCCTCATTTATCGAAAGTTTGAAAGTGGATGAAGGGCTGCGTGCCTTTGCCCGCCTTCCCGAACGCGAACACCAGCTCTTGCTTTCGATTGCCGGGCAGTCAGAGGGTAGAGTTACACTGGCCTATGATGCTTCAGATACCATCGTGGGCCAGGTTTCCCTCGCGCCATTAGATCACTGGTGGCAGGATATTGCGAAGGCGTATGAGATCAGCGTTGAGGTCAGCTCTGGTTGGCGCAATCTGGGGCTTGCGCATCAACTGCTCTCTTTCGCGCTTGAGTTTGAGTCAGTAGAAGAGTGCCTGATCGTGGGCCTGGGTTTGTCCTGGCACTGGGATTATCAGGGACTGGGCATGTCCCGCTTTCAGTATCGAGAGATGATTGCCCGACTCTCCGCAGCTCACGGCTTTGCCGAATACCTCACTTCCGAATCAAATATACGCATGGACCCTGCCAATATTCTGGTCGCTCGTCTTGGTAGTCGCATGGATGAAAAAAATGTGAGCCGCTTTTTTGAGCGACTGCTCTGGTCTGAGACCCTGCCAGGGCTTTAGATAAGAAAGAAAAATAGAAGGAGTGACTGATGTTTCCTTCCTCCTATACCGGAATACATATTATTCATGAGGAGAAGCTGCGCGAGGGGATGGAACAGGCTCACATTGACGCGGAACTGGCTCGTGGCTCGCGGCGAATGGCGCTGCTGTCCGCGCTCAGAAACGCTCTCAGGCACATGCGTAGCAGGCTGAACATCTCGGCCCGCATTGAATAATTTCGTTACCGCTCTCATATGATCGTAACGAAGGATATGCGCGACAACGATTATGAATTCTGACAGGGCTGTTCCCTGTGCTGAGTGAGAACGGAGGATGACAGCGAAAGAAGGGGCAGAGGCGTATGGGAGTCGAACCCACCAGGGACCGCGCCGAGCGACCCCCCAGCCGTTTTGAAGACGGTGAGACCCACCGGGGCCCCTACACCTCCACGTTTGTTGTGCGCTGTATGATGTGTACGTTGTAGTTCTATTGTGCCATTGTTGCGCGCACCTGTCAAGCGAGTTCGCGCACTTTCTGGACGTTGACCTCGGTGAGCGATCTGACCAGCAGGTCGGCTTTGCGCAGGCCGGGTACGTTGCGGTTTCCGGCGACGGCGATGCAGCGCATGCCTGCCGCGTGGGCCGCCTCGACTCCCGCTACTGCGTCCTCGATGACGACGCAGTAGCCGGGGGCGATGCCCAGTTCGCGGGCTGCCTTAAGGAAAATATCCGGCGCGGGCTTGCCATGCGGCACGGTCTCGCCGGAGACAAGCTTTGACAGGTAGCGTTTGAGTCCCAGTATCTCGCTGATTAGCTCAATATTCTCGATGGGAGTTGAAGAAGCCAGCGCCTGGGCGAACCCTGCCTCGTGCAGGGCGCGCATCAATTCGAGCGAGCCGGCCAGGGGAGCCGCCGTGTCGCGGAGGTATTCGCGAAAGTAGGCTTCTTTACGGTTCGCCATCTCCCGCGCTCTCTCCGGCGAAGCGATGCCCCATTGTTTTGTCAGAATATCGTCGTTACGCTGGCCAAAAGTGGCCCAGAAATCGGTATCGCTGAACTGGACGCCCTCTTCACGGGCCAGTCGCTGCCACGCCTGCTTATGCTGCTCCGCGCTATCGATAATCACACCGTCCAGATCCCAGATGACCGCCTGTATGCTATTTGACATAATATGTTTGCTCCTGAAGATATATTTTTCCATGCCGTTAGAAAGCTGCTGGAAGATGTCATCCTGAGCGAAGCAGAGGATAACATCTTCCAGGCCGTTTGTAATAGCATATCACAAGCGCGCTCAACGCTTTTGCTGAGCCAGTTTTGCGCGCTATGCGAGGGGAATTTCCGCATAGAGGACGCCCTCTGACCAATCCTCTGTAGAGAGGAGACAGGCGCCGGTCGGGCCGAAGACGTAGCCGCCGCCGGGGAAGTCCTCATCGCTGGTTCTGCGCATGCATGGTGGAACAAAGACCCCTTCACCTGTCAGGCTGAGCGCGAGCGAAGCCTGACAGGTTGGCGATGGTTTCTCATGGTGAGCAGAGATGCTTCGCTGCCGCTCCGCATGACACGCCAGAAGGGCATTCTCATGGTATGGCATGCCCTGAGTGGTTTGAAGATTACCTGCGCGAATCGTGCAAAAAGTTCAACGATTGTGATAGAATAGGGTTGGTAATAGTCCTTCTTTCTGGTGGTTGGGTAGCGTAAGAGCTGTATTTGCCTGCATCTGGTCGGTGTGGGCCTGAAAGGGAGACGTAGCGGGTTGGGGCGAATGGGCCGGGGATGCTTCGGCCATGTTCGTCGCGCCGATGCGTTCAGGTTATCGACTATGGAATATGGATTCAGCATGGTCTCTTGCGAATTGCGCCCACGTGAGGTCGCAAGGGACAGGCAACGTTTGCGCAGTACATTGGAGCCTCTGAATCTAGGCGACTGGCTAGATTTGGGGCCACGCGGCCTGCGCCTCATTCCACATGACCCTGCTCTACCGCCGACCTATTTCAATCCTGATGGGTCGGTAGACCTGGTCAACAAGGGCCTGTATCTCGATGACATCATGACCCACATGGAACGCATCGCTGCCGCGTTGGAATGCGAGTTAGTGTGGGATTTTTAGGACTCGGAAGGAAGTTGTGCCATGAGTGATCGGAAGTATTTCAACGAAGAAATGGAGACGATGCCGAAGGACAAACTGAAGGCATTGCAGTTGCAGCGTCTCCAGGCGATTGTCGAGCGTGCCTACCATCAGAACCAGTTTTACCGCAATCTGTATGATGAGGCTGGCGTGAAGCCTTCAGACATCAAGTCACTGGAAGATATTCAGAAGCTACCGTTCCTGGAAAAGAAGACGGTGCGCGCGGCCTACCCGTATGGGATGGCGTTGCGCGGCATTGGCGGAGAGGGCGGAGCGGTCGAGGTTCACGCGACGAGCGGCACAACAGGGAAGAGTGTCCCGGTTTTTGCGACGAAGAAGGATATTGAGTACTGGGCGGATCTGAATGCGCGCGAACTGTGGATGACCGGCATGCGCCCCGGCGATATCTTGATGAACTGCTATGGCTATGGCCTGGCAACCGGCGGGTTCGGCTTCCACTACGGTGCGATGGCGATGAATGCAATGGCCATTCCGATGGGGTCGGATGCGCGCCAGTACGATCGCATGATCGATTTCATTCTCGACTTCGGCGTGACCGCTATGTGTATGACCCCCTCCGTTGGCCTCTATGTAGGCAATAAGGCCCGCGAGCGCGGCGTCGATTTCAAGGACTCGAAGCTCAAGATTGGCCTGTTCGGTGCGGAACCCTGGCCCTGGGAGACGCGCCTGAAGCTGGAAGAACTCTTCAACATCACCGCCTATGATGAGTTTGGCATGACCGAGTTCCTCGGCCCCGGCATGACCTGCGAGTGCGAGGAGCGCGACGGCATGCATGCGTGGGCAGATGCCTTCCTGGTGGAATGCATCAATCCTGAGACCGGCGAGTGGGTGCCGGAAGGTCAGGATGGCGAGCTGGTCTGGACATGGCTGACGGCTGATGGCACGGCCATGATTCGCTATCGCAGCCGCGACCTCTCGCGCACGTGGTGGCAGGAGTGTCCCTGCGGGCGCACGCATCCAAAGATCGCCGCCATCAAGGGGCGCAGCGACGATGCCGTCTCCATTCGCGGCCTGATCGTCTTCCCCAGCCAGGTTGAGGCCGCGCTGGTGAAGTTCCCCGAAACAGGCTCGAACTTCCGCATCATCGTTGATAAGAAGGATGGTCTGGATACCTTTGATCTCAAGGTTGAGGTGAAGGACCCGGCGATCCTCAGTGATGCCACGCGCAGCGCCGCTTTGAGCCGCGAAATGTCTGAGGCCGTTAAGACGGTGACGGGCAATTCGCCGAAGGTGGAACTGGTGGCGCCCGATAGCCTGCCGCGCGCCAGTGGCGGCGAGTCGAAGACCGCCAGCGCCCGCGTGGAAGATCGGCGCAAGAAATAGGACAAGAGAAAAACGGTTGTCGGCCAGTCATATTCAGCGGTCGCTGAATATGACTGGCCGACAACCGTTTTTCTCTTGTCCACTAATGGATAACGCCCTGCATGTAGAGGATGACGGCCAGGGCGGCAATGGCGTTGTTGAGGGCGTGGAGTATCATGCCGGGCCAGATGGAATGGGTGCGCCAGCGCAGGAACGCCAGCGCCAGCCCGATGATGACGAGAACGGCGAACGAGCCGGGGTCTGCATGCGCGACGCCGAAGATCAGCGCGCTGAAGATGATGGCCCAGACCAGCGGCATGGCGCGCAGGAAGCCCATGAAGACGAAGCCACGGAAAAAGGTCTCTTCACAGAACGGCGCGACGAAGACTGCGACCAGCAGTGTGGCATAGGTGGTCAACGGTTCCTGCTTGCTGTGTTCCAGCAATACCTGGTCGTTGGTTTGCAGGTTCAGATGTAAGACGTTGATGATGTACTGGTAAAGGTTATCGACCGCCAGGATTGCCACGATGAGCAGCACTATCCACATCAGGGCGCGCTCGGCCCGGAAGCCGCGATAGCCGAGCGCCTCAAACGCCAGTTTCCATCGGTGAGGGGATGAGCGGTGCGCTCGCACCGCGAAATAGAGCGGGGCAATCAGGAAAGCTCCCTCGATGAGCGAGGAGAGAATAAAGACGATGATAGCGTTGATCAGATCAAGTCGGGGAGAGAGAGGTTTGCTGCTGCTGCTGGCGCTGCCATTCAGGCTGGCGAGGACAAGCGCCAGGGCAATCCAGGGAACGAGTGTGAGAGCGATGCCGAGGAACGTTTGTCGGATGTCCCATGGCACTTCATCGAACTTTTGCTCAACCAAATGCTGCCTCCATTTTTCGCCTTCTATTATACCATTACGTTCGGCTTCCTGTCAGTAGTTTCGCTCATATACCTTGCAGCAAGATGTGGTATACTACCAGCAACAAAATATTCCGTAGAGATGCTCGCAGACAGAGAGATAGTTAGAAGGGGTAGTTTTTTGTCAGGTAACGGTACAGGCGGTATTGAAACAAATCCAGCGGAAAGCGTCAGCTGGCGCAAGCATAAGAACGCCTGCCCATTTTATCGTGAGCGGTGGTTTCCCGGCAACGATGTGTATGCCGGTGAGCCAATGTATCAGGTTTTTTGCCTCAAGAATACGCCGCCGGTCACAGCAGAAGAGCAGGAGAAGTGCTTCCGTAGCAGAACATGTTGCTGGCGGCTGGTAGAACAGGAAAAGCGCAAAGCGAAGAAGACCGGCGCGAAGCGCGAAGAGACTCCTCTGCATACAGCATGAGAGAGGAGCAAAACCAGTAGCCGTGAAAAGCTACTGGTTTCTCATTCTGCCTTGCTTTCTGTCTTCTATCACATCCGTTAGTACAGTGCTGAGCCGAGGCTTCTCCACACCTTCCCCGGACCCCGGCAGGAAGACTCCTGCGCCCTACTGCTGCTCGAAGACCCATTCATCTGCAGCGAGAGGATAGCTAACCAGTTCCTCCGGCTTGAAGAACAGGTTAATCTCAAAGGCGGCGGTCTCCGGCCCATCGGAGCCGTGGACGATGTTGAAGCCGATTTCCAGGGCGTAGGTTCCGCGAATACTGCCCGGCGCCGCCTCGACCGGATTGGTCGCTCCCATCGTGTTGCGCACGACGCTGATGGCTTTCGGGCCTTCCAGCACGCCTACGACTACCGGGCTGGAAGTAATATGTTTGACAAGGCCAGGATAAAAGGGTTTGCCCTTATGCACGCCATAGTGTCTCTCGGCCAGTTCAGGCGTAATCTGCATGAGCTTGAGGCCAACAAACTTCAGCCCGCGCTCCTCAAAGCGAGAAATGACCTTCCCGATCAGGCCGCGCTGCACCCCTTCGGGTTTGACGATAATCAGTGTACGTTCCATAGGACTCCATTCTCTGTGTGATATTTTTAGTAGCTTGCAACTATCTGTGCGATTTGCTTGCAAACCTTCTTCATCTCTATACGGACACGGCCAGGATTGCGATGCGATTGGGTAGTGACCACGAGAATGAGGTCGCCCACGTCGGCAAGCTGGATAGTTCCCGTCTGTGTCTCGATGATGACGTGGCGCATCTCGCCGCTATTGATTTGCTGCGAGTAGTCGGTAATCGAGCCGAAGGCTGCCGCCGACATGGCCCCGATCATTTCTTCGTCCTCGCTGTGCAGCGTTCCGGCGACGATCAGACCCTCCTTGCTGACAAGCACCGCGCCGATGATATCATCAAGATCGGTCAACCGTTGTAGGATGGTTTCCACGCTTTACCTCCTTTTGCTCTCTACTGGCACTACCGCAGTCCCTGTGCCTGCCCCTTTTTCGCCATCATCAGCGCCTTGTTATAGGCTTCCATCGCCTGCAGGTACTCTCCCTGCCGCATATAGGCGTCGCCGAGGACACGGTAGCCAGGGGCATATCTGGGCGCGAGTTTGAGCAGGGCGCGCATGTTGCTAACGACTTCGCTCAGCAATTCGGGGGCATTACGGATAATAACACGATACTCCTGCATGGCCTCGTCGTAATCACCGGCGAGCTGGTGATGGTAGCCTTTGCGCAGCCGCTCTTTGTAGCTCAGGTTGTTCTCGCTGGCCGCGCCCGCAGCCGACCTGCTTCGACTGATGGCCTCTGCCTGCCCCGGCCCTGCTGGCGCAACCGGTTTGTGCGCCGCTGGCTGCAACTTTACGACGGGCCGTCTCATCGTCAGTTCCAGCTCGTCCAGGGTAACTTCGGGAGCAGGGGTTGGCTTTTTCGGGACGGTAGAAAGCGGCTGCGCCGTCTGCACGTCTGGTGCTGGTGTGGCGGGGGCAGGTCGTGATGTATCTGCCGTTTGTTCTGGTGACTGCCGGGGCTGATGTGACAGCAGTTCCTGTATGGCGCTGCCTCCGGTCGGTGCAGAGAGCGATGGTGCAGGCGTTGCCTGCCACAATGGCTCCTCAGCCGCTTCAGCGGGTGCTGTCGCGGACGGTGGTACAGGTGCAGGCGACTGTGCCTGTGCTGGCCGGGTCTGTGATGCAGCTAGCTGCTGTGGCTGCGAATCTGGCTGTTCTTCGTATACCGGTGCAGGTTGCACCGGTGGCTCTACCTTGTGGCTAAACGGTGCCAGGGCCGAAGAGAGATCCTCTTCTCCGGCAATTGTTGCGAGGGAGCCGGGTTCCAGGGGTACGAAGCCTTGCGCGAACAGGTCGCGTTCCAGGGTTTCCAGGGTTGCAGGCTGCCGCTCTACTTCCGGCCCCTGTTCTGGCTGGCCTGGCGCGGGCGTCTCTATCCAGGGATCGATAGGGGCCTGTTGCATCTCTGAAGCTGGCGGAGTTGGCGACGCTGGTTGATCCTGCTGCGCAATCTGTTCCATCCAGGGGTCAACAGGTGTTTGCCAGTTTGCTGTCAGGCTGCCCGCCTGGTCGAGCCAGGAATGGGTCGGGCCTTCCTGCTGGCCCGCTTCACCGGTCTTGCTGCTCCAGGAGGATTCCTGCCAGAATTCAAATTCGCTGGATGGTGCTGGATCAGCAGGGTGCTGCTCCTCAGCTACTATTGTGGGTTCGACGGGGGCCGGAGTGGAAGCGGTATTGTTCTCCAGAACTTCCGCGCCCAGCGATTTAAGCCAGTCCGGGCCAAAGGAGAATGCTTCATCTTCATTGTCCGTTGTAAGCGGGGCTACTGGCAAGGTATCATCCGGGGGTGTTGCTGATTTCGGGGAAAGCGGCCCTGTTCCTGCGTTGGGCGAACTGGCCTCAGATGCAGAGATGAGCGCGTTCATGGGGTTCCCTTTGCCTGTGTTCGATGCGGAAGCGGGTGGAGCGGATGAGGCTGGCGGAGTGGATGACGCTTGAGGTCGTCCGCTTCTGGTCAGCATATCGAGCCATGCCGGAGGTGTGGGGAGCGCAGTTTCTTCATCGGCTTCCGTTGTCCATGCGCTGCTCTCACTCGCGGCTGATGTATTGTTCCACATGGCAAAGGTATCATCGGCTGCCGGTGCGGTAAACTGGTCTTCCTGCTGCCCGGATGCACCCGCTTCCTGCGAGGAGGATGGTTCGGCCGGTGATGTGGGTTGCGCTTCTGGCGCTGGCACGCTGGCGGTGGGTTGTGCGGCGAGTTGATCGATGGTGCCCCACGGGTTGATATCCAGTGCGCTATTGCTCGACCAGGCAAAGGTGGGAATATCCTGCTCTGCCTGAACTGGTTGTCCGGCCTCGACAATGAGCGTATCCAGACTACTCCAGCTAAAGAGGGACTCAGAGGGTGAAGCTGGCGCATCCGGTGAACCATTTGTGACGGCTGCTGTACTCCGTGCGGTTCCCGGAGAGGCAGAGACAGCAGAGGATGGGTCGGGTAGCGTGACCGGTTCCTGTTTGAGCAGTTGCAAGAACGGGTCTCGCGGCTGATTGGCGAGCAGGTCGCTGAAGAGTTCTCTGGCCATAATCAGGTCGGGATCGAGCATTGCAGCGCGCCGAATGAGTTCCTCTGCGCGCTGCATATCCTTCGAAGAGATGACGTGCGCGAGTAGCAGGAGAGCCTTGAGGCAGCCGGGGACATCGCTCAAGATGGCGGTTGCCAGTTCTTCAACCTGCTCAAAGAGACCTTCGTGCCAGCAGGTCTCAAGCAGACCAACGCGGGCATCGAGGCGATCGGGGGTGGCAGCAAGCACGGCCTCCCACTCCTGTATGGCCTGGGGCAGCAGGTCGCCACGCATGTAGAGACGAGCCAGGCCCGCTCGCGAGAGCATGAAACCCTGTTGTCCTGCTCTGGCGCTCAGCTTGTTGAACTCATGTCGTATCTGGCTATCGCCGCGACTGAGTTCGTATGCCTGCTGGTAGCAGTCCAGGGCCGTATCGTAATCTGACAGCCGCTCGCAGATAAGGGCGCGGTCACAATAAACGACGATGTTCTCCGGGTCATTGACCAGAATCCAGTCGAAGGTTTGCTGGGCCTCTTCCAGTTGCTCCTGGGCCAGATAAACCTCACCGAGGAGGCGCTGCGCTTCAAGCGACTCTGGAAAGTGGCTCAAAATGCGCTGGCAGCGGGCCTGTGCCTCATCAATGCGGCCCGCGCTGATGGCGTCCTCCGTATCCTGCAAATAATCGCGAAGCGTTGCTGATGCCATAAAATCTTGTCTCCTCTCCCGCTTTGCCATGCCACCGGCAATGCCGTTCTGACGTGATAGAAGTCTCCGCTCCGGGCCATTCCGGCGAGAGCAGAATGGCCCGGAGCGGAGGAGGCCCTTTACAGGCTTCTGAGTAACTGCTCGAAATGCTTTGCCTGTCGTGGGTGGTCAGGTCCGATAATGGCGAGCCGCCTCCACTGTGGGGCAAAGCAGCTTTGCGCTGTATACTGGATGTCAGCCGGGGTGACCGCGTTGATATGGGCGATGACCTCTTCAACCTCCATCACGCGATTGCGCAAACTCTCCTGGCCTGCCAGCCAGGATGCGACCTGTTGCGTTCCCTCCAGACCGAGCTGGATGCCCCCCCGAATATAGGCCTTGATGCGTTCAAGCTCATCCTCTGCTACAGGAGTTGTGCATAGGTGTGCCAGTTCCTGCAGGATAGCGCGCACCGTTGCCTCGGTCTGCGATGGGTCAACTCCGGCGCTGATCACCAGATTTCCTGTTTCATAGTAGGTATTGATATAGCTGCCGATATCATAAGCCAGGCCCTGTTCCTCGCGAATGCTCTGGAAGAGGCGCGAACTCATGCCATCGCCAAGAATGCCATTGATTAAGAGAACCGGGTAATAACCGGGCGAAGAATGGGAAGCACCGGGCAGCGCCAGGCAGATATTGGTTTGCTCGGTCTCCTTCTGAATCATTGCCACCGGCACGGCATCGGGCGGCGGCAGACTCTCTTGCCAGCGTGGGAGTTCTCCTGCCTCCCAGTCGCCAAAGAGTTGCTCCACCTGCTCGATGACGTTTTCGTGATCGATGTTGCCGGCGATGCTGAGAACCAGCGTGTTGGGCAGATAGTGCGTATGCATATAGCTGAGCATCTGCTCGCGCTGCAACTGCGCAACTGTCTCGATAAAGCCTGCATCGTCGCGGCCCAGCGGCAAACCGGGCCACATCACCTGATCGACCAGCAAACTGCACCATTCCTGCGGGTCATCGTGGGTCGCGCTCAGTTCCTCGATAATGACGCCGCGTTCCTTTTCGATCTCTTTTGCCTCAAAGAGGGGGTAGCGCACCATATCGGCCAGGACGTGCAGCACGACCGGCAATTGATCTGCCGGTACGCGCGCGGTATAGCAGGTTAGCTCCTTGCCGGTGCTGCCATTGAAAGAGCCGCCAACGCCCTCAATCGCCTCTGAAATGAGCCGGGCATTGGGATAGTGGCGTGTTCCCTTAAAAAGCATATGTTCAATAAAATGTGAGACGCCCGCGATGGCATCCGGCTCGTAGCGGGAACCAACGGTAAAAAAGAAAGCAATACTTGCAGAACGCATGCCGGGCATGCGGGTAGTGAATAAACGCAAACCATTGCGTAATGTTGTTTTTCGGTAATTCATTCCTGTTTATTTATTCGAAGCCTCAAGCCTTGCTGTCGCGCATGGCACGGCGATGAGACTTCCAACTCCTTAAGAGATAGACAAAAGCGTCCGGTCAATGTACATCTCTATGTCACAAAGAGAAGGCTTGTTCCCGCGTATTATAGACTGTTTCAACACGTATCGCAACAGAGGAGGGGAAGAGATAGCCCATTTGGGGCAAAGCTGAAGAACCGGGCAAAGGAGAGACGAGGTGAACCATGCTAGCTCATCTCGTCTGTACATCGAAAAACCTACAGCGCGGTTCACCTGCCTGGAGCTGCCCTGGCGAGGGCAAGGGCGACCCTCATAGGCGTTAAGGTAAGCCAGTGCCAACGCAGGGCAGGCCACCCGCAAGGGGTGGCCCTACTATAGACGCAGCTCCACAGGCGGCACGAACGCCGCATCTATAGTAGGGTCGCCCTGACGCTCAATCCTTCCTTACGGACCTCGCTTTAGAGGCCGAGATCGTTGGCAAGGTTACCAAGATCGCCGAGCATCCCTTCGTCCCGGTGATGATGACGCCCTTCACCATAATCATTGCCGCCGCCTGCGAGGTCGCGTTCAATACCGTGCAGCAGCATTTCGCCGCCGATTACAGCTGCTGCGCCGCCCAGCGCGCCCACCATCATATTGCCGCCCTGGCCCTGACCGCCAAAGAGGCCGCCGAGCATGCCGCCCTGCTGGCTCTGTGTAGGCATATTGGCAGGGGTGGGAACGATACCGGCGAGACTGGTGCGGCAACTGGGACAGTTGGTCGAGCCTACCGGCGACATGGCCATGCAGACGGGACAGCGCAATACCATTGGCTGCTGGCCCATCATCGGTGCCTGCGGATACTGCCCGTATGGGTTAGGTGGTCCGTAGGGTTGTTGTGGTTGCCCGTAGGGCTGCCCATATGGCGGCTGTCCATATGGCTGTTGTGGCTGTCCGTAGGGCTGCTGTGGTTGCTGGTACTGCGAGTAGGGTTGTTGCTGCTGGTATTGTGGGTACTGACCTGACTGCATGTATGGCGGGGGGGCCGGTGCTCCTGCTCCCATAGGCGTTCCACAACTGGCACAGAATTTCACGCCCGGCGCGTTTTGTGTCCCGCAGTTAGTGCAGAAGCTGGGCGCTGCTGCCACCGGAGCCGGGGCCGCTGTCGCCGCTGCGATGGGCTGCCCGCAGTTACTACAGAAGGCGTGTTCAATGGGAACCTGCGTATGGCAGGCAGGGCAGGTATGCATCATTGGCTGCGAGGGAGTCGTAGCCTGGGTTACGTGCGGACTCAACGAGGAGCCACAATGCATGCAGAAGGCCGCCCCTGCTTTCACTTCTCCATTGCAACGGGGACAAACACTCGGCGCCGCCGGTGTTACAACTGGTTCAGATGATGCGCTGGTTGTCGCGGGTGCAGGCGTCGCTGTCGCCTGCACGGGCGTGCCGCACTGCTGACAGAACTTCTTCCCGCTGACATCGGCGCCACAGGATACACAGGTTGCCATAGATGGCCCTCCTTAATGAGCTGCTACTATCTTTATCGTCCTATAGCTCTTGCTGGCAAGTGTAACATAGTTTATACGTTTCGTCGAGAGAGATGTTGCTCGCTCTTCTCTTTTGTTGTTGAGCCAGGCGAAAAAGAAAGTGTGCTGCATTCACTGGCAGCACACTTTCGCTTTGTATGTTTTCCTGGACTGTGAGCCTTCAGACGCACTCACGCAGGGAGACGTTGCTGCTGATGCCGCGCAGTTTCATGAGGGCAACAACTTCAAGCTGGCGCACACGCTCGCGGGAGATGCCCAGTTCTTTGCCGACTTCCAGCAGCGTGCGGCTGCGGCCATCGCCGATGCCATAGCGCAGGGTGATGACGGCGCGTTCGCGTGGGGTGAGCATGGCAAGGGCGCGGTGCAATTCTTCGCCGAGCAGATGCTGGGAGGCCGTCTCTGCCGGGGCAGGCGTGGTGCTATCTTCCAGCGTGTCGGCCAGGGAGTAGCGGGCTTCATCATCGACGGGGGCGTCGAGGGAGACGGGCTGTTCGATGACGCCGAGGAGGTCGATAACCTCGTTGACATCGATGTTGCAGGCTTCGGCGATTTGTTCAGGTAGCGGGTCCAGGCCGTTTTCCTGCGAGAGCTGTGCGGCGACGCGGCGAACTTTGCGCAGGCGGGTCGCCACGTGTTCTGGCAGATGAATCAGGCGGGACTGCTCTCCGGCGGCGCGGCTCACCGCCTGACGAATCCACCATGTGGCATAGGTACCGAAATGACAGCCGCGACGATAATCAAACTTCTCGGCGGCGCGCATCAAGCCGAGGTTGCCTTCCTGAATGAGATCAATCAAGGGAACGCCTGTGCTGGTATAGCGGCGCGCTATTGCGATGACCAGGCGCAGATTCGATTCGATCAGGGTGCGGCGCGCGCTTTCGTCTCCGCGTGCGGCCCGTTGCGCCAGATCGATTTCTTCCGCATGCGTCAGCAACCCCAGCCCACGAATATCTCGCAGGTAGCTCTGAAAAGCATCTTCAGCGCCACTGGCCTGCCGCAAGCCATTAGCATGGGAACGGCGCGCAGGTGCGAGAAATTCTCCTTCCAGGATATCTTCTTCGCCGCCGTCTTCCAGCTCATCGGCGTCATCGGCGAGTAACACATCACTGCTCTCCACCTCATCCAGGGGAGCCAGCGGTTCGGTGATCCGTTCCGGTACGCTTTTGACGTGCAGTGAAGCTATATCTCTGGTATATTCAGTATTATCATCGGGGGGAAACATTGCTGCCGTAGCAGAATCATCGTGCGCAGGCTGTCGCACAGCCGTGACAGAATTGACAATTGCCATAATTCCACGCTCCCTTCGGGAAACTTACCGACAAAATCAGCTGCCGGACTCCGTATGGCCTCGTGGTCAGCACTCACAGGCCGAGCCGAGTAGCATGCTGGCGCTGTATGATACTTCTCCATTCTCTGTTTTGTTGCTTCTATTGTAAAGAATGGAGCAGACCATAGCAATCGGGTAATTACCCTAGATCGAATCAGGTTCTAACCGTATTTGGCTTGATTGGAAAAAGTACAGGACTCATAGACAGATACGATGCAAGGTGACATCCGGTTTCGTCAGGGAAATTTATGGTCGGTCAGGGTTCTGCGGCTCCTCATTGAAGGGGTCAGTGACGCCGTGTCCCTGATCGTAAAGCAGTTGTAGCGGGTCGCCCAGGTGGTCTTCATAGTCCGGGCGTTTGGTCCACTCTTTGTCCTTGATGACATCGGCAGGCATGGTTAGCACAACGCGGTCGTTTTCGATAAAGGCTATCGCACTGTACGGGATATAGCGGTTGGTCGGGAAAAAGAACCCTTTGTGAATTTCGAATGAGTCGGGATAAACGGCTGCCACATGGCCCACGTCGTGGTCATCTGAGGAATAGACGTGCATGCCTGTGTGAATATTGTCTTTCGTGTAGCTGCTCATCTTTGTCTCCCCTCTGCTGCTGAAGTCGTATACGCTTCATAATTGTTCTGTATACACCAGTTTCACGTGCCATTTCCAGGGAAAGTTTCATCAAGATAGACGCTTTTCATTTGACAGCACGCCTATACTGGCAGGTAGAAATATACATGGGCTTTGCCTGCATGGCGAAGTCTGCAATCCTGTGGTGGAAGAGGAAAAGTGGAAGATGATTGCTATTGCATCCCCTGTACTGGAGGCTGAGGAGAGACAGGCCGTTCTCGACGTGCTGGCCTCTGGCCAACTGGCGCAGGGCCATCGTGTTGCCACATTTGAGCAACGTTTTGCTGAGCTGTGCCAGGTGAAAGAGGCGGTCGCGGTTTCTTCGGGGACGGCGGCGCTACACCTGGCCTTGCTGGCGCACAATATTGGCCCTGGTGATGAGGTAATTACGACTCCTTTCAGTTTTGCCGCGACCGCTAACGCTATTCTGATGGCGGGCGCGACTCCGGTTTTTGTCGATATCGAAGCCGATACCTTTAACCTTGACCCGGCCCAGGTTGAGGCCGCGATTACCCCGCGCACAAAGGCCCTTTTACCGGTTCACCTCTACGGGCATCCAGCAGCGATGCGCCAGCTCAAATCACTGGCCGCGACCTATCGTCTCGCTCTCATCGAGGATGCCTGTCAGGCGCATGCGGCGAGCGTTGACGGCCAGATGGTGGGCAGCTTCGGCACCGGTTGCTTCTCATTTTATGCCACCAAGAACATGACAACGGGTGAAGGTGGGATGATTACCACCAGCGATGCGGCTCTTGCCGAGCGATTGCGGCTTCTGCGCAATCACGGACAGCAGGAACGCTATCGCCACCTGACGCTGGGCTATAACCTGCGCATGACGGAGATGCAGGCCGCGCTGGGGCTGGCGCAACTGGACAAACTGCAACGCTTCACCCAAGAGCGCATCGCCAATGCGGCTGTTCTGACGGCAACACTGTACGAGGCGGTACAGACGCCGCTGGTGCGAGAGGGATGCCGCCATGTCTATCATCAATACACGATCCGCGTGCCGCAGAAGCGCGACGAGTGGGCGGCGAGACTGGGGGAGCGTGGTATTGGGACAGGCATCCATTATCCCCGGCCCATTCACCGGCAGCCGTTCTATCGCGAGCATCCTACCCTGTTTCGCATTGTCGGCGCGCACGATGGCCGCCTGCCTGTTGCCGAAAGGGCAGCGCAAGAGGCGCTGTCTCTTCCGGTTCACCCCGCTCTTAACGAGGATGATCTGGCAACGATTACGTCCGAGGTGCTGCGATTATGCGCGTAAAGGTTGCCGTTGTTGGCGCGGGTGCAATGGGCATGAATCACCTGCGTGTCTTGCGCGATTTCAATGAAGATGAGATAGAGCTTGTTGGAGTGGCTGATTCGCTTGACGCGAACTTGCAGCGGGCCGTGAACCGCTTCCACGTGGCCGGTTTCAGCGATTACCGGCAGATGGTGGAGCGGACCGCGCCCGATCTGGTCTCTGTTGTCGTCCCCACCTATCTGCATTTCGCGGTCGCATCTCACCTGCTGGATCGGGGGATCAACGTTTTGCTGGAAAAGCCGGTGACCAGTACGCCTGAAGAGGCGGCGGGGCTGATCCAGCTTGCCCGTTTGCGCGGCGTCAAGCTAGCAGTCGGGCATATTGAGCGTTTCAATCCGGCCATCATCGAGGTCAAACGGCACCTGGTGGCGGGCGAACTGGGGCAACTCTTCCATCTCCATGCCCGGCGGCTTGGCCCCTTCCCGCCGCGCATTCGTGACGTGGGTGTCACGCTCGACCTCGCCACGCACGATATCGATGTCATGCGTTACCTTGCCGATGCCGAGGTGACGCGCGTCTACGCCGAGACGCAGCAGCGCATCCACGCGACGCACGAGGATGCATTGCTCGGTATCCTGCATTTCGCCAACGGAGCAATGGGCATGCTCGATGTCAACTGGCTGACGCCGACGAAGGTGCGCGAACTGAGCGTGACAGGCGAGCGCGGTATGTATCTGATCAACTATCTGACCCAGGATGTCTATTTTTACGAAAATGATTATACCCCGACTTCGTGGGATACCCTGCGCACAATGGCGGGGGTGAGCGAGGGAACGATGACGCGGCTCAAGGTACAAAAGGCCGAGCCGCTGCGGCTGGAATACGAGGATGTGCTGGCGGCGATTCGCAACGATTGCGCGCCCAGAGTTTCGGGGGAAGATGGGCTGGCCGTTCTGCAGGTTGTGTGTCGGCTCAGCGAGACTGCTGCTCGTCGGGAAGCGGCGCAGGTACAGCAGGCTGTCGAAGTGAAGGTGGAATTGTAAAGATGCAGAATACTGTTTCTCGGGCCTTTGCCAATCCATCAACGGTCGCCGTCGTGGGATTGGGCAAGATCGGTCTGCCGCTGGCTATCCAGTACATCTGGCATGGCTGGCGCGTCATTGGCTGTGATATCAATGCCAGTGTGGTTGAGGCAATCAACGTGGGCATCTCCCACGTGCAGGAGGAACCGGAAGTGGTGACCATCGTCGCCGACGCGGTAGAGGAGGGCTGGCTGACTGCCACGACCGATACTCCTGAGGCGGTGCGGCAGGCGCACGTGGTGGTTGTGATTGTTCCGGTAGTCGTAGATGAGCAGCGCCGGGTGGATTTCCGCGCCATCGATGCCGCTACCGAAGCCATCGGACGCGGACTGCGAGCGGGGACGCTGGTGATCTATGAAACGACGCTGCCGGTGGGGACAACAGCCCGGCGCTTTGCGCGCATCCTCGAAGCGCATTCCGCCTTGACAGCCGGGCGCGACTTCCACCTTGCCTACAGTCCTGAGCGCGTCTCCTCCGGCTCCATTTTCCACGACCTGTCGGCCTATCCGAAAGTGGTGGGTGGCATCAACGAAGAGAGCCTGGCGGCGGCGGTCGCCTTCTACCAGTCTGTGCTGGATGCGAACATCATAGCCATGTCCTCGACCGAGGAGGCCGAATTTGTCAAGCTGATCGAAACGACGTACCGCGATGTCAATATTGCGCTGGCCAACGAGTTCGCCGGCTTTGCCGATACGCATGGCCTGGATGTCAGCGCCGCCATTCAAGCCGCCAACACGCAGCCTTATTCGCATATCCACACTCCCGGCGTCGGCGTCGGCGGCCATTGCATCCCCGTCTACCCCTACTTCCTCATATCCGGCGTAGAAGAGGCCGGGGAAAGGCGGTCTTCGCTCTTGCAGTTGCCGCGCCAGGCCCGCCAGATCAACGACAACATGGCCGCGTATGCCGTGCAGCGTATCGAATCTATCGCAGGCTCATTAACGGGTCAGGGTGTCCTGATTCTGGGCGTGGCTTATCGTGGCAATGTGCGTGAAGTCGCCTTCACCAGCGCGCGTCTGCTTCAGGAGGAGCTGGTAAAGCATGGCGCGGTCGTCTACGCGCATGATCCGCTGTTCACCGATGACGAACTGCGCGCTCTGGGCTACACGCCTCTTGCCGCCGATGATGAAACTGCTATCGGAGCGATAGTGCTTCAGGCCGACCACCGGGCCTATCAGGCCTTCGATTTCCGACGTTTCCCGCGCTGCCGGGTGCTGTTGGACGGACGCCGCGCGCTGGATCGTGCGAAGATCGAGGAGGCAGGGATGCATTACCTTGCGATAGGGGATGGTAACAGGCACAGATGGAAAGAACAGCAGGAGGAGCGTTCTCTTCTTGCTCCCGTGAAAAGTTTCATATAGTCATAGAAATACAGATTATGCGAGTAATATCGATTGTGGGGGCGCGCCCTCAGTTTATCAAGTTAGCGCCGGTGAGCAGGGCGCTGCGGGAGTATCACGAAGAGATTATCATACATACGGGTCAGCACTATAATTACGCCATGTCTGAGCAGTTCTTTCATGAGCTAGAGCTGCCAGAGCCGGATTATCACCTGAACTGTGGTTCCGGCCTGCATGGGGAGCAGACGGCGCGCATGCTGGAAGCGATTGAGCAGGTATTGCTCAGGGAACGACCAACGCTGGTGATGGTGTACGGAGACACCAACTCAACGCTGGCGGGCGCGCTGGCAGCCGCCAAACTGCACATTCCCATTGCCCACGTGGAGGCCGGCCTGCGCAGCTTCAACCGCGCCATGCCGGAAGAGATCAACCGCGTAGTCACGGACCATCTCTCTGAAAAGCTGTTTTGTCCGACGAAAGCGGCATGCCAGCACTTGCGCGCCGAAGGGATCACGCGGGGCGTCGAACTGGTGGGCGATGTTATGTATGACCTGTTACTCCAGGTGCAGCCGGTTGTCGAGCAGCGCGCGCGGGCGCTTTTGCCATCCCTGCACGTTGCTGAGCGTGGCTATGTGCTGGTCACGGTACATCGCCCGGTCAACACCGATGATATCGCAGCCATGCGGAACATTGCTGCTGCGCTGAACGCCGTGGAACTGCCCGTCATTTTTCCCCTGCACCCGCGCACCCGCGCCCGTATGGGGGATTACCGGCTTGCCTGGGGGGAGCATATTACCTTCATTGAGCCGGTGGGCTACCTCGATATGCTGGCGCTTGAACGCGGCGCCTCCCGTATTCTCACCGATTCTGGCGGAGTGCAGAAAGAAGCCTTTCTGCTCGGCGTCCCCTGTGTCACCATGCGCGAGGAGACGGAATGGGTCGAAACGGTCGAAGCAGGTTGGAACATCCTCGCGGGGAACCAGCCCCAGGCCATCATTAACGCGCTCAGGCTCCCTGAGCCGCAGACGCCGCGTGGAACCCCCTATGGTGAAGGAGATGCCGCGCTGCGCATTGCTCGCAGTTTGTGATCTATCCTGTAAAACGAAAAACGTAAGGAATGCCTGTATGACGCATGTACTTTTTGTGACGCCGTATTATCCACCTGAAAAAACTCCCCCCGCGATACGTATCAGTGGCATCTCGAAGGGCCTGCTCAAGCGAGGGTACCAGGTCACGGTTTTGACCACCTTTCCAAATTTCCCTTCCGGGATCGTTGCATCGGAGTACCGGGGCAAGGTCATCACACGGGAGGTAGACGATGGTATACATGTTGTGCGGGTATGGAGCTATATTACTCCCAATAAAGGATTCTTGCGGCGCATTCTCGCACAATTATCCTTTGGCTGCATTGCTCCTTTGCTTGGCTGGAAGTATATTGGGCGACCGGATATCATTATCGTTGAGTCTCCGCCGCTTTTCAATGCCATCGGCGGCAGGCTACTGGCGTGGGGGAAGCACTGCCCCTTTATTTTCACCGTCGCCGACCTCTGGCCGGACACGGCTATTGAATTAGGCGTCCTGCGTAATCCTCTCTTCATTCGCCTGGCTCGCCTGTTAGAGCGATCAACCTATCAGAAGGCGCGTTTTATCTGGGCTGTGACCGCAGGTATTCGTGAAAGGCTGGTGGCGAGTGGAGTGCCTGCCGAACGAGTGTTTTTGCTTACAAACGGTGTTGATACAACGCAGTTCAAACCCATGCCACAGGCGCAGGCACGGGCGCAGCTTGGCTGGGATAATCGATTTACCATTCTTTATGCGGGGACGCACGGGCTGGCACAGGGCCTGTCAACTGTACTTGATGCAGCCGCGCAATTGAAGTGGCAGCCCAATATACGCTTTGTCTTCGCCGGGGATGGCGCGGCTAAAGCCGACCTGGTAGCTCAGGCACGAGAACAGGAACTGCTGAATGTTTCATTTATCGACCCTGTGCCGCACGAGCAGATGCCTGTGCTACTTGCCGCTGCTGATGCCTGTCTGGTACCTTTGCGGCGCTTACCCCTGTTTGAAGGCGCGCTACCGTCAAAGATGTATGAGGTGATGGCCTGTGAGCGGCCCGTGCTGCTGGGGGTAGATGGAGAAGCGCGGCGACTTGCCGAGCAGCAAGCCGGTGCTGCAATTTATGTAGAGCCGGAGAATGTAGATTCCCTCGCCTCTGCCATTCTGCGTGTGTATGAGCATCCCGAGCTTGCGCAGGCATTGGGTCACAACGGTCGCGCCTTTGTGAGGGAACACTTTGACCGGCAGCGTCTTGTAACTGTTCTGGAAGAGCGTATTAACGCCGTTCTGAGCGAACGCGGAGTGGTAAGAGCCGCTGCGGTGCCGGTGGATGCAGCGATGGGGCGTGACTAAAGTACCCTGTAATGAGCCGATTTTTGGAAGGCTCTTCTATACTGAGAAGTAGATAGCCACTGCCGAGGTGGCCGGTGGATGGTTGAGGAGGAGGTAAAAATGTATGCTGCCGTCTGTTCTGGAACAAGCCACGCAAGAGGGGGTTGCTCATAGCCCTGACGGAACGGCCTGTGAAGCCCGCACAGTTTCTTTACTCTATCGTTGCTGGCATAGATCAATGGATATTCTTTTCAGCCTGTGTGGGGTGGTTGCTTTATGTATGCTGCTGCCCGTTGTGGCGCTGTGTAACTATCTGGAGTCTCCCGGCCCGCTCTTCTACACGCAGGAACGGCTGGGGTACATGGGAAAACCATTTACGATCTACAAGCTGCGGTCTATGCGCACCGACGCGGAACGGGAGGGAAAAGCCGTCTGGGCTACCAGAGATGACCCGCGCGCAACGCGCATTGGCCGTTTGCTGCGGGCCACGCATCTGGACGAATTGCCGCAGATCATCAATATTTTACGCGGTGAGATGAGCCTGATCGGGCCGCGCCCGGAGCGAGCGGTGTATGCCGCGCAGCTGGAACAGCTTCATCCGCGCTATCGCGAGCGCCTGCTGGTCAGGCCGGGCCTGACGGGACTGGCCCAGGTGAAACACACGTATGGCGGCACGAAGCAGGATGAACTGATCAAATTAGCCTGTGATCTCTACTACATCAAACATCAGTCATACTATCTTGATGTGGTTATTCTCTTAAAAACAGTGGGTGAGGTGGTATCTGGTCATGGAATATAGGAAACTGATGACAACGGGGGTAGCGAGAAGGCGTGCAGCGCGCCAGACCTTTCTCCCTTTTGCGCTGCCGCATATCACGGCGGCAGAGATTGACGAGGTGGTGGATACGCTGCGTTCGGGCTGGTTGACGACCGGGCAGAAGACGAAGCGTTTTGAGCGCGAGTTCGCGGCCTGTGTAGAGGCTCCTTATGCGGTCGCCGTCAATTCCGCGACGGCTGCCATGCATCTCGCGCTGGATGCTATTGGCCTGCAGCCCGGCGATGAGGTCATCGTCCCCGTCTATACCTTCACGGCGACGGCAGAGGTCGTTGAGTATTTTCGCGCCCGCCCCGTGTTCGCGGATGTCGACCCGCTTACCTGCAATCTCGATCCAGAGCAGTTGGAAAGGCTGATTACGCCGCGCACGCGAGCGGTGATCGTGGTGCATATGGCGGGATTACCGGCGGAGATGGATACCATCCTTGCTATTGCGAAGGCACACAACATCGCGGTCATCGAAGATGCTGCCCACGCCTTTCCCGCGAAGTACCGGGGGCAGATAGTTGGCTCCATCGGCGATCTGACGGCCTTTAGTTTCTATGCGACGAAGACGCTTTCAACCGGAGAGGGTGGTATGCTGACGACTGCCAATCAGCAGTATGCCGGGCGCGCCGCGATGATGAGCCTGCATGGAATCAGCCGTGACGCCTGGAAACGCTACTCGGCTGAGGGTACCTGGTATTATGAGGTTCAGCAGGCCGGGTATAAATATAACATGACGGACATCGCGGCCTCGCTTGGGCTGCACCAGTTAGCGCGCAGAGAGTGGTTGCTGGCACGGCGGCGCAGCATTGCCCGGCGCTATACTGAGGCGTTCTCACACCTGCCGCAGGTGGAGACGCCGCCGGAGTTCGCGCATAGCGAGCATGCCTGGCACCTGTACATCTTACGGCTGCGCCAGGAACGCCTGGATATCAGCAGAGATGCATTTATTCAGGAACTTACGCTGGCTAACATCGGCACGAGTGTGCATTTTATTCCGCTCCATTTGCATCCCTTCTATCGCGATACCTATCACCTGAAGGCTGATGACTTTCCCGTCGCTTTGCGCGCCTATCAGCGGGCGATTTCATTGCCCATCTATCCAGGGATGACGGATGAAGACGTTGAGGATGTGATTGCGGCGATCGAATACATTGTTGAGACGCACGCAAAATGAGCAAGCGGGTGATTGAATTGAACGTGGTAGGGGTGGATGCGCTTTACAGGCGCATCGTGAAGAGAATGACCGCGAAGATACCTTTTGTGGAAGCGCGTAACTATCGGCTGAAGGGGCGTCGCCGTCAGTATGTTGCCATTGTTGCGCTGAATCTCTTTGCACTGCTGGGTGGCTGTGAAATTACACTGCTGGCGCATGTGATCGGGATGGTGTGGAGCATGCTGCCTGGGGGAGTTCTCTTTTTTGTACTCTGTATGGCCTATGTGAAACTGCTGCCTCGTGTGGTCTATGCCGCCCGCCTGCCGGAAATTGATGTTGCGAAACTGCTGGAGCGGCAGGTTGTGCCATTGAAATCCTCGAAGGCCGAGAAGGTGTTGCGGGGGAAATGTATCCTGGTCACGGGCGCCGCCGGTTCTATTGGCTCTGAGTTGTGTCGGCAACTGCTCAACTACCTGCCCGGCTCTGTCATTGCGCTGGATACCAACGAGACCGGCCTGTTCGATCTGCTGGAGAGCCTGCGCGCCCATCCGGCAAGCGCGAGCTTGCAAGCCACCATCGGCGACATCACGGATGCTGCGTATATGGAGCGTTTGTTTGCGCGCCATAAGCCCGATATTGTCTTTCACGCCGCTGCCTACAAACACGTGCCGCTGCTGGAAGACCATCCTGACCAGGCTATCCGCACCAATGTGCTGGCGACCTATCGCCTGTGTGTGCTGGCGCAGGAACATCAGGTGTCGCGTTTCGTGTTCGTGTCCACAGACAAGGCGGCTGAGCCAACGAGCGTGCTGGGGGCCTCAAAACGGCTGGGGGAAATGGTTATTCAGTCGCTGGCGCAGGCGAGACAGGGAGATACCTGTTTCTGTGCCGTGCGTTTCGGCAACGTCATCGGCAGTCGCGGTAGCGTGGTTCCCCTGTTTACGAAGCAGATTGAGCAGGGCGGGCCTGTGACCGTGACCGATCCAGAGGCGACGCGCTATTTCATGACCATCCCCGAAGCCTGCGGGCTGGTCATTTACACGGCTGCACTGGCTGTGCAGGGAGGACTTTATGTCCTGGACATGGGAGAACCGGTGAGGATTGTAGACCTGGCGGAAAAGATGATTCGCCTGCGCGGGCTGCGTGAGGAGCAGGATATTTCTATCGTCTATACAGGTTTGCGTCCAGGCGAGCGGTTGCACGAGGCGCTGGTGGCTGAGGGTGAGACGCTGGCGCGAACCACGTATAGCAAGATTCTCAGCGTGACATACCGCTATCCCCTGCCAACGGTGGAGGATATTGCATGCTGGATGCGGCGGCTTGAACAGGAGCTGAGGCACGGAGAGCGCGAGCAACTGCGCGAGCAGCTATTCAGCATGATTCACGAATATGAGCTGGCCCCTACCGGGCAGTCGCGCGCGTGACATGGCTCTATAGAGAGAAGAGGGGAAGGAAAATATGACTTTTGAACAATTCTGGGTAATCCTGACGAAACAGTGGAAACTGGTGGTCATCTGTTTTGTGGTGGTGGGGTTGGGAACGCTGATCGTCAGTAAGCTGATGACCCCGAT
>CADDYT010000099.1 GCA_902810755.1 Chloroflexota bacterium
TTTTTCCTATAGTCAGAGAACGCGCGAAAGATAAGGCGGGCAGCCTCTCCGGCGGGCAACAGCGGCTTGTCGAATTTGCCCGCAGCCTGATGCTCGATCCAAAGCTGATCCTGCTGGACGAACCCTCCATGGGCCTTGACCCGAAAACGCTCAAGCAAGTCTTTGACACCATCAAGATGATGCATGAGACAGGGCGCACCATCTTGCTGGTCGAGCAGAACGTGCGCACGGGCCTGGGAGCCTCGACACATGGCGTGGTGATGGAAAGCGGCAAAGTACGTCTGGAAGGCACCAGCACAGAAATCTTGCACCATCCCGAAATCGGCCACCTCTACCTCGGCGGCACGCTCTCCGGCGTCTGAGTTGCTCCGAAAAAGCCATCTCATCCTTCGCTGCGCTCAGGATGAGATGGGCGAGAGGGCTTGCAATGGCATAATATCTATGAGAAAGGATGTTGCAATGGCTGTTGATGAACGGGTGCAGACGGCGATAGATCACTGGGCGCCGCGCTTCATTGCCAACGGCATTGACCTCAACGACTTCCAGCGTGTGACGAGCAGCGTGGAAAACTGGGACGACTGGTGCCGCAAGTGGTCTGAGTGCGCGCTGGTTCACGAGCAAATGGGCGAGCAGGCCGAGGCGGCAGGCTGTTACGAATCGGCTGGCTACCACTACCTGCACGCCGCCATTGCCTACCACTTTGGCAAATTCCTCTTCGTGCATCGTTCCGACGAACTGCGCGCCGCCCACGAACGCTCGCTGCACGCTTATCAGAAGGGGTTGCCCTGTTTCGACTTTCCCGGCGAGCGCGTCGCCATCCCCTACGAAAACGGCGGTGTGATGTACGGCATCCTGCGCAAGCCCTGGCACGTGACGAAACCGCCCGTCGTCATCCTCATCCCCGGCCTCGATTCTGTCAAAGAAGAATTACACTTTTACGCCGACGATTTCCTGAAAAGAGGCATGGCCGCGCTCGCCATCGATGGCCCCGGCCAGGGCGAGATGGAGTATGATTACCCCCTCAGGCACGATTATGAAGTGCCGATAAAATATGCCATCGACTATCTTGAGACGCGACCGGACGTGGATGCCAGCCGGGTCGGGCTGATGGGTGTCAGCCTCGGCGGCTACTTCGCGCCGCGTGCAGCAGCGTTTGAGCCGCGTGTCAGAGCCGCCATCGGCAACTGCGGGGCCTATCGTTTCGCCGACCATTTTGACCGCCTGCCCTCGCTGACAAAAGCGGCCTTCACCGCCCGCCTCAAAGCGTCAGACCAGGCCACCGCGCGCACCCTGCTGGAGCCATTTGACCTGCAAGGCGTCATGGAACACATCCACAGCCCCCTGCTGGTCATCATGGGCCGCCTCGACCGGCTCGTCCCCCCGGAATCCGCCGAGCGTATGGTCGCCGAAGCAGGCCCCCTGGCCGAACTCTGGATGTTCGAGGACGGCAACCACGTCTGCAACAACATCCCCTTCAAACACCGCCCACAGCAGGCCGACTGGATGCGCCAGAAACTGGCCCGTTAGCGACCACTATTCCTTCAATAACGCTATCAGGGGCAAGGGCGCAGCTGGCCTGCGCCTTTGCCCCATATTGTCTCCATGCTGACTCTACCTCGGATGCTTCGCTGAACCCGGTATGACAACTCGTTCATGCGAATCGCATTTTAAGCACAAAACAGTACCTCAAAAATTAGTGAGTGAATATTGCAACCTTTTTTGAGATTGTCCGATTGTAGTATACGAACAGTCACTGCGCTCTCTGAAAAATGACGGGGAAGAGCGGGCGGCTTATGCGTGTATCGATAATCTGACATGTCTCAGGTTAAGGAGTTGGATATGCAGCGACGAACAGCAAGGAACGGACGATTCTCAATCCGCTCTCATATTGGTCTGACCTTTTCATTTATTCTGTTGCTTGTCCTTAGCTGTGGCATTTTACTGCTCCCTGGCGTGGCACGGGCGGCGAGTCTGGAAGCGGGAACGCTGACCCGTCCTCTTGCCGGTTGCGCGCAGCCTGCGGCGGTGAGCGATCAATCGCTGTTGATCGTATTGCTTGACCGTTCCGGGAGCCTTGTAGACCAGCCAGGCGCGACCGACCCGGATGGCTATAGCACGAGCGTGACAAAAGCTCTGGCCGATCTGTGGCCCGGTTCGATGGCGGTGATCCCTTTCAGCAATGGAAGTACCCCTGTGCTGGGGCCTGCCGCGCTGAGCAACGCGGGCCAGCGCGACGCCTTGAAGAATGAGATTCAGAACTATCCCATCGGCGGCAATACGCCTCTGGCGCCTGCCATGCAGAAGGCGCTTGACCTGCTGAAGCACGCCCCTGCCGGGTCGAGGGCAGTCATTGTCACCGACGGCAGCCCGCAGCCGGTCGTGTTGAACGGAGTGAATCAGGCCGACGAGATACGCGGCCAGCTTATCCCGCAGTTCTGCGCGCTCGCTGTCCCGGTCAATACCATTGGCCTGGCCCTTGATCTGAACTCGTCCGACGGGCAGACGGCGAACCGGTTATTAAGCGACATCGCTAACGGGACGGGCGGCAGCTATACGCTGGTACGCAATGCGCGGGAACTGGCGCATGTGGTGGTGCAGTTGTACGCCGCCTGGCAGCACCTGATCTTCGCTCCCGTGCAGTCCGGCAATAACGCCTACACCGTCTCCATCGATACCTATGCGAAGCGTGTCATCTTTGTCACGTTCCGTAGCGCAGCTAGCTTTGCCATTACGCTGACTGCCCCCGATGGGCAGCCCGTTCCCGATCAGGCCGTGCAGCGTTCCACCGACCGCCACTATGAGATCGACAACATGGTGCTTTCCACCGTCAACCAGCCAGGCACGTATGGCATCAGTGTGGGCGGCGATAGCGGAGCGCAGGTCTACGCGCTGGTGGAGTCGCGCCTGCACGCGGCGCTGGTGCAGCCGAAGACGAGTGACATCGCGCGCATCGGCCAGCCCCTGACCATCCAGGCGGAATTAGAAGACGGGAACACGCCTATCATCCCCAGAGCCAACGAGGCCACGCTCAATGCCCTGGTGACGACAGTGGTGAACGGGAAAACGGTTTCCGGCACCACCGTTGAATTGACGCAGCAGAGCAATAGCGCAATCTTCGCGGGCAAGATCACCCTGACCGGGCCGGTGGGCAAGGTGCATATCCAGATTCAGGCCGTCTACCTGCAAATACCGGTAGAAGCTTCTCAGGCTCAGGTGACGATCCCGCTGGCGAAGGCGATTGTGGTGCAGAAACCCGTGCCGGGCTGCGGCACCAGCATCAGTTGCTACTGGCATCGCTACTCCACCCTCATCGTGGGTATCCCGCTGGCGTTCGTCCTCTTGCTTCTGCTGCTCTTGCGCCTGCTGAGCAAGGGGCCATACGGCACTCTGAAGCAGGGACGGGTGAGCGAGGAGCTTGGCGCGCTGCGCCGCCCCTTTGGCCGCAGACTGTTTCACAAGTCTACGATGAGTTCGCGCGAGCTGGAAGACTACGGGAACTTTACCTTCAACGGGGCCAGCTTTGATCTGCACTTCAAGGGCGGCGGCGTCACCATCCGCGCGCGCAGCGAGACGCCTGAGATCAAAGTGAGGAGCGGCTCGCAGTATGAGAAGGTGACGCGCGATGGCGTTGTCCTCAATGAGGGGAATGCCATCATGGTTGAACGATGTACCCCGGCCATTTTCTCTGACCGGAGTGACGGGGACTGATCTTTATGCAAGGCATCATCTTAGATAAGTCCGGGCAAGGCAAAGAGAGGAGCGAAAAGAGATATGGGTAAAAAGTTACTGGTGGTCACTGCTGGAACGGTCGCGGCCAGCGTGGGCCAGACCCTGCTGAAGCAGATGAAGGCGCATCCCAACAGCGACCTGACCGTGATGGCGCGCTATATTGATACCGCCTACCTGCCGAACCGCAACAGCAACCTGCGCAAGGGGGAATGGTTCCATTTGAGCATTGACCCTCGCTACATGGAGGCGGTTTACGAGGAGCGTGAGAACTATCCCCTGATCAATAATATGCTGTTTCCGGGCCTGTTGCCGGGTACGTCTACCGTTGGCGGAGGCAGCATTCGCTACAATGGCGCCGCCGCCGTCGAGGTGAAGCGCAACGACCTGAGACGCTGGCTCGGTGCAAGCATGACGGAACTGGCCCGCCAGGGCGATGGCTCTACGAACATCTCTGTGGCGCTGATTGTCAGCGCGGTCGGGGCTACCGGCAGCGGCTCGCTGGAGCATCTGATCGATGTGATTGTTGACGCGGCCAGCTTTGCCGATGTCCATTCGGTCGACCAATCCACCATTCGTTGCGATGTGTACATTTTGCAGCCATCGCAGGACGCCACCGATCTGGGCCTGGCAAACACGCTGGCCCTCTACGCCGAACTGGCGGCCTCGCAGCTCTCCGGCGGCAGCACGCGCAACTACCAGGGGCGCAAGATCATGATCGGCTGGGGCAGCGATACCGCCCTTTCCTCTATCGACCAGTTGCGCGAGGTGGCGGCTACCATTGTGCGCCTGAGTACCGACCCGACCTCGCAGTTCGCGGCGGAATTTCAAGAGCGCGAAGTGGATAATCATGTCCTGCGCGAACTGGACCCGTTAAACAATTTGCCCATGCACCTCTCTCTGGCGACCGTTGTGACGATTAGCCTGGGACGCCTGCAGGAACAGATTGTCCAGCGTGACGTCAATCGTCTGGTCAACAGCCTGGTCTTCGATAGCTCAGGTGGCGGTAGCGGAATTGGAGAGAACGTGCTACTGGGCCGCTTTGCCGACGCGCTGGCCGGGGAGAGCGCCGAGGATCGCTATCAGAAACTGCTCGAATACCTCTCCGAGCCGGTTCATCTCGTTGATGTCCTGCGGCGTATCGATGGGCTGGTAAACTCAAAAGGCACGCCGGAGGGCGAAAAGGGCGCGAAAATGCAGAGCCTCTGGCGAGAGACTGCTGATGAGATCAGGCAGGGGCGTCATCGTATTCGGGATTTCGCGCTATCGTTTGCTTCCAATGCCCTGCTGGAACTGGATCGTGCCAAAGGAGAGCGGATCTGTCAGGGCAACGTCTCGCTGACCGAACTGCGTGAGGAATATCGCGCGCTGCAAAGCACCCTGGCCGGAGTGTTGAAGGTAGCGCGCGAGGATGTGGGCAGCACGGTCAATGACGGCAATGTAACCCGCCAGTATCAGGCGCTGGGCGGCATCTGGCCGTTGCGCCTGATTAACCGCAAGACGAAGCTGCGGCGGCTGGCCGGGGTTATCCGGCGCAATTTGCAGGAACACCTGCAGGAAACGACGCGCGCTTCCGCTATCGAAGTGCTGAACAGGCTGGAGCAGCGTTGCGCGGAGATTGGCCGTAATCTGGATATCGTGCTGGGCAAACTGCGCCGCAAACGCGACGATGACCAGCGATTCTCCAACTCTGCCACCAAGTTCAGCCTTGAGAGCGGCAATTCCATGAACATCGTCGCCCTTTCCACGACGGACGAGATGAACGAGTATGCCGCTCAGGTCAGCATCTTCACCTCTGAGAACAATGGGCCGGAGCAACTGGCCGAATTTCGCCAGTGGTTGCAGGGGCGGCCTGAACTGGAAGCCCTCTTCCGGGGCAATCTCGATCAATTGATGGGCGTGATTACCTCGTACACACAGGAGAAAGTGCGCGAGGCGATGGAGAAGCACTCAATCCTCGATATCCTGCACCGCTCCGGCGAAGATATGCTACACAGGCGTTTCATCGAGGCAGATAAAAAGGCAAAGGCGCTTGTCAGCTATAGCGAGGATTTCGCGCCAGAGCGCCGCGAAGCCTGGCACGTGGCCGCTTTCTACCGCAACGAGGAGCAGTACGCCGAACTCCTCGATGCAATGGAGGAAGCTTTTCCTCAGGGCCAGTGCAAGCTTCTGTACTCCAATGACCCGGCTGAAATTGCCGTTTTCTACTATGTCGATGGCGTTCCCATGTCAGCCGTCAATGACCTGAAGGGACGCTGCCTGGACGCTTTCTTGAAGCGCCGCCTGCAGTGGCAGAAGCATAAGAGCATCCTGGATAGCAATCACCCGGTTGGCAGCATTGGCGGCCTCAACCAGCGCGTGGGCGTACCCATCTTCAGCGGCAGAGATGCCGAAGAGAGGGTGCAGGCGAGCGGCGTCATTAAGAGCCTCTACCAGCGGCGCGGCAAAGAGGTGGGAACCTACAGGATCGAAGAACTGCCTGAATTTGCCGAACCCGGCAAGACTGCCCCCGGCGGCTCGTTGAACGGCAAAACCGAGCCGTTGTTCGGCAGCAAGATCGACCCCGCGCAGGCAGCCGATACGCTCAATGGAAACGGACACAATGGCACAACCGCGCCTGCCGGAGCGGGCGAGGAGGCCCCGGCTGACCCGTCTGTCGTGGAAAGAAAGGGTTCCAATGACAGCATATAGCCACTTTACAGCAGAAGAAGGGTATCAGGCGGTGGCGCAGATGCCGCTGCCTGAGGCCGCAGTGGTCATCGACGTGCGCCAGCGTCACCCCGACGAAGGGGACGTGCTGCTCGCTCACCTGCATACAGAGCTGGCAGACCTGACGGCGGAGATACAGGCTGCGCAAGTCCCGTCCTGGTCTCACCTGCTCGAATGCATTGCCGTGCTACAACTCGTCGCCAACCCGTCCCCCGGCGGTTTGTTCAGCGAGAGCGACTTTCTGCTGACTTCACAGGATGGTCAGCAAATGCCGCTGGCCGGTCGAGACAGGCTGGCAGAGTTTGTCGGGACGGAAGTCATCGACTTTGTGCGCACCTGCCGTCTCAAAGCTGCCGCCCCCACCGACGATGCTACGGCGATGGCCGCCGGAGAAACAGGCGCTATCAGGCTCTCAACCGTGCGCGTCTTCTTCCTGGCAGACATGCAGGAAGCGGAGTCATTGAGCCGGGCCGCCACATACGCCCACTGGTTTAAGGCGTGGACTGAGCAGCAGCGTGGGCGCAGGCGCACTCACCGTAACGAACTGATTCACACCGTTGTCCTCTCGCTCAATAGCGGCCCGTCGTACCACGATACCCTGCTGGATACGCTGGGGCCTCTTGCTGAGGCCATCGATACCGTAATTTTGCTCCAGAAATATAGCGATGATGAGGCGGCGCTCTACCATGAGGCGCAGACGGCGCAGGCGGAACTCCTGCTCTACACCCTGCTCTTGCGTTGGCCCGACGTTTTCTGGAAGCGGATAGATGACCCCATCACGATGCACGAGCATTTTTTGAAGGTAGCAAGAACCTTTCCCTGGCCCACCTATATTATCGGCGTCTCCTCGCTGGAGTATTCCGCGCGCTGGTCTGCTAGATGGTTGAATTATGGCGTGGCAGCTACATTACTCGAATCGCTGGGCGATGAGCAGAAAATCGCGCTGGATCGGCAGGCGCTCAAAACCAACGTTCAGAAGTGGTTCAACGTCTGGTGGCAAGACGTGCGCGCGGTCGTACCGGATGCCCTGAGTGAAGAGATCAATGAGTTGCAGCCTTTTGCCCGCTTACAGGCCCTTGCCTCTGCCTTGCCCCTTGCCCGCAGTTCTCCGCTGACGGCCAGAGAGAAGCTGGCAGCGTTTCAGCAGCAGGTAGATACGTGCTATGGCCCGGTCGGGGCAAAAGCGTGGCAGCGGGCCCTTGAACACGCTTCTCCTGCCTTGCTGAGCCAGTTGAAATGGATGTACGAACGAAGCCGCTCGGAGAACGAGCCGCTTGAGGAAGCATACAGCCAGTTGATCGCGCTGTATGAGAAAGCCAGAAAAGTCCTGGGCCTGCATTTTCAGGAGGCGTCTGGCGCCATTCCCCGCGCGCTCTGCCAGCTTTCCGCGCTCAAAGAAGCGGAGGAGACGGTGTCTGAACTGGCCCACAAACCTCTTGTGGTGGAGCAATATCGCGAGCAGGTGGAACAGCAGGTTGAGCAGGCATCGAACGAGTTGTCGAAGCGACTGGTCACCTGGCGGCTGCCGTTCTTCGGGCGCGTCCTGCGTTCGACGCTGGTATCGTGGTTGCTGGCCTTTGCGCTGGCCGCGCTGCTGCTCTTTGCCATAGACTGGCAAACGCTCTTCTGGTCGCTCACCGGCGTTTTCCCCTTTGTGGTCGGCGCGCTCTCCGGGTATAGCACCGTCTTCCTGTGGGGCTGGCGCGTCTTCCTGCTCCTGCTCGTGCTGCTCGGCGAATGGGCCTACCTGTCCGCGCGCAATCGCTCCCTGCACGACCTGTACCAGGCGATCGACGATGACCTGCGCCGCACCTTGCAGGCGCAGTTGAGCAGCCTGGGCGATTGCATTGCCGCCCGTTTTGCCCTGGACATCTTACGCGAAACGGATCTCTATGCCGAAAGAAACAGGACAGGCCCGTATGAGCGGCGGCTCAGAGAATTTGAGCAGTTAAACAGGAAGCTGCTGACCCGCGCGCGCCAGCAGCAGCAACTGGCCGATAGCCGTATTGAGGAGGGCCTGGAGAGGGTGCAGGGCCGTCCCAACCGGGATTTTCGCGCCCCCTGGCCGCTCTGGCAGAATCGCCGCGAGTATATTGCCTGGTCGCAGATTGAGGACGCTTTCTTGCGTCAGGGCCTGGCAGAGAACGCTGCCCCGACAAATCTGCTGGCGGAGCTGCTGCTGCGTCTTCTGGGAACGGAGAAACCGGCGGCGTTGCTCGCGGATATATGTCAAAAGCGGATTGAGATTACTGACGGCGAAGCGCGTTTCCAGGCCGTCAGCACATTGCTGATCGCCCTGCTCCTGTCTGCTCCTGTCGCAAATACTGCTATCCCGGATATCCTGCCGCTACTTCAGGAATATGCTACCCTGCAAGAACTCTACGAAGAGGAGTATCCACTTACAGGCAGCAATACCTTCGACCCGCGAGCTAGCGTGCGCACGCTTGCTCTGGCGCGGGCGCGCGGCCACGCGCTGGCGCAGCCGCTGCCGCTGGGAGAGGAACAGGTATCAGCCGCCCTTGCCTCCTGGGTGAGTCGCCAGCAACGGGGAATCGTGCAAGGCATCTTTTCCTGGAACAGTATCATTGAACGTCTTGAAAAAACTGAGCAAGGGTTGCAACTTTTTCAGGCGCTGGATGATTTATCTCAGCGAGGAACGTTGTCAGGATATACCGATGAAGTGTCCGGCGAAGATTCCTTTTACCTGTTTCGCGCGCCGGGAGCGAGCAATGACATCCTGGTTGACTTTCTCAACCCGGCACAGCATGTACATCTCTGCCAGGAACCATTTCCCGACCGGGAGAAACTGATCTACATGCATGTTCACCGCATACAACAGCTTCTCCCGCCCTCGCAGGCAGAAACGAGAGAGAACAACGCGGATGACCGCGTTTGAACTGATAGCAAACAAACAGGAGGATGCAGCTTATGCAAGTGATTGAATCAACGATGAGCCAGCGCAGCCAGATGGCTCTGCCCTCCGCAGCCTTTGTGGTTGACGTGCGCGGTATCAGTGATGATAACGTCATCAAATGGCTGAAAATGGAAATCACCGACCTTGCCGGTGAAATGAAGAGCTATGATGTCTACCACTGGCGCAATCTGACCGAGTTTCTCTCGTTTCGTACCGCTCCCCTTGTGAGGGAACATGAGGCCGCTCGCGACTATCGGCAGCCTGAGAGAGAAGAGCGAGAGCCAGGCTATGGGCTGACCGGCCTCATTCCTGAGCAGAATCCTGAAGATAGTTTCTCCTTCTATAACCTGCGCGAGACGACAGAATCCGAACACATGCCGTTCAATCTTGTTGAACAGACGCTCAACGAAATGATCGACGAGATTAACCGCATTCGGAATAACCGCATTGCGGCGGTCAAAGATGTGCCGCCGAGCGCCATTCCCGGACGCAGCGGCCAGGATGCGACTGTGCGCATCATCTTTCTTACCGATGTCACCTACCCCGATTCGCTGACCAGCGCGGCCTTCTACGCGGAGCGTTTGAAGAATCACTACCGGAAATTTGATCGCCCCGGCCATCAGCCGCTGGTCAACATCACGGTACTGTGCCTGGGAAACAGTGGAGAAGCCGGTCCTCCGACGGCGTTGATCAAAGGGCTGAGCAGAAACAATAGCTGGGATCACCTGGATTCCCTCATCTTAAGCGAAAACTTCCGTGAAGATGGGGCATTGATTGATGGAAAGGCGCAGGCATACGTCGCTGAGCTGCTGCTCTATGTCCTCCTGATTATTCCGCCACTGGGCGTCGGGCCGGCCACGACAGATGACAACCGCAGCAAGCCTTCTGAAAATGGGAATGAGGATCAGGCAAAGGCGGAGAAGAAACTCAGTCTGCCCGCCAATACCTATGTGGTGGGGCTGGCCGCCCTTGAGTATTCCGCGCGCTGGGGCCATCGCTGGGTCAATTTCGGTATGACGAAAGAAGTGATTGACATGCTGCGCCAGAGGCCCGCCAGCGCGGGTAAGGAGAAGGTGCGCCTGGCGGACATGGCGGAGAGCTGGTTTCAGGGCTGGTGTCAGCAGGTACGCAAAACGATTCCCGATGCTGTACCCGGCACTGTCCCGGCGCTCGGAGGCATCAAAAATGCGTATGAGGCCGGTCGCACGCAGCATGTCTTCACAACGCGCGAGTTCAATTTTCACCTGGGCAAGGGAACGATTCACGACCTGGAACGCTACCTGGCCCGGCTGGAGCAAACCTATGTTACAACTAGCAGCGACGCGGCTTTACAGGATGCGCTTATCCAGGGCAGCACGCAGATCATGCAGGCGCTACGTGAACGCGACCACCTGCCACTGAAAGAGCGAAAAATGAACCGGCTGGGAGCGTTACAGGTCGAGGCGGAACAGGTGCTGGCCCATGAGAAATTCTTCACCGGCGCCGTCGGCTCCATCCCTCGCGCCTGTGTGGAACTGGAAGCACTGGGAAGCAGTATCGCGCATTTCCAGCAAAAACACCAGGCCAGTGACCTCAACCCTGTCCTGATGAGGGATACCATGCAGCAGCGCCAGCGGAAGTTGCACGAGGCGGGTACAAACAAGATCAACGCCCTGAAAAAGCATCTTGCTCGCTGGCCCTTGCTGGCCGGCACCTCATTTATGCGGCGGTTGCTCGGCGGGCTGACCTTCCTGGCAGCCATTTTGCTGACGGTGGTACTCATTTTCGCCGGAGCGGCATGGCTGCATCACCTCATCGTTGAAAGGATGACGGGCCTGCTCGGCTTCGTTGATGCTTCTATCCCCATCCTGGATATTCCGGCTCTGGAAATGATCGCAGCCGTTGTGGCCATATTCGCAGTTATCGGCGAGGCTGCGCTGCTCTATCCGCTTTTGTTGAACCCGAATGGGTTTGACAGGAAGGGGCGCGGCCTGTATATCGAACTGGGCTTTCTGATTGCGCTGGCGGTGCTGGGCCTGATGGCCCTGTTCGTGAGCTACTCGCTGGCAAATCTGGGGACGCTGCTCAATGATCCGGTGAGTCTGCAATACCTGACCTGGCTGACTTTCTATCCGGCAACCGGCTTTTTTGCCATCGTCGTCGTCTTACTGGTCCTGTTTGTCGAGATCTGTTACTTCTTCTGGTGGCTGGGATACCTCAGAAGAGAGCGCCAGCGTATTGTCAGATCGCTGCACAGGCAACACGAGAGGGATATTCAGGATGTCCTGGACTTCATCGGCGATGACGTAGCCCTCGAACTTGCCCAACGTGCCGAGTTGACCGACGGCAATGGAGGAGCCGGTCCATATTATGAGCGCCTGCTCGCCCTGTCTAACCTGCTCGATAGACTGGCGACCATAGCGCGCGAGCAGCAGAAGCTGGCGGCTGAGCGGTTGCTGTTCAACCAGAGCGAAAGGCAACAGGGAACGACCGGCCAATCGGAAGGCCTCTGGTTGAATTTGCACACTCGCGATGAGGCGCTGGAAGTGAATAAGATGATTGGCAAGTATAAAGACTTGCAGGAGCAACTGGCGCGAGAGAATGTCGCTCTCAGGGAACTGGCGGAATTCATTGTGCGTGTGGAGGGTGTGGAAAAAGCTTCGGAGATCGGGCAGGACATTCTGGACAGGCAGGAGACAGCCGGAAATGAGAAGCGCCTGTCGGAACTGTTCATGGCCTCTCTGGCGGCTATTACCATGCGTTTCGCCATCAATCCCCTTTCCATCAGAACGGTAGACCTTGAAAGTGATTATTATCAGGATATCCAGCAATCCCTCGCCGCTGAAGTGCCGACCCTCGGCTGGCTGGTGCAGACCCTGAATAACCGCATCAGCAAGGCCGTCCTTCAGTTTTCGACGGAGAAAGAGGATGACATCCCGTTCGATTTCGGCGAGGCTGGCAGGGAGTTTGCCGCGCACTCCATGGCGCTGTGGGGAGAACTCTTCTGGTTGCATAGAGATGCAGAGTTGCGGCGTATCCTGAAACTGGATGGCATTTTAGCGCACCTGGTTCGCCAGTTGCAGGGTAACTACGATCCTCGTGCTATCATGCGTCGTCTGCTGATGCATACGACTCTCTTCGGGCGCAGCCTGCGCACCGGCCAGAAGGTAGAGTTCTACCTCCTGCTCGCGCCTTCACAGCAGAGCGGCGGTTTCCGGCAGGGGCTGAGAAGCCAGACAACACCGCCCATCATTGATTTTCCCGATGTGGAGCGGATCCTGCTCTTAGCGGCCAGGCGTTTTGTGGCCGAACCGGTGATCCTGCGCGAACTCCAGCAGGAACCGCTCAAGGAATTGGCCGCCGGTGACAGCAATGGCAGTAGCCATCAGCCCGTTGACATAGCCGACCCAACGGTTGTTATTCCTGATAATGACCTCGATAGTGCAGACAATGGCTCTGTCACCGCTCAGGTAGTTGACGCGCAAGATCAGGCCAATGCTGGCGGTAACAGTTCAACCATTCCATAGTGTAATGCGTTGTTCATATGCTTGTCGAACAGCTATGAACAACGCATCTTCTCAGTCTCTCTAGAGAAAACGCAAATAGCAGTACCATAATTGCAACTTCAGAGCGAACGTTGTAATATGAAGAAAGAAGGTGAGGCCGCATTTTACGATAAGGACGGTATGCTATGCGTAGTAAGCGAGACGATGCAGATGTCGAGGAACTTGAGCTTATCCAGAAGCTCGCCGAAGTGAAGGGGGTGGAAAACCACTTTGGAAAACTGTATGAATGTTACAGCGCCAGATTGTATGGCTTTGCCTGCCGAATACTGATGACAAGAGGTATGACCGGCTCCCCTTCTGTAGAAGGAGAGGATATTTTGCAACAGGCGATGCTTAATGCTTTTCAGGCACTGCAAGGATTTTCCAGGGAGCGTATCCTGCAACTTCATTTATCTGCCTGGCTATATAAAATCACCTTGAACGCGGCCCGGCGTAACATAGAACAACGCTCCCGCGTGCAGGTAGGGGGAGAGGAGTTTGAGAACGCGATCAAAGAACTCTGTGACGGAACAACGCCGGCGACCATCGCGGAACGCAGGGACCAGCTGGAGAGAATTCTTAGAGCGGTTGAGACTCTCCCCTCCCCGTATGCAGAGGTAGCTGTCCTGTATTTTATCGACGACATGAAACAAGACGATATTGCGACAAAACTTGGAAGGACTCTCTCGGCTGTCAAAACACAGGTGATGCGCGCAAAACAGTTACTGCGACCGGCTTTACGCCAGTTGATAGAGGAGGCATCTCATGAATGAAAACAGGGACGAAGTAACAACAGAGGGTCGTGGCTACACAGGGCGTGGGAAGGGCAAGGCAAATTCAGGAAAAATGACGCCGAGAAAGTCGCTACAGGCAGAGATTTTAGCGCGGTTTGGCCTGGTGGAACAACCGGTGCGCAATCCTTTAGAGGCGTTGAAAAACCCTCATGCTCACTGGATCGCGCAGGTACAGGCGGTGCAGACACTCGCGCAATCAGAGCAGGCCGCTACGAATGTGCAGGAGATTATACGTATTCTGGACGATCTGAGCAGGCATCCCGCGCTGCGTGCTGCTGCCGCTCGCGCGCTTGCAGACCTGTGGAAACGGAAACTGATACCGCTGGCTCCTTTTGTCAAAGCACTGACCGATCCCGATCTGGATGTACGGGTCGCCGCGATACAGGCATTAAAAGCGGTAGAAGCGTACAACGTCTCAGACGTTTTAGTGAAACAGGTGTCGGCATTGCTCGAAGAGGCGAAGCGGCAGGAATATGCCTCCAACAACCAGTACAGGCGGCTGCGGATGGCTATTCTGCAATGGTTCGGGCTGTTGAAAAAAGAGGGTACCTTCTCGTCTCTGGAAGATGCGCTCAACGACCGTGACTGGGAGATTCGCGATGCTGCCGTGCAGGCCATTGGCGCCATTGTGAAAAGTCTGCCTCCCGATGATGTGCGACGTAAACGGCTGGAAGCATCTCTGGAAGCAATGATTGATCGTGAGGAAGACCATGTCGTGCTGCAATCGCTCATACTGGCCCTCAAGGATCACACTCCCTTTCGCACCCGACTGCTACGCGGGTCCAACAGGATCAAAGAAAAGATGGCCCATATTCTGGGAGACCCGGAAGAACAGGCAGATGCAAGTGAACTGGAAACCGACATCAGCGTTTTGATTGCTGTCGCCCATGACAGCAACGCCGATAGCGCAGTGCGCAGCGCGGCCATATTGAGATTGGCGCGCCTGCTGGGCCGGGCGCAGCCGCGTCAGCAGGCCGATATCAAGACTCTGTTATCCGCTCTATTGCGCAATCCCGGCAGAGGAATAAAGGATGCCGTGGAAATTCTGCAAGATGTTGTGAATCTGCCTTCTTCTAGCAGAGCCGATTCGCTGGCGCAGGAGCGCAAAAAGAACTCGCAGATCGGTATGAACGACTTCCGCGCGCACAGGAATGATACGTAGCCTTCAGCATACCAGGACGTAGCTCGCTTCATAGGATCGATACCATTCGGCTGTGTTTCCTCTCAGCCGTCAGCATCGGCGTATACCATCTCTGCCCCTGGTTATTCCATCGATAGAAAAAGTATTATGAGCGAAATTGCTATTTACTGTGTATTGCCCCGTTTCTGCCATCACTAAAATACTATAATTCGTTCTATGATTTGATGCTTTGCAAGTGAATGCGTTAGAGATACTTGACAGATCGGCGAACGTATGCTTATTATAGAAGTAGCGCATTTATCAATCTCCTTTAAGAACGGAATAACGTAAGCAGATTGTTAGACAGTCAGGATGACTGAGGAGGGGGATATATGGCATCCCCGTCATCATATAACGGTAATCTGGACGACTATGAACTCATCGGGCGGATTAGAGAACTCGAAATCGGCGATGAGGCAGAGTGGTGGCTTGCCAGACCGCAGCGCGGGTCTGATACAGGTACAGAGTATTTGCTCAAGAAGTATCGCGCACGTCTGAAAACTGCGGAAGAGAGAGAGGCATTTCTCAGCAACGCCGGGCGTCTCAGGCAGTTTTCGTACTCCCGGGAAGCGATTTCTATCAGAGAGCAAATTCCGCAGGTGTTTGATCTGGGGGTGCAAGCTGGCGGCACAGCGTTTATCGTGCTGGAAAACCAGCGCGATACTCTGGGGGAGACACTCAGGGAAAAGCATCAGGGAGGGCCGGTTCCGCTGGCCGAAGTGCGGGAATATGTACGGCAAATCTGTGGCGTGCTATCAGTGGCGCACGAGCAGGGTATAAGTTGTCTGAACCTTGCGCCCCATTACGTGCGTGTTCGTGATGATGGAAGGCTTCTGCTGCTGGACTTCAAGCTGCTGAATCTTACAGACTACCCGTTAATCGTTTCCGGCTATCTGGCCCCGGAACAGTCGGGTACTGATCCCTCTGCTGTTGGACCTCTCACCGATCAATATGGTCTGGCGATGCTCATTGGCACACTCTTGATCGGTTCGGAGCCACCGCGACGCACTCCGGCGAATTTCTATCAACGGCCATCGTTTGATGGTATTCTGCCTGCGTTAGTGCCGGTTCTCAGAAAGGCGACCGAGGCTGATCCGGGGAACCGCTATCAAGACGGTGATGTTGCATTCGGTCCGGGACCCGGACCGAATGCAACAGCTTTTCTCATCGTTCAATCTATTATCACTTTCAGGAGAGCTTTTGACAATGCCTGTCCCTCGTCTCTGGCTGCAACGGCTAACCAGGCTGCGAACCCGGTGAACACGGAAGCGGATCGAGTCGTCCAGACGCCGACGGCGAGCAGGGGTCAAAGACACTCATCACAACCGCTGAAGAGCAGGATTGAAGTCCTTTTCAACAACATTGAACAGCTTTTCAGGACTCGCATGAGTCGCCGTAGAGTCGTGATAGGTATATCTGCTGCCCTCCTTCTCCTGCTGGGAGGTTGGGAGGCAGTCGAATACATAGAACGCCACATTCCATTGTACACATTTCACAGCCACCATGCTGCCGTGACGCATATTGCCGTGTTGCCCGATGGTCGTGTCGTTTCGGGCGACGCGACCGGGCATGTTTTTCTCTGGTCTATAGGGGAGCAGGGAAGGCCTCAGCAACTAGTCGGTGAACTGGGTGAGATAGTCGGGCTGGGGTGCCTGTCGCAGGATGGCAATACATATATTGCTGCGCTCGATGTGACAGGATACCTGTGCATCTGGAATACGAGCGGCGATATAAAGATGAGTGGAGAGCTTTCCGGGAATCCTTCTGCCCTGGCGTGGTCGCAGCTCGTTACTCATGGCCAGACTCACGATCATCTTCTGGTGGTCATGGATCAGCTAGTGAAGGTCTATGACGATATCCTGAAGGGCTTCGGAGATGGTGATTCACCCTATACCGGGCATCAAGGGAGAGTAACAGGTCTAGCCTTCTTTCCTGACCGCCATACCGACCTGGCCGCCTCTTCTGCGATTGATGGGACGGTGCATATCTGGGAGACGGAGACCGCGATCCGCAAAGGGGAGCCTATAGACCCCTACGGACCAGAAGATCGTCAACCCATAATGTGCATCTGCTGGAGTTCTGATGGGCATTCCCTTGCTTTCGCCACTCAAGATGGCGGCGTGCAGGTATGGGACGTAGAGGAAAGAAATTTCAAATTTTCCTATTCCGGTCATCAAGCTCCGGTAAACAGTATTGCCATCAGCCAGAACGGCAGGCTGTTCGCTTCAGGCGGCGACGATCAGACGGTGCAGATCTGGGAGAGTGACACTGGCAAAAACGTGTATACTTACAGGGGTCACACGGATTCTGTCAACCAGGTTGTATGGGTGGGGAATAAATACATCCTTTCGACCGGTTCCGACACAAAGGTGATGGTCTGGTTACCTCGCTCCGGCTGAGCCTGTTTTCTTGAGAAGGCAGGGAGCAAGTATGAGCAAACAGAATGATGACCAGGTGCCTGTTTCCCAGGATAGATTTATTGCCAGTGGGCTTATTGGCGTGAGCCTGCTTGTTTTAGAGGTGTTTCTGTATACCGGGTTAAGCGATCTCTCTGTGACTGTTTCTGTCATTGCCTTCGCGGTAGCTATTCCGATGCTGGCAATGTTTGTCCTTACGATTACCGTTGCCGGGCCAATGCCGGGTAGTAAGGGGCTGGATTTGCTGTTCTATACAGGCATACTGGCTGCTGCGATAGGCGTAGCGGCCTCGTTTTTCCACGTCTCTCCGCTGGCTGGCATCATCTTTGTCGTCAGTGGCATCATCTCCGTAATCATTCATGCGACCGTCATCAGGCAACAGAGGACAGGCGCCTGAAATCTCTTCCCGGTTAGCTCTAAACCCTGATCCAGTCTGCCTTCTCTCCCTCTGCAACCTTCCGCGCCTTCGCTCGTCTAAGTAGTAGACAGTATGTATCACATGTGTTATATCTGATTAACCTATGGAACAATTTACTGATTACTACGCAGTGCTGGGTGTGGATGCGGATGCGTCGGGTGAGGTGATTAAAAAAGCCTTCAAGCACCTGGCGCTTCAATATCACCCGGATGTATATAAAGGCGAGGACGCGCAGGAACGCATGCGGGATATCTTGCTTGCCTATCGCACCTTGAGCGACCCTGACCGCCGCCGCAGCTATGATCTACATCGTTCACGACACATGTCGGGGCAGGGAAATCACATTTCGACCCGGTACGCTGCCGATACATCCACCGCAACCCCTGATCGTCAGCACCGGTATGTCTATCCCGTTCTCAACGATGATGTCCCGGCGCAAATCGATCTGGGCGAGGTCACTTATCTGCTCTCCACCAGGGAGGTGGGCAGGCTCAAGGAGGAGGGTATGCTGCGTGGGGCAATGGTGCCTTCCATGACGGGAACCTGGTATTGCCATCGCTGCCGCCATCGCTGGCAATCCGCTTCGCAGCCGAAGATGTGCCCCAACTGCCAGGCGCGAGACTGGCGCGAGTACCTGCTGCTGCGCTGCCAGCACTGTCAGGCCGTCTTTGAAAGCGAGCAAATTCGCTATGAGGTTGGCACGCTGCGCTATGGTGACGGCTCTCTCTGCCCGCCCTACGAGCTATTCCCGCTCTGTCCGGCCTGTGGCAAGGCTGGCTGGTGTCCCGCCGAGGAGGAACGCCTCTGGAACGTGCGCGACCGCGCAGCCAGAAAAGCAAAATGGCGGAAGCGTTTCGGCCTCGAATGATTCAGCTTACCTCTTGAGAAGAAGCATCCTGCTGATTGATTTTTGTTTCATCTTCAGCGCGCTTTTCCATCTGTCGCCGCCCCTGCAAAAATGACACCTGCGGCGGCAGGGTGCCGCCGGTAGAGAGCCAGGAGCCGAGGATGATGAGCAGGAAGCCCGCGACGATGGCCGCGTTGAGCGGCTCCCCAAGCAAGAGAACGCCGAGGAAGACGGAGACCGCCGGGTTAACATAGGTGATGACCGTGCCGCGAACGGCTCCCACCTCGGCGATGAGGGCAAAGTAGAGGACGTAGGCCAGCGCGGTACAGACCAGGCCGAGAACCAGCAAACTGATGATTACGCCCGTGTCGGGAAGTTTGCCGGGCAGGTGGGTCAATGCCAGCGGCATCACCACGAGGGCGGTGGTGGTGCATTCGACCGCGACCACGCCGAGGTTGGGCAGGGCTGCGATGGTCGGTCGCCGTATCAGCAGCACGCTGATGGCGTAGCAGGCGGTGGCGAGCAGCACCAGGAACGCGCCCAGCAATCGCTGCGCATCCCCGCCAACGTCGAGACCCAGCAGGACAACCACGCCAATCATGCCGACCACCAGCCCGATCAACCGCACGCCGTTGACCCGCTCGCGCGCATCGAGCCAGAGCGCGAAGAGGGCCACCAGCAATGGATCGGCAGCAATCAACAGGCTGGCAAGCGAGGACGCAATATGGAGTTCGCCGAAACTGATCAGCAGGAACGGCGCGGCAATCTGCACGCAGGCCAGCGCGGCCACGATATACCAGCGTGCGCGCATTTTTTGCAATGCTCCGCTGCGCGCCGCCAGAGGCATAAGCACAAGAGCGGCAATACCAACGCGCGCAAAGACCACCACCGCAGGATCAAGCTCCCGTACCGCAATCTTGATGAACAGATACGGTATCCCCCAGATCACCGACATGGCGATGAACAGCAACCAGCCTTTGCGCGTCATATGCTTTCCTGTCCTTTACATAACCCGGATGAACAATCCCTCGTTCCACAGTTATGCGAAATCGTGGAGCGATTCCCGTACAGTATAGCACATGGTCAGCAACTTTCCCGTTCGGTTCCGCAGGGAGGGAAGCGCCGACGGGGCTTGCCTGGCTTTGGCCTCAAACTCTCGATTGAACACACTGGGGGCCACTGCCCTGCCTGGCTGCGGATCGTTCCTGCTGGCTTGTGCCGATGGTGCCTGGCTGCTATTCCATCTCCCGCATCAGGCGAGCCACACGCTGCCGCGAGCAGCACACCATCAATCTGACTCCGTGAGAGATCACTCCTCCCCCATCTACTCGCCTCAATAACGCGCGCTTACGAACGCTGATCGAGGATGAGTTTGATGAGCGCCGGATCGTTGGGGAGCAGTCCAACCGCTGCCAGGCGAGGAATGAGTTCCGCGAAGCCGGGCTCTCTGGCAAAGACCCGATGGAGCAGCGCGAGTGCCTCTGGAACCTGGCCTGCCATGAAGAGAATCGAGGCGCCTTGAAAGGCGAGTTCGGTGATGTCAGGTCCAAGCTCCATCGCTCGCTTGAGCAGAGGTAGTGCCTCCTCGAAGCGGTGCGCCTGAGCCAGTTCGTTACTCTGCTCAAAGAACAGCCATGCTCGGCGGATGGAGACCAGCCGTTTGAGTTCCTCGACCGGGTGCGGGTGATCATCAACCCGCAAATCAAACAGACGCCCCTGCCACGACTCCTGCTGGCGCTTGCCGGTGACGATGAGCATGGCTGCTGCCCGCGAATATCCCCACCGGCCATCTGTGCCGCCTCTAACGCCGCGATCATGCGATCTGCCAGATCCTGGCCGTTGCTTTCAGCTTCCTCATAAGCCTGTTTCATAGCAGGCCAGACCGAAGCATCCACCATCATATTTGCCTGGACGGAGAAGCCCTCGCCCATGAGATGCCCGCAAGCTTCGATACAGCGAGAGCCGGTGTGGACGGCGATCCTTCCTTGCTCATCCAGCCGCGCCACCTGGCGCATCTCATGTTCTTCATCCCGCTTCAGCAGGGTTTCCAGGGCCTGAACCGTACTCAGCCCCCCTCGCATAAGGGAAAGTCCTCCTGGCCCATAGTCTACGTTAGCAAATGCCTGGGTCGCAACTACCCCTACTCCTGCTTCAGCCCAGGGTACAACGGAGCCAACCGAGAAGTAGTGCGACTGCACCGCGACGCCCATCTCGCCAGTATGAGCGTCACGAGCGACGATCGAATAGGTATGGGCAAAGGGATTGGATGCAGTTGATAGTGAAAACATTGTGTTCTTTCCTTCTTTCTTTTTCATTCGCCTGTCAGGTTGGAATCAGCCGGTACACGCTCATACGAGGATGCTCAATCGGCAGGATCTCGACCTCGTGGAAGCCTGCTTCCATCGCGTAGCGACGCAAGGTGGCCGGGCGCATCACCTGACCGACCGCTACTGATGGCTGTTCGGCCATGCCTGTTGGATCGAAGGAGCGTTGGCATGGGTTCCTCTTCTTTCTGCATGGACTCTACAGACAGAGCGACCAATGTACTCTACTACTCGCGGAAGCATATCTGCAGGAACCCTCGCAAAACATCGTGGAAAACTACCCCTTTTGAGCCGAGAGAAAAGAGGGGAAAGGAGACTGAGAAGTAGTAAGAATCTACTACCAGGCGCGAGCTGCATCCTGACAAATTACTCTGCTAAACCATGGCGGATGGCGAATGCGGTCGCCCCGGCGCGATTGGTGACGCCGGTTTTGTTAAACACACTGGCCAGATGGTTAATGCAACTTCAAGAGACCTTTTGTGCGAGATGATCGACCACTTGACAGCCAAAGTAGTCACAGACGCGACTTTCCACCGCATTACTTCACGAGAAATCGTACCCCAGGGTTAGATTTTTCCCCATTTTCTTCCTTAGCAAGAGAGATCCCCACCTGCGTCACCCGTTGCTTTCGCGCACATTTCTGCCAACGGGGAAGGTCCTGCTTTTCGTGATGAGATGGGTACGATTTCTCGTGAAGCTACAATGTCTAACTGCCTACTTGCGTGACTGGAGGGTGGCCTGCGCGTCTGATCTGCTAGAGGGTTATGGCCAAAGGGAGCACAACGCGAGCGCACATACAGGGGCGTCTCGGCACGCTGACGAGTCGCTTTGCTCCCTTTTCCAGGAGAGACCCGACTATTTGGAAGGAGGACACCTCGATATGCCTCACCGAGTCTTACCTGACTTTCAGATCCGCCGTGCGCTGCTCAGACAAGTGGCTCCGCGAAACCCGCAGGCATCGTCGGCCCAGAAAACGCTCCTGCTGGCTGCGTTTGTGGAATGGACAGGCTAAGCTGTCGAGGCTCACGTCTCCCCATTGATGGTCCGGCAGTGCAAGCTGCTTTGTACCCTTGATTTTTCTGTGTCTATCTGCTTTACTGAACCAACACAGACAAGAGGAGACGAACATGGGAAGGTATCAGTCCGAGAGCCGCTATTGGCTGCATGTCCAGTTGATTGGCATTGAGCCAGCCATCTGGCGCACTATGGTCGTGCCAGGTGCCATCAGCCTGCACACCCTGCATAAAATGCTTCAAGTCGTGATGGGGTGGGAGAATGCTCATGTGTATGTGTTCAGGCTGAGCATCAATGAGAAGACCATCGTGTATGGTCTGCCTGATCCAGATGGGGAAAGTGCGGGTATGCGCATCAGAGATAGTCGACGAACGAAGCTCGATGCCACGGTCTGGGCCGAGTGGTTGAGGTTGACCTACGAATATGACCTGGGAGATAGCTGGATACACCAGATAAACATTGAGCGTATTGAGCATCTCGCTGATGAGCAAGTGCGTGAGGATGCTCCCTGGATCACGCCTCGTTGTCTGGCGGGTGAACGAGCCTGCCCTCCAGAGGATGTCGGCGGCGTAGGCGGATACGCGGTGTTGCTTGAAGCATTGCGTGATCCCAGGCATCCTGAGCATAAGCATCTGTGTCAGTGGGTCGGTGTCTCTTACGATCCTGAACTCTTTTCGGTTCAGCAGGCCAATTCGGCCCTGGCAAATCTCGATTGAGCGCACTGCTCAAGACGCCTTTGAGAGGTAGGTGATTGTTGCTTTGGTTCATCTCTGAGTACCAGACATGTCGGTGTAGAGCATACGAAAGGGAATGATGGAGAAGCATACGCTCCACGTGAGCCACTATTGGAGGCGGCATAGGGGAACTGGGCTGCGGCCTGCGCTTTCCAACGCCAGAGCATCAGCGTTGGTATCCATCGTGCTGATCTGTTACGGCTGTTAGCAGATGTGGTTGATCGGGAGAGCATCCGCGTGCAAGTCTGCTGCCTCGGCTTCAGAGCAGAGCAAAGATACGTCATTGCTCACTTCGTCGATGGACATGAGCAGGAAGCGAATCTGCTGGTCGGCGCGGATGGACTGTATTCGGTGATCCGCGAGCATCTATTGGGCAAGCCGCCTTCGCGCTATAGAGGCTCCACCTGTTGGCGAGGAGGCGTCCTCTTCGAGGATGCCCATGTCTCCCCCGACATTTTCAGTGAGACGTGGGAGACGAGATTGGCGCTTTGTATGCCGCCGATAGAAAACGGGCGAGTGTTCTAGTATGCCACGCTCAACTGTCCGGTCGGCGCATAGGACCGCATAGGGAACGCAAGGCCAACCTCTTGCGCCTCTTTGCTGGCTGGCGCAACCCCATCAAGCAGCTGATCATAGCTACCGGCTGATCTTGCCAACGCACCAGGCTGATTTGCAAGCAAATGTTAGAGGCCTTTTGTCGCATACTTTTCAGATCTATCGTTTCCGCCATCCTTCCGCCATCCTTCCGCCATCCTTCCGCCATTCACTCATCGTCAGCTATAAATAGCCAGATATTTATGCTATAATGCAGAGTACTTCAGCTAATGGAAGAACGAAGAGAGGCTACTATGGGAAAACTGACCGAGCAAGCACTGAAGAAGCTCATTAGGGGTGGAGAGACCAATACTGTCGAGTTAAAGATAGCTGCTCCCAGAGCAAGTGAGATGGCCGAACGGTTATGCGGCATGGCCAATGCGCAAGGCGGCCTTGTTATTATCGGTGTAAGGGATGCTTCACATGAAATTGTGGGAGTGGATGAGAAGCGTCTCGGTGAGACGCTGGACATAGTTCTAAGAGCTACCCGGCACATGATTAAGCCCGAACTCGTGTTAGATCCTCCTGAGCCGGAAATCTATACAATAGCCGAAAAGAAACTGGTGGTCGTTACAGTCAGGCCGAGTCATGGACCTGTCTATCAAGCTCATGGAGTCTATTGGGTGAGGCGGGGTACTCATACGGTTTCGTTAAGTTTATCAGAATTGCTCGAAATG
>CADDYT010000100.1 GCA_902810755.1 Chloroflexota bacterium
GTTGCGCTCGCACTCCCCCAGGCCACCCCTGGCGGCTGGCCTGGCTCTGGCTTGCTTCCATTCCCCTCGTTGGAATTTTCAGTCTAACAGAAAATACGTGACAGATGTCTGTCACTCTTTTGACGTTTTTTTGTGTTAAAATGAAAATCATGGAGAAGACAGAGCGATTGTTGGCAATCACGCTGCTGCTGCAAGCCCGAGGGAAAATGACGGCCCGGCACCTCGCGGACATCCTGGGAGTTTCGACGCGCACCATCTACCGCGACATCGACACGCTTTCACTGGCGCACATCCCGATCTCGATGGATTACGGTCCCGGCGGCGGCTACTACCTGCCCGACGACTACCACTTCGAGTCGACCATCTTCACGCCCGAAGAGGCCGTCTCGCTCGTGTTGAGCGCGGATATGGCGGGCAACTACAGCCTTTTCGCCGACGACGATGGCCTGCAGCGCGCCCTGCTCAAACTGGAAGCCGCGCTGCCACAGCAATACCGCGTCGATGTGAAGGCTGCACGCCAGCGCATTCTCTTCGACACGACGGCCTGGTACGCGCATGGCCGCAGCGCGCCCGTCTCTGCCGTCTTTCTGGAAAGCATTCGCCTGGCCGTGCTGGGCGAAAACCGGCTGGAAATCCTTTATCCCGCCGATGATCTTCCCGGCGTGCAGTGGCTGCGCATCGATCCCTACGGCCTCGTCTACCGGGGCCTCTCGCGCCGCCGCGTGCGCACCGGCATCTGGTACCTCGTCGCCTACTGCCACAACTGCCGCAGCTTCTGCGCCTTCCGCGTCGGCTACATTGAAGACCTGAAAGTTCTCCCCGACAGGGCCGCCATCCAGCCCGATTTCGACCTGCGCGCCTACTGGCAAGAGGCGCGCCAGCACCTCGAAGAGCAGGCGCACCCCTTCACACTCACCCTGCGCGTGCAGCCCGCCGCCCGCCCCGGCCTCTCCGGCGACATCACCATCCTGCAAGAGCAACCCGACGGCACCCTCATCGCCCAGGTCACCATCGACTCCCTCGAAGCCGCCACCTCCTACGTCCTCGCCCTGGGAACCGGCGCGACTGTGCTTGGCCCCGATACTGTACGGGAAGCGGTGGCCGAGGCGGCGCGCTCGATTGCGGAGATGTATGCAGAATGACCCACGTCCCGCCTGTATGAGCTGAATTGGATCATGGTAACGAGAGGAATACAAAGGGTTGTGATGGGCAATGGGTGCCTGCAATCAGAGCTGTATACTTCTACAGCCGAATCTTTTGTCGGCTTCCCGCCCCATAAATAGTCAGTGCGAGCAGCAACAGAAATGCGCCGACCGCGCAGACGCCGTTCCATTGAGCAAGGATCCAGGCATAGGCGCCAGGGATGGAGCCGAGGGAGCCGCCGATGAAGTACGTGACCATGTAGACGGTGTTGAGACGACTGCGCGCCGCCGGGTTCAGGCTGTAGATGCGCGCCTGGTTGGAGATGTGCGTTCCCTGCGTGCCGAGGTCGAGCAGGATGACGCCGATGACCAGGCCCCAGAGGAAGTGGCCGACGAGAGGGCGCAGCCCACCGCCAGCGTCCACACCAATCCCGGCTCCATCCCCGGCGGTGTTTGTTTTATCTCTGCCTGCTGTTCTTGCTTAGTTCTTGCCACCGCTATCTCCGCAAAGTGTTCATCACCATAATATAATTCTATAGGAGAATACGATTGGAGGGGATTGGGCGTCAAGAAGGCCCCGCTCGCGCTCATCGAGCGGAGCCTTCTATCATTTGCATACGCGAACAGACTTACGCCGATACCTCGCCGGGAGGGAGCGGTTGCGGATTCAGTTCATCCGCCTGCGCGATGGCGCGACTGGCGTTGAGAAGGGTCTGCCTCAGAGCGGCCAGCGTCTCCATCTGCTGCTGCATCGCATCGACCGTTGCGCTCACCAGCAGGTACTCGGCTGGCGTTGTCCACCCAGGTCGGCGCATCAGAATGATCAATTCTTCCAGATCGCCAGTATCACTCATCGTTTCCAGCAGTTTGCCCAGTTCTCTGACGCGCCCTTCCAGGTACGCGATGTTGTGTTCGCCCTCAAACTTCATGGTGAAACCTCTCTTTTGGTGCTTCGCCAACAGCCTCAAATCGGTTGGCTGTAAGCTATACGCCTGCTCCGGTGTTTTTTCGTGTAGCGTTTTCTCTCGATCAAAGGAGCGTAAGCCTTTGACGTTTTGCCTCATCCTGCATTATGCTTAATAGTAATGAATATTGAGAACGATATGCTATCAGGGAACATCTATGAGCGAGACACAGGCATATACCGGCAAGATTCGGCCTTCATGGAAGGTCTGGTTCAAGGTGGCGCGGCCATTTTCGCTGACGGCCACCGTTAGCCCGCTGCTGGTGGGAACGGCGCTGGCAGTTTATCAGGGGGTGTTTCGCCCGCTGAACTTTGCGCTGGCCCTCTGCTCCGGGCTGCTGCTGCAAATCGGGGTCAATTACTTTAACGAGTATTTTGACTGGCGCTACGGGCTGGATCACGAGGGGTCGCTGGGGTCGATGACGGTGATTTTCAGGCATGAGATGAGCGGCGGGCAGGTGCTGGGCGGCGGCATTGCCTGCTTTGCGCTGGCTGCCATGCTCGGTCTGCTGCTGGCTTGGCTGGTCGGGCCTGCCGTACTGCTCTTTGGCGCGGCTGCCCTGCTGATTGGCTACTTCTACAGCGCGAAGCCCTTCAAGTTCGCCACGCGCGGCCTCGGCGACATTCTGGTGTATATCGCAATGGGCTTTCTTGAGGTCTGGGGCGCGTACTACGTACAGATTCCGCGCTGGTCCTGGCTGGCTTTTGTCGCCAGCATTCCCGTCGGCTTTCTGGTCACGGCCATCCTGAATATGAACAACGTGCGCGATTACCAGGATGATCTGGCGGTGCAGAAGCGCACGCTGCCGGTGCGTTTCGGGCAGACGTTCGGCGTCTACTACCACGCCTGCCTGCTCTTCGGCAGCTACGTTGCCGTCACCATTTTTGCCCTTCTCGGCCTGCTGCCGCTCTGGAGCCTGCTGGTCTGGGTCACCTTCCCCCTGGCCTTCAGCAACGTGCGCGCCGTGCTGGCCGCGAGCGAGCGCAAAGTCTTCGCCATCGGCATCAAGCGCACCTCGATGCTGCACCTGCAATTTGCCGTCATGCTGGCCCTGGGCATTCTCATCGCACGATTTTGAGGAACTATGGCAAAAAGCGAACAATTCTTAGAGGAAAAATTTCGTGAGAGCGGCGGCAAGCGCCCGTATGTGCAGCGTCTCTTCGGGCGCATTGCGCATATCTATGATCCCATGAACCACCTGATGAGCTTCGGGCTGGATGGCCGCTGGCGGGCCTTTGCCGCCCGCTGCCTGGCGCTGCACGAGGGGCAGACCGGACTTGATCTGGGGGCAGGAACGGCTGATCTCTCCATCGCCGTCATTCGCAATTCGCCGCCGGGCGTGCGCATGATCGGCATGGATATTACGCCGGAGATGCTTGAGGTGGGACGGCGCAAACTGGCGCGGCTGGGCCTGCAAGAGCGCGTCGAACTGCGCGTGGGCGACGCCGAGCAGATCGACCTGCCCGATAACAGCGTCGATGGCTGCTGCTCCGCTTTCACTGTGCGCAACCTGGCCGATATTCGGCAGGGCTTTCGCGAGATGCTGCGTGTGGTGCGCGCAGGCGGGCGTGTCGTCTGCCTGGAAGTTAGCCACCCGCCGGGCAAAATACTGGGCGCGCTCTTCCACCTGTACTTCTACCGGCTGGCCCCGCTCTTCGGCAGCATTCTTGGCAAGGCCTTCGAGGAATATCACTACCTGCCCCATTCCCTTACCTCTTTCCCGGACGCGCCCGCGCTCCAGGCCATCATGGAAGAGGCTGGATGGCGCGATGTGCATTTTCACCGCCTGCTGGGTGGCATTGTCGCCGTACACGTCGGAACAAAAGCTGAGTAGCTTTCCGGCTTTTGGGCTATCTGCCTTGCGTTCTCCGCACCCATCATCTATAATAGCCGTGTTAAAAAACTTTCATACACCTGTTCGAAAAAGAGACCGGGAGAGCGCCCAATGAGCGAAGAGTCGGATGTTACAAAGGAAAAAGCGTTTGATGAGGAGCGGGAGCCGCGACCGGAGATGCCGGAAGCAGAGTTGCTCTACGAGGAAACACAGGCGGCTCTGGCGATAGCTTCTTCTCAAGAGACGGCGACAGAAGAGATGGCGATATGCTGGCGGTTCCTGCTGGCCCGCTGGGAACGGTATCTGGAGACGCACGAGCTAACAGAAGAGTTCCGGCCCGTGCTGCTCGAAGCCAACCGGGCGGCAGGTTTCTGCTTTTTCAACCTGTACCAGCAAGACAAGCAGTCCAGGAATGTTGACCGCGCTGTGGCAGCCTGGCGGAAGGCGGTACGCCTCTCCCCGCCGGATGCGCCCGAACTGCCGAAACTGTTGAATGTTCTCAGCATTGCCATCAGTCAGCAATACGCGAATACGCACGATCTTACCTTCCTTGATTCCGCCATCGGGTTTTTAGAGCAGGCGTTGAAGCTCACCAGCGTGGATTCGCAGTACCGGCTGCACACGTTGAACAACCTGGCGGCCATGCTGCGCTTGCGCTACCTGCATACAAAAGACCTGGCCGACCAGAATCGCGCCATCCTGCTCTACGGCCAGCTGGTAGAACACACGCCGCTGGACGACCTCGAACTGCCCATGTACCTGCACTACCTCTCATCGGCGCTGATCGAGCGTTTCAGGGTGACACACAACATTGAAGACCTGAACCGGGCCATTCGCGCCGGTCAGGAGATACGCGAGACGGTCGAGGAAAGCCCGCTTTTCAGGCCGGACTACCTGCGCGACCTCGCCAGAGGGCTGACTATGCGCTTCGAGGAGTCGCAGGATGCCAGCGATCTGGCCGAGAGTATCGCCGCCTGGCAGACACTGGTGGATATGCTGCCAGAGCAAAGCCCCGACTACCTGCCCGCCCTGATCAGTTTATATGAAGGGTTGCGCAAACGCTTCGATATGTCCGGGGACGAAATGGCCCTGCAGCGCGCCATCGGAGCGTTGCAGCAATTTGTGAAGTGCGCTCCCCCCGGTTATCCCAACAGGCTCGCCTGTATGACGCTTTTGCACGAAGGGATGCTGGTGCGCTTCGCCAGCAGCGAGAAGCTGGAAGACCTGGACGCCGCCATTCGCACCTGGGAGCAGTTTCTTGATACCACCCCCATCGAGTCGACCGATTTTCTCTGCTACCTGAACTACCTGTCCCACGCGCTCAACCTGCGCTACAAGCATGGAGGCTGCGAGGCCGATCTCGAACGACTCATCCACCTGCTGGAACAGGCCGTCGAGCTGGCCGCGCCCGGTTCTCCCATGCTGCTCTACAGCCTGAACAATCTCGCCAGCGGCCTTGCCACGCGCTACCAGCACCACAACACGCTGGCCGATCTTGAGCGAGCTATCTCGCTGCTGGAGCGGGCGCTGGGCGAGATCAAAGAGGAAGCTAACGCGCCCGAGCGGGCCGAACTGATGAAGGGGCTTGGTCGCCTCTACCAGCGCCGCTACGAACACACCGAAAATCTGGAAGACCTCGAACGAGCCGCACACTTGCTGGAGTAACGGGATATGGGCGCGGCAAATCCAGCAGGCGAAATAATTCCGCTCGAACGCGCACATCTCAGGCAGGCGGCAGAAGTGATGGCGCGAGCCTTTCACACCGACCCGCTCTGGCAATATCTGCTGCCCGACGAGGCCCGGCGCGCCGCTCTGCTCCTCTCCAGCTTTCGCCTGTTTGTGCGCTACACGCTGCGCTACGGCGTGGGCTACACGACGACGAACCTGGCAGGCGCGGCCTGCTGGCTCCCGCCCGGCAATACGACCCCGACGGCAGGGCGGATGCTGCGCGTGGCCATCCACGGCGCGCCGCTCGCCTTCGGCCCGGCTGCCCTGCGCCGCTACAGCCTCGTCGAGAGCTATACCGCGCGCCTGCACAAACAATACGCGCCGGGGCCGCACTGGTACCTCTGGGGCCTCGGCGTCGATCCGCCCTTTCAGGGTCACGGTCTCGGCGGCCTGCTCATCCAGCCCATCCTTGCCCGCGCCGACGCTGACCATCTCCCCTGCTACCTTGAAACCATGAACGAACGCAACCTGCCCTTCTACCAGAAACGCGGCTTCCAGGTGATGAGCGAGGGTTGCGCGCCGGGTACCAGCTTGCGTGTATGGAGTATGTTGCGAGAATCACAAAGCAGGAGCCAGGACGGAGCAAGCCAGGGCAGGGTGGGCCTGGGCGGAGGCGAGCTTCGCCCCTACTAACCCCGACGTCTCACAGGATAAAATGCACATGCTGGCGCCAGAATTGTTCACATTGCTTGACAGTTGGACGTTCTTCTTTATAATACATGTATCAGACATTTGCGCTGTATGCATTTCCCAATGTTTTGCATATTGTTACTACACAGGAAGTAGTGTCCCACTGGTTGGAACAAACTGAGGCGTTGGTTTGTTCTTACTGGTGAGGGATGTATTCCCAGGGCTGTTCTTTTTTTCTTTTGTGCGTTCTCTTCGTCTTTGTAAGTAACGGGACGTTGTAAAGGAGAGAACGATTGCGGGGTCAGCCGTGATGACAGTGAATGATGGGCAACAGATTGCCGCTGAGGGTGTCCAGGCAACGGGCGCGCAGGCTCCTATAGCGCCGGAGGTTCAGCAGGAACTGGAGCATCTTCTGCGAGAGACGAGCCAGTATCTGGCCCCTGCGGATATGGAGCTTATTCAGCGTGCTTTTGAACTGGCGAATCGGGCGCACCGGGGCGTTTTGCGCCGTTCGGGCGAACCCTACATCCTGCACCCGCTCGAAGTTGCCCTGTTGCTGGCCGATATGCGCATCGATGCCGACGGGATCGCTGCCGCCTTACTGCACGACGTGGTTGAGGACACGGACTACACGCTGGATGACCTGCGCGCGCAATTTAACCCCGCCATCGCCAGTATCGTGGATGGCGTGACCAAATTCGACGCGCTCGCCGGGACGGAAAGCGCACGCTCGCCGCGCGCGGCACACGCTCAGGCCGGTGCCAGCAATGGCGGCGCGCAACCGGAAGAGAGCGGCCCTGTCCCCGCGCGCACGCCCGAAATGAAACGCCGCCAGCGCACCGAGACGGTACGCAAGATGATGCTGGCAATGGCTGAGGACCCGCGCGTCGTCGTCCTCAAACTGGCGGATCGGCTGCATAATATGCGCACGCTCAGCGTGATGAACCCGGTGCAGCAGCAAAACACGGCCCGCGAGACCAGCGAAATCTATGCTCCTCTCGCCCGGCGACTCGGCATGGCGCTGGTACACGCCGAACTGGAAGACCTGGCCTTCAGCTACCTGGAGCCGGAAAAATATACCCGCCTGGCGCGCGAAGTCGATGAAGAACTGCGCCGCCGCCAACCCTACATCGATGAGGTCTGTCGTACATTGAGCGAGGAGATGGAGCGCGCCGGCATTCATGCCGAAGTTCACCCCTGGCAAAAGCATCTCGCCAGCATTAATCGCAAGCTGCAACAGAATGGCGGCGAGCTGAGCCAGGTGCATGATCTCGTCTCCTTCCGCATTCTGGTTGACTCCGAACACGATTGCTACCTGGCGCTGGGGCATATCCACGCCCTCTGGCGTCCCAAAGATGGCCGTATCAAGGACTTTATTGCTACTCCCAAGCTGAATGGTTATCAATCACTGCACACAACCGTCTTTTGCTTAGACAACCGTCTGGCGGAGATTCAGATTCGCACGCACGATATGCAGCGCACGGCAGATTACGGCGTCGCCAGCTACTGGTATCTCAAGGAGCGCGGCGGCTCCCGGCTCTCCTATCGAGAGATGGCGGCCTGGATCGAACAGTTGCGTGACTGGCAGCGCGAACTGCCGCAGAGCGCCGACGAGTTTGTCGAGGCGGTCAAAGGCGATATCTTTCAGGAGCAGATTTTCGTTTTTACGCCAAAGGGTGAGGTCAAAGACCTGCCGCGCGGCTCGACGCCGCTGGATATGGCCTATCGTATCCATACCGACATCGGCGACCACTGCGCGGGAGCGCGCATCATCACCAACCTGGCCGATACGGGGCGACTGGTAACGCGGCTCGTCCCGCTGGATTACGAACTCAAGGGCGGCGAGATCGTCGATATCGTCACCAATCGCTCGGTGCATCCGACCCGCGACTGGCTCTCGTTTGCCCGCACTGCTGCCGCGCGCAGCAAGATTCGCCGCTACCTGAAGACCTACGAGCGGGAAATCAATATGCAACTGGGGCAGGAGCGGCTGGATATCGCGCTCAAAGCGGCGGGCGCGCCGGGTTTGCAGGCGGTGGAGGAGAAAGATTTCCTCTTCTTCACCTCAAAGAAATACCCGACGATTGAGGATGTCTACGTGGCGCTGGGGCGCGAAGATCTGGCGGTAGAGGCGCTGGTGGAGAAGCTGCTGCCCATCCTGCGCGGGCGAGAAGAGGAGAAGGCGCGGCGCAATGGCACAAGCGAACTGAAGGCGCTGCCTGCGCAGGCGGAAAGTGTGCTGCATTATAAGCATGGCGTGGTGAAGCTGGCTCGCTGCTGCTGCCCGCTACCGGGCGATGCCATCGTCGGCTATCTGCACCCCAATCGCGGCATGTTCGTCCATCGCGCTGAATGCCGCATGATTCGCCGCTATCGCGAGCAGGGGCGGTCTCTGGTCGAGGTCAACTGGCTGCAGATCGAGCCGCAGACGTATCTCGCCCCTGTTCAGATCACCGCTCGCGACCGGGCCGGGCTGCTGCGTGATGTGGCCGCCGTTGTCGCCGACGCCGGCATCAACATGACGGCAGTCTCTTCAACGACGAACGCTTCCTTGCAGAAAGCGGTGATTACTGCTACACTGGAGATAGAGACCGTGGACCAGATGGAACTCATTTTCAAACGGCTGCGGCTCATCCGCAATGTAACGGATGTAAAACGGAGCGTGTAGTTTCAATCCCGAACGGGCGGTCGGGAAAAAGTCTGGTTCCTGCCGCTTCCCCTGTGGGGAGGTATCCTGTCAAATCCGAAAAGGTCACGTGCAAAGGGCCTGGTGTAGGAGGGCGCAACGATCTTCAGAGAGAACTTGAGAGCGGAATCAGGCATCAGCGCCCGGTTCCGCTCTAACTCTTGTTTGCATACTACGAGACATTTAGATAAATAGATTGCCTATGCTGATGATAGATTTATATGGAGGACAACAGGCGATACCCGCGAACATCTATGATGTGGACGAGGTCGCCCGGCTCTTGCTGGCAACAGTGAGGCAATATATGGGCGAGCGCGAGGTAGAGCAGGTGGCCAGGGCGCTCAAGCTGGCCCGTGAGACGTTTCGGGGCGTGCAGGAACACCGGGAGGCCTCGCTACCCTACCTGCGGCTCCTTTCGCCGCTTGAACACGCGCTGGCGGTGGGAACCATCCTGGCGCAGATGCATATCGATGCCGTTGGCGTCTCCGCTGGCCTGATTTTTGAGGCGGTGGACGCCGGTCGCATGACGGTGGAGCAGGTGGAAACGGCGCTGGGAGCCGCCGAAGCCCGCGTCGTCAGCAGCATGCTGCGCCTGAATATCCTTGAGCGGCGCAAGCAGAGCGCGGCTCAGGCCAGCGGTGAGGCGGAGGCCGAGGGCGAGAGCAAGAAGCGGCGCGTGCGCGAGGCCATGCGCCACCAGCAGGCCGAGACGGTGCGCAAGATGTTCTTTGCCATCTCGGAAGACCCCCGCGTGGTGCTGCTCAAACTCGCCTACCGCCTGCACGCCATGCGCGTCTGCCGCGACACCATCGCTGCCTCGCAGCAAGGTGAGCCGCATAGCGCGGAGGTCGACGACCTGGCGGCGATGAGCGCGAAGCTGCGCAAGACGCTGCCCGCCGATTCGACCGATGATCCCGCCATGCTTGCCACCGAGACGCGCGAGATTTATGCCCCCCTCGCCGGGCGGCTGGGCATGTCGCGCATGGAAAGCGAACTGGAGGACCTGGCCTTTGAAATTCTGGAGCCGGAGAAGTATCGCTGGGTGCGCAACCTGGTGGAGAGCGAAAGCAAGCAGTGGCGTTCCTACGTTGATCGTGTCTGCACCATCCTGCGTAATGAGATGGCGCGCCTGGGCCTGAGGGCCGAGGTATCGGGCCGCGTCAAGCACCTTTACAGCTTCTACAAAAAGCTGGTGCGCAACGCGGGCGATGTTGAGAGCCTGGAGGTAGAAGACCTGAAATCGACCGTCGACCTTGCCCAGATTCACGACCTGATCGCCTTCCGCATCCTGGTCGAATCGACGCCCGATTGCTACCTCGCGCTGGGACACGTACATAGCCTCTGGAAGCCCAAAGAGGGGCGTATCAAGGATTTCATCGCCAATCCCAAGCCCAACGGCTACCAGGCGCTGCACACGACGGTATTCTGCCTGGATGACCAGCTGGTCGAAATCCAGATTCGCACCTTTGCCATGCACGAGATGGCCGAATATGGCGTGGCGATGCACTGGCATTATAAGGACGTTGGCGACTCGGCCAGAGCCTCGGCCAGGGAGTTGCTGATGTGGCTGCGCCAGCTGGCCGACTGGCAGCGCGACCTGCGCTCTACGGCCAGCGATGCCGAATTTGTCGAGGCTGTTAAGGGCGATATCTTTCAGGAGCAGATTTTCGTCTTCACCCCGAAGGGCGAGGTGAAAGACCTGCCCGTCGGTTCTACACCGCTCGATTTTGCCTATCGCATCCATTCCAAGCTGGGCGATAAGTGCGCCGGGGCGCGTATCATCAGCGAGAGCGGCGACAGGCTGGTGACGCGCATGGTGCCGCTGGATTACGAACTGAAGAGCGGCGAGATCATTGAGATTGTCACCAACCGCACGGCCCACCCGACTCGCGACTGGCTCTCGTTCGCCCGTACTGCCGCCGCGCGCAGCAAGATTCGCCGCTATCTGAAGACCTACGAACGCGACATCAACATCCAGATCGGGCGCGAGCGGCTTGACCGCGATATCAAGTTGCAGGGACTGCGCGGCGTCGAGGTTCTGACCGAGGATCTGCAAAACTGGCTGGCTAACGAGTTTAAGCACGCCTCGTTCGAGGATTTGCTGGCCGCTATCGGCGCCGCCGAAATTCGCCCGCATGCGGTAGCCGTTAAACTCAATGAACGCTGGCAGCAATTGCGCGAACTGCGCGAGGGTAAGCCGGCCCAGCCGGAGGAGCCGGAAGCCGTGCCTCTGCCCGCGACCACGACCGGCAAAGCCACTACCTCGGCTCGTCTGGAAGTGGCAGGCGTAAGCGGCTTGCTCACCAGCCTGGCGAACTGCTGCTGCCCCCTGCCCGGCGATGAGATCATCGGCTACATCAGTCGCGGCAAAGGAGCGATCATCCACCGCGCCGACTGTCGCAATATCAGCCGCTATCGCGAGCGTGACCGCGAGCGCCTGATCAACGTGAGCTGGGCGGGTATGAGCCAGCAACGCTATCGCGCCCCCGTGATTATTACCGCCCGCGACCGCGCCGGGCTGATTCGCGACATCGCCACCGTCGTCTCGGATGCGGGCGTGAACATGTCCTCGGTCAGTTCAAGCGTGAGCGGGGGTCAGGAGATCGCCTTCATCAGCGCCACGCTGGAGGTGGAGAGTATCGAGCAGTTGCAGCGCCTTTTCACGCGCCTGGAACGCATCAAAGACGTATTGCAGATCGAGCGCGACCTGGGTAAGCGCCGCAAAAAATAAACGCAGGATTTACGGGATATTGGAGCGACAGAAAAGCCATTCGCGGTCTACCACGAATGGCTTTTCTGGAAATTATCCCTTCAAGCGTTCCAGCACGGGAGGCTGGCGTAGCTTGGCGAGAGCGCCAGCTTCAATCTGGCGCACGCGCTCGCGGGTGATGCCCAGCTCGCGCCCCACCTGTTCCAGCGGATGGGCCTGGCCGTTGCCAAGGCCAAAACGCAGCTGGAGGACCAGTCGCTCGCGGGGAGTCAATACGGATTCAAGTACGCGCTGCACTTCATCTTTCAGCGTCTGGGTAGTGGCGAGGTCTTCCGGGGAAGCGGAATCGGTGTCGGCCAGCACGTCGCCCAGTTCCTGCTCTTCGTCCTCGCCGACGGGCAATTCCAGGGAGACGGGTGCGCCCGGCGCAGCCTGCAGTTCCAGCATGCGGATGGGATCAAGGCCGGTGGCTTCGGCCAGCTCCTCCTCTGTTGGTTCGCGTCCCAGTTCCTGTAGCAGGCGCTGGCGCTCGCGGCGGATGCGGTTCAGGGCGGTGTTGACGTAGACAGGCAGGCGAATAGTGCGCCCTTTATCGGCTACGGCCCGGCTGATGGCCTGGCGAATCCACCAGGTAGCGTGGGTGGAGAAACGATGGCCACGCCGCCAGTCATAGCGTTGGACGGCACGGATCAGCCCGATGTTGCCCTCCTGAATCAGGTCGAGCAGCGTCAGCCCGCGACCGACATAGCGTTTGGCAATACTGACTACAAGACGGAGGTTAGCAAGAATGAATTGCTTCATCGCCTCACGATCACCCATCTCGATGCGCTGGGCCAGCTCGATTTCGCGTTCGTGCGTAATCATGGGGACGCGGCCAATTTCGCGTAGATAGGTCATCACGGCGTCGGACTCACCGGCGTCACCGGGACTGACTGTATTCTCGTCGTCTTCAGAGCGGCGGCGGCGGACATGCGCACGGCGCGGGTGGCGGCCATGCTCATCGTCGACTGCCATTGCAGGAAGGGTGAGAATAGAGGCAGTGTCTAAATCGGGTGAGCCTGGTAGCTGAGTTAGTTCATCATGCATATCAGACATTTCTTCCAACTCAATGGGAGTCGGCTCCAGACCGTTGAGGTCGTCTTCCAACTCCTGAAATTCTTTCCCAGGTTCCTCCACATCATCCTCAAGGCTATCATCAAGATCCTGCGCGAACAGGTCATCGATCAAATCGAACGACCTCTCCCCGACAGAATCGGAAGTTGTTGCGGTCTTTTCCAGGCTAAGCGTTGTTTCCGTCATGGCACGCTCGGTTTCGATCATTCTGCGCCCTCCATGAGTAAGCGGTACCTTAAACAGCAAGATACACCAGTGTCGGTCTATTCTGCACTCAGACCAGGGAAAGCAGCCTTTTGTTCGTTTGCCCGTCCGTTTCTCTATTTCGGAACTTCCGCTCCGCATGCTGATTGGGAGGAAGTTGTAGACGCGAACCCTGTGTCTCTACTCGTAGAAACAAAGCTCAGTCGGGAAAAATTCCCTCACCACTTCAATTATACCCTAAAGAAGCCGTTCCTTCCAGTCCTAACAGCCCTTTTTTTTTCCGCTTTCCCGGAATTTGCTTATTTTTACTACGTTTGAACCCCCCTCAAAGTGGCAAATTACCGGAAGGATGTTTGCGGGGTTGTATCTGCGGTGTCACCATGACGGGCGCTTCCTGTGTTTCCCGCGTCCTCGCCCGTTCAGCCTGTGCGCGGCGCAGCGTTGTGAAGAGATAGACGCTGAGGACAATCACCAGCAGCAGGGCAAGGATGAGGCCGGAAAGCGCGCCGAGCAGGCTGCCCACCGCCTCCCAGCTGGCGCCAGAGAGGTAGCCGAGGGCGAGCGGGATGCCCACGCCCAGCGCCTCTCCCACCGCATCGAGGATAAGGAAGCGCCGGTAGGGATAGGGGTCAGCCCCGGCCAGCAGGTTGATGACGCCGCCGAGGGCGGAGATGAGGAAGCGGCTCAGGAAGACGGCCCAGCCCCCATGTTCCTCAAATTCTCTGCGCGAGCGCGCCACGACCTGCGGGGAGATCAACGGGCGGCGGCGTGGCCGTTCGAGCCAGTTCAGCGCCTTTGTTCCCCATAGCCGCCCGATCCAGTAGCCCACATTGTCTCCCCCCACAGAGGCGCTGAGGGCGAGCAGCAGGAGTAGCGTCAGATTGAAGTCTCCCGTCGAGGCGAATGCGCCCGCCGCCAGTAGCAGCAGTACCGTTGGCAGCGGCAAGCCGACGGCAGCCACAAACACGGTCACCCACAGCACGGGATAGCCGATCTGTTGCAGCCCGTCGAGCAGGGTGGGCAGCAGGGCATTCATATGCGGGGTATCTTTGCCGACACTAACACGCTTTACAATTCCCTTCTTGACGTAGAGTTCGCTTCCCTCATAAAATATCAGATATGGATACGCCTGCGCAACATTTGCAAGTCACGATCAAACGCATCGATAGCAGCCTGCCGCTGCCCACCTATGCAACGGCAGGCTCGGTTGGTTTTGATCTGGTGTGCCGCGAAGATACGGAGATTGCGCCGCGCACGATTGGCTTCATTCCCGGTAACGTGATTGTGCAGACGCCTCCCGGCTATTTGCTTCTGGTCACGTTGCGCAGCAGCACGCCGCGCCGCAAAGGCCTGCTCATCCCGCACGGCGTCGGCATTATCGACCAGGATTACTGCGGCGAGGGCGACGAATTGAAGGCGCAGGTCTACAACTTCCGCGACGAGGCCACGCTCGTCCGTCGCGGCGAGCGCATCGCCCAGGGCATCTTTGTGCCGATTATGCGCGTGACCTGGCACGAGGTAGATGAAGTGGGCAAGGGGCGCGGCGGCTTCGGCAGCACCGGCAGTTGATCTCTTTACTTTGCCCGGACGTATCCACAAAGAGAAATAAACAGGAACAATAGAGAACATCGGGGAATAGTATCAGCATGAACGACTACTACGCCATACTCGAAGTGCCACCCACTGCCAGCGCCGCTGAAATTCGTCGCGCCTACCGCCGCCTTGCGCGCCAGTATCACCCCGATCTCAACAAGCAACTTCCCACCAGCGACCAGCGCATCAAACGCCTCAACGAAGCCTACACCATCCTCAGCGACCCCGCCAGCCGCGCCGCCTACGACGCCAGTCGCTCACAGCCCCACCAGCAACAGCCTCAGGAACCGCGTATGACCTGGACCGAAGGCATTATCGGTTTTGTGAGGGAACTCAGAAAAGCCTTACGGGAAGAATAATAGCAGCCGCAGGCCAGTGGCCACATGGCAGACCAGTGGCCACACGCACAGGCCACACACGCACAGGCCACACGCACAGGCCACACGCACAGGCCGCCACAGGCCACACACGCACAGGCCACCCACACGCACAGGCCACCACAGGCCACACACCCACAGGCCGCCACAGGCCACCCGCCAGGGGTGGCCCTACTATAGACGCGACTCCACAGGCGGCACGAACGCATCGTGTAGAGTAGGGCCACCCTCAGAAGCGTTACCGGAAGCCGGTGCGAGCGCGACGCAGGCCACCGATGCCGCGTCGGGCAGGCCACCGGCAAGGGGTGGCCCTACTATAGACGGCGCGCCAGTTCGCCCACAGCGTAGTGGGATGGGCGTATATAGTAGGGCCACCCCTTGCCGGTGGCCTGCCGGGCGTGACGTGTGGCCTGTGCGTGTGGCCTGTGGCGGCCTGTGCGTGACGTGTGGCCTGTGCGTGGGTGGCCTGTGCGTGTGGCCTGTGGCGGCCTGTGACGTGGCAGGGCTGCTGCCCGGCAGGAATGTCACCTACTCTCCTATAAGTTTCTTTAGCGCCTGCTCAAAAGCGTTGTAGGCGCGGTCGCCGAAGAGGACGAAGGTGATCTGTTTGAGGCTGGTCGGCTGCCGGATGTGGTCGATGACCGTTTTGAGGGCGATGGGAGCAGCCTCATCCAGCGGATAGCCGTAGACGCCGGTGCTGAGCGAGGGGAAGGCAATGCTCTCGATCTGCTTCTGCTCGGCCAGGTTCAAGCATGCCTGATAGGCGCTGGCGAGCAGACGCGCATCTTCTGCTGTGCCGTTGTAGATGGGGCCGACGGCATGGAAGACGTACTTTGCCTTCAAGCGACCGGCCCCGGTCGCGACGGCGCTGCCCGTTGGACAGCGACCGATCTTGCGACACTCTTCCATGATGCTCGGCCCCCCTGCGCGGTGGATGGCCCCATCGACGCCGCCCCCACCGGCAAGGGCGGAATTGGCCGCGTTGACGATGGCGTCGGCCTCGACTCTGGTAATGTCGCCTTGCAGCAAGGCTAGCGTGACGCCGTTGATAGTGTACGTCGTCATAAACACTTCTCCAGAATGCATCTCATATACTCTGCAAAATGCCTTCCCGCATGTCATTATAAACCATTATGGACGTGTCATGCTTCGCTGCGCTCAGGGCTAACGGCTCATTGCCGCTCCGCATGACACGTCGGAGCTACGTTTTCATAGCATGTCATTCTGAGGGCAGCGAAGCATCTCAGGATAGCTATCTGAGATGCTTCGCTGCCCTCAGAATGACATTACAGCAGCAGGCCGAACGGTTCTTCCAGCAGGCGTTTGACTTCTTGCAGGAAGCGGGCCGCGATGGCGCCGTCGATGGCGCGGTGGTCGCTGGAGAGCGTGACCTTCATGCGGTCGCGCACCACCACCTGCCCGTTTTCCACGACCGGCGTGGGAGTGATCGAGCCGACCGCCAGGATGGCCGATTCGGGCGGGTTAATGACGGCGGTGAAGCTCTCCACGTCGTACATGCCCAGATTGCTGACGGTGAAGGTGCCGCCGCTCAGGTCATCGGGCTTGAGCTTGCCCGAACGCGCCGCCTCGGCCAGTCGCCGCGCCTCGCGAGCAATGTCGAGGACGCTGCGCTGATCGGCGTGCTTGATGACGGGAACGATCAGGCCTGTTTCCAGCGCCACCGCCATGCCAACATTGACCTGTTTTTTCTGGATCAGCCGATCTTCGGCGAAAGAGACGTTAACCTGCGGCATGCGCACCAGCGCGCGCGCGACGGCCTTGATAATCAGGTCGTTGAAGCTGACCTTGACCGGCTGCGGTTCGCTGGCGGCATACTCGTTGATCTGCCTGCGCAACTCGGCCAGCTTGCCGGTATCGATGACGCTGGTCACGTAGAAGTGCGGGGCCGTCTGCATGCTCTGGCTCAGCCGCTTCGCAATCGTGCGCCGCATCGAGGTCAGCGGAATCTCCACTACCTCTTCGCCTTCAATCGCGGCGGGAACCGGCTCAAACGCTGGCGCGGCTGGCATGGCCGGAGCGGGGGCAGCGGCCTGTTGCGCCAGAGCAGCCTCGACATCCATCTTGATGATGCGCCCGTTGGGGCCGGTGCCGCGTATCTGCGCGTAATCCAACTGGTGTTCTTCCGCCAGCCGCCGTGCAATAGGTGAGATGAAGATACGCCCATGACCACCGGCGGGCGCGGGAGCCGACAGCGCCGACGCTGCTGTCGCCGTCGGCGCTGTCGGCTCCGGTCGGCCTGTCGTGCTGCCACGAGCGGGTGCAGGGACGCTGCTGGCCGTCGGGGCCTCTCTGGTGGCCGTTGCCGCGTCCTCGTCGCTTGCGCCTGTCGGCAGCGGCTCGTCGGGGGAGCCGATGAGGGCGATCTGCGCGCCGATGGGGGCCGATTCCCCCTCCTGCACCAGAATTTTGCGCAGCACGCCACTGGCAAACGCCTCGATTTCAATATTCACCTTGTCGGTCTCGACCTCCGCCAGCGATTCGCCCTTTTTGACGGTATCTCCTTCGTGTTTGAGCCAGCGGAGTATCTTTCCCTCTTCCATCGTATCGCCCATCTTGGGCATTTCTACCGTTTTCATCTTTCTTGCTCCATAGCGAACGCGGGCAATGGCTCGTCGGCGGCGCCGATAAGAGCGATGGCCGCGCCAACGGGAACCGTCTGACCCTGGGCCGCCAGAATCTTGCACAGCACGCCCGTCGCGAGCGCATCAACCTCGATGCTGGCCTTGTCGGTCTCGATCTCCGCCAGCGATTCGCCTTTCTGTACCGTTTCGCCCTCATGTTTGAGCCAGCGGAGTATCTTTCCCTCTGCCATCGAACGCCCCACCTGCGGCATAATGACGGTCTTCATTTTTAACTTTAACGGCGTACGAGGGCCTGCGGGACTATTGACTTGACGGCCTCGATCACGTCGTTTTTGGCGGGCAGGGCGGCGCGTTCCAGCACCTTCGAGTAGGGCATGGGAACATCGGCGCTGTTGACGTGCTGGATGGGCGCGTCCATGTAGTCGAAGGCGTGTTCGTAGATCAGCGCCGCCAGGCCCTGGCCCGTGCCGTAATATTTCCAGCCCTCTTCGGCGATGACCACGCGGTTGGTCTTCTTGACCGAATCGGTAATCAGGTCGATGTCAATGGGGCGGATGCTGCGCAGGTCGATGACCTCGGCCTCGATTCCCTCTTTTGCCAGGTCTTCCGCCGCCTGCAGAACGATGTGCAGCATGCGCGAGAAGGTGATGATGGTGATATCGCTGCCCTCGCGCTTGATGTCAGCGCGGTCGAGCGGCACAGTGTATTCGACGCCCTCGTCCGGCACCTCGCCCTTGATGTTGTAGAGCAGTTCGTGTTCGATGAAGATAACCGGGTTGGGGTCGCGCACCGCCGATTTGAGCATGCCCTTGACATCGTAAGGCGTGGCCGGCGCGACGACCTTGAGGCCGGGAATGTGGGCGTAGAGCGATTCGAGCATCTGCGAATGCTGCGCGCCGCGCTGCGCGCCGCCGCCGCCCGGCATACGAATGACCAGCGGCACCTGCGGCTGCCCGCCGAACATATAGTGCATCTTGGCCGCGCTGTTGATAATCTGGTCGCTGGCCAGCAAGCTGAAGTTAATGGTCATCAGTTCGAGGATGGGGCGCAGGCCGCCCAGGGCCGCGCCGATGGCCGCGCCGGTGATGACCTCTTCCGCCAGCGGGGTGTCGCGCACGCGCTTCTCCCCGAATTCTTCAAACAACCCTCTGGTGACGGCATAGGTGCCGCCGTAACCGGCGATGTCTTCGCCCATGATAAAGACGCGCTCGTCGCGGAGCATCTCTTCGCGGATCGCCTCCCGCAGCGCGTCACGATAGGTTATCGTTCGCATGCTGTCTTATTTCCTCTCATAGCGGTAGGAAAGCGCGCCGGAGCCATCGACCGTGACGTCGGTGTAGAGTTCTTCCAGGTCGGGGTTCGGGCTGTTCTCGGCAAATTCCGCCGCCTCTTCCGCCACCTGTGTGGCCTTCGCGTCGTTCTCATCGAATTCCGCCTGCGTCGCCAGCCCGGCATCCAGCAGTTTTTTCTCGAAGATGCCGATGGGGTCGCGGGTGGTGCGCCACTCGTGTTCTTCCTCGCGCGTGCGGTAGTAAGACGGGTCGGTCATCGAGTGTCCGCGGAAGCGATAGGTTTTGATTTCCAGCAGCGTTGGCCCCTCGCCCCTGCGCGCGCGCTCCACGGCGGGTTTGACGGCCTCGTAGACGGAGATGACATCCATGCCGTCGACGACCTGCCCCGGCATGTTATAGGCCGCGGCTCGCGGTAGCAAGTTATCGACCGCCCAGGCTTTCTGTACCGACATGCCCATCGAATACTGGTTGTTTTCACAGATATAGACCACCGGCAGCTTCCAGATCGATGCCAGGTTCAACGCCTCGTGGAACGCGCCCTCGTCAACCGCGCCATCGCCGAAGAAACAGGCGACGACGTAATGTTCGCCCGTGTACTGCGAGGCCAGCGCGACACCGGCGGCGATGGGCAACTGCGCGGCCACAATGCCGTTGCCGCCCAGCACACCCAGTTCGTTGCTCCACATATGCATGGAGCCGCCCTTGCCCTTGCTGCAACCGGTAATCTTGCCGAACAGCTCTGCCATCACCGCCCCCGGTTCCATGCCCTTTGCCAGCGCGTGTCCATGTTCGCGATAGCTGCACACGATCTTATCTTCCCGGCGCAGCGCCTGCATACTCCCTACCCCGACAGCCTCCTGCCCGATGTACAGATGCATGAAGCCGCCAATTTTGCCGCGCGTGTATTCCTCCGCGCTCTTCTCCTCGAAGCGGCGCAGCAACAGCATCTGGTAGTGCATCGCCAGCAGTTGTGAACGGGTCAAACCTCCCAACGTTGTTGTATTTGTAATTGTCATAGGCCCCCTCTCTTGTGCCTCGTTCTCTCAGGAAATGTTCGCCTGTCCTACCATACCTCGTTGTATGTGGAGGCCCTTTTCTTTCCATATAGACTACATTCTTCTTCCCTCTGTAGTTCTCACTATATTGTACTGCATTCAGGCTGAGATGCATAGGGGGGAGTTTCTGGTTTTCTGGTGATACAAGAGAGCTTTGTCGCTGCAGGCCGCGCGCAAGAGGTGGCCCCGGAGGCGTTAACGAATGTCAGCGCGAGCGCGAAGCAGGCCACCGGCCAGGGGTGGCCCCAGAGGCGTTCACTTCAGCCCGTGCCAACGCCGGGCAGGCCACCGGCCAGGGGTGGCCCTACTATAGACGCGCCTCCACAGGCGGCACGACCGCCTCGTATAGAGTAGGGCCACCCCTGGCCGGTGGCCTGCGGCGGCCTGAAGTTAACGCTTCTGGGGGTGGCCCTACTCTATACGACGGCTCCACAGGCCCCACGAATGTATCGTATATAGTAGGGCCGATCCCTTGCGGTCGGCCTGCGGCGGGGAAGGCCGACCTGCGCAACAAGAGGAAGTGGCGGCAGAGGAGAGCGTTTGTATCACACGCGATCTCCTCTGCCGCCACTTCCTCTTAATCGCCTGGGGTTCTCTGCGTGATGGGGATTGGCAGCGAGAACTCTACACGATACACGGCAGACAAAACGGACACCTGCGACCGCGCAGGCATCCGCTTCTATGATTTGACGACAGCTTCCGCGAGTTCTTTGCCGGGTGTGAAGCGCACGCGCTCCTTCGCGGGAACCTCGATGGGCTGGCGGTCGCGCGGGTTGACCCCCTTGCGAGCCGCGCTCTTGCGCACTTTGAAGGAGCCGAAACCGACGAGGCGTACTTCGTCGCCATTCTTCAGTGCTTCGCGAATGGCGTCAAGGGTTGCCTCCAACACCTCGCCGGCCTGTTTCTGGGAAATGTGTGCCTGTTGGGCAATGCGCCGGGATAGTTCCTGGCGACCAATCGTGGTCGCGCCTTCTGTAGCCATGGGTTCAATTCCTCCTTACAACATTCAGCAGACGCCGCTCGCATCCCAGATACCTGCTTGTGGCCTGTGAAGCGGCACTACAACCTCGCTGCCGTTTAGGAGTATAACATGCAACTTCCAGAAAAATCAAGTGTACAATACCGCTTCTCAAGCCCCTGTACGCCCTCGCGCCGCCTGAGAAGCCAGTTTACAGGTATCAAACAGGTGGAAAACTGGCTTCTCAGGCGGCGCGAAACCGGTTTTGCGCTCACGCTGCCGCGTAGAGAATCATCCCCTCCGGCGTGCGTTGTTGGGTTACCATCCCGTTCAAACGCATATGTTCGAGGTGCGAAAGCGTCTCCGCGACCGCCATGCGCCTCGACTCGTTGTTGGTCATACGGTGGCCAAAGAGCTGCAACGCCACATCGTAGGCGTGCTTCGGCTGCCCATCCAGCAGGCCCAGAATCTGCTCCTCGCGCTCTCTATGATGCTCAATCAGTTCCTGTACGCGCCCGGCCAGGTCGGCAAACGGCTCGCCATGCCCCGGCAACACAATACTGGCGGGCAGCAACTCTATCTTGCGCAGCGAATCCAGGTAATCGCCCAGCGGGTTGGCGCGGTCATGTTGCGAATAGAGGCCCACATTGGGCGTAATGCGCGGCAGCACGTGATCGGCGGCCAGGAAGACGCCATCGCGCTCGCGGAAGAGGCAGATATGCCCGTCCGAATGGCCCGGCGTCCAGATCACGCGGTAGCGTTCGCCCACCAGCTCAAGATACTGCCCATCCTCAACCGGCGTAATCTCTTCGTGTGGCGGCACGTGAATGATCGTGCGCATGACATTCGGCTCGACCTGCGAGACCCAGATCTCGGTCTGCGGCATGCCATGCTGCAACAGAAATTTCGAGACATACCCGTAGCGTTGCGGCAGCGTCCCCGACCAGACCATCTGCATAATCGCCTCGTCGATGGGGTGCATATACACCGGCACGCCCGTCTTCTCATGTAATTCGCCCGACAGGCCGATATGGTCGGGGTGATGGTGTGTCAGCACAATGCCGCGCAGTCGCTCAATGCTCAGCCCCGCTCGTTTCAGCCCGGCCTCAAACGCTGCGCGCGCATCCGGGACGCCCATGCCGGCATCCACCAGCACCCAGCCCTCGTCGCCCACCAGCGCGTGCATATTCACCGTCTTCAAAGGAAATGGAATTGGCACCGTAATTTTCCAGACATCGGTCGCCACCTCGCGCGCCTCTGGCAGAGGCGCATCTTGCCAGCGTACATGCTTATCAGGAGTATAAGGGGCATTCAACGGCGTCCCTTTCACGGGCGACTGCCCCGATGAAGAATCTTGCATCGCAAAGAAAATCCTTTATGTTTCAGCAACCAGTTCGGCCTGCCTCATACTGGCCAGGCAGGCCACCACAAAAAACTACTCTGCCAGCATTGTATGGCCTGTATGGGAGGGGTGTCAACGTTGCTTCGTCCGTATTCCTTTCGGCCACCAGCAGCGAACAGATGCAATACGATACGCGCGGGCGCGTGATCTCCAGCGCGGTTCAGCGGCCAGGGCGACGGCAGGTGCCGACTTGCCTCGCCCTGTACGCTGGCCTTTTACATATGCTCCCTGAAAAACGCCAGCACCCGTTCCCACGCATCCTTCGCGGCTTCGGGATTATAGTTGCGGCCCTGATCGTTGAAGAAGGAGTGCTTGCTGTTGGCATAGATTTTGATGTCGTGGGGGATGTGGTACTGATCGAGCGCGCTATCCAGCTTCTGGCCCTGCGCGGTGGTGAAGTCTCTGTCGGGGTAGGAGCCGACGACGGGGCAGAGACGCGAGACGGCGCTAAGCGGGCGCGGGTTGCTGCCATAGAAGGGCGCGATGGCCTTGAGTCGCTGATCCGTGCAGGCCCAGGCGATAGCGAAGCCGCCGCCCAT
>CADDYT010000101.1 GCA_902810755.1 Chloroflexota bacterium
ACTCCATGAATATACAGGTTATCCGGTTTGCAGATGCGTTGTTTGACCGGCAGCGCCATTCTTCCCGTTTACTTGCAGGGGCGCGATTGATTGTGTTTGCCGCGTCGCCGTCTTCCTCAGGCGTCTTTCTGTCGGCCTCCCGGTGCCGTGAATGATCTCCTCGCCAGTTGGATGCGGCACAGGGTGCAGGGCGACCTGAATGACATCATCCATACGCTCGACCGGAACAAATGTTAGCTCGCGTAGCACCTCGCGCGGCACATCTTCCAGGTCTTTCATATTGCGCTTTGGTAATATAAACGTTTTAATTCCTGCTCTGTGGGCTGCCAGAACCTTCTCTTTGACGCCGCCGATGGGCAAAACGCGCCCGCGCAGTGTAATTTCGCCCGTCATGGCGACATCGCGGCGCGCTGCCCGTTTGGAGAGCGCGGAGATCAGGGCGGTTGCCATGGTGATCCCGGCGGACGGACCGTCCTTTGGAATGGAGGCGGAGGGCAGGTGCAGGTGGATATCATATTTCTCGTAGAAGCGACTCTCAAGGCCGAGCTGTCCGGCGCGGGAACGCGCATAGGAGAGCGCAGCCTGCGCCGATTCCTTCATCACCTCACCCAGTTGCCCGGTGAGCGTGAGCTGGCCGCGTCCTTCCATGATTGTCGCTTCTACGGTGGTCAGGTCGCCGCCGGCGCTGGTCCAGGCGACGCCGGTGGCCACGCCCACCTCATCCTCTTCCTCTGCTTGCCCGAAGAAAAACTTTTGCGGCCCGAGATAATCGGCTATTTTGTCGGCGTTGACCTTTGTTTTTGTGCGCCGCCCATCGGCCACCTTGCGCGCCACTTTGCGCATGACCGTCGCGATTTCTCGTTCCAGATTGCGCACGCCCGCCTCGAAAGTGTATTCGCGGATAATGCGCTGCACGGCCTCGTCGCTGATTTCCAGCCGTGAAGGCTTGAGGCCGTGTTCTTCCATCTGCCGGGGAATCAGGAACTGGCGCGCGATGTGCAGCTTCTCTTCCTCCGTGTAGCCGGGCAGTTCAATGACCTCCAGCCGGTCGCGTAGAGCGGCAGGGATGGTATGTAGCACATTGGCCGTTGTCAGGAAGATGACCTGTGAGAGGTTATAGGGAACTTCCAGGTAGTGATCGGAGAAGGCATGGTTCTGCTCCGGGTCAAGGACTTCCAGCAGCGCGGCTGCCGGGTCGCCGCGGAAGTCCGCGCCGATCTTATCGATCTCATCGAGGACGAAGAGCGGGTTGGTGGTTCCGGCTGTCTTCATGGTCTGAAGAATGCGGCCCGGTAACGCGCCGACATAGGTACGCCGATGCCCGCGAATTTCGGCCTCGTCGTGAATGCCGCCCAGCGAGAGGCGCACGAACTTGCGATTCAGTGCCTGCGCGATGGAGCGGCCAAGCGAGGTCTTGCCCACGCCTGGCGGTCCCACAAAGCAGAGAATAGGGCTGCGCATCGTGGTGGAAAGCTTGCGCACAGCGATATATTCCAGGATGCGCTCTTTGACCTTTGGCAGCCCGTAGTGGTTCTCTTCAAGGATGGCGGCGGCTTCACGCACATCGAGACGGTCAACGGTGGCCTTGCGCCAGGGCAGGCAGACGAGCCAGTCCAGATAGGTGCGCAGGATGCCGCTGTCGGGGGCCATAGAGGGCATGGCGTTCAGCCGTTCGAGTTCTTTGTAGGCCCGCACCTTCACCTCTTCGGGCATGCCGCTGGCTTCAATCTTCTCGCGCAGTTCCGCGCTCTCGCGCATCGCCGGGTCGCCCTCACTCAATTCGCGCTGGATGACCTTCAACTGCTCGCGCAGGAAAAATTCGCGCTGTGTCTTATCAACCTCTTGCTGCACCTGGCTGTGGATGCGATTCTCGATTTCCAGGATGTCCAGCTCTTTTGAGAGCAGGATGCTCACCCTTTGCAGGCGCTGTTCAACATTGCACATTTCGAGCAGTGCCTGGCGGGCGGTGACAGGAATATCAAGCGTGGAGACGATGAAGTCGGCCAGCCAGCCGGGTTGAGCAATATTCATAGCTGTAATATAGGCTTCGTCGGGCAAATTCGCGTTCAGCGCCGCGCATTTTTCATAGAGGGCCAGCGTGGCCCGCATCAACGCTTCCAGGGCGAGTGACGCTTCTACCTCTTCCTGTACCGGCTCTACGCGGACACGCGCAAAGGGTTCCTTTTGCGTGTAAGCAATTCGGCGCAGGCGGCGCTGACCACGCAGCAAGATGGTGGTGCTGCCATCCGGCATCTTGAGCTGGCGATCAATCGTGCATTCCACTCCCATGACATAGACATCGTCGGGGCCGGGGTCTTCGATATCTTCCTGCAGTTGTGTGACCACAAAAAGGCCGCACTTTTTGCTCACCGCCTCTTCGATGGCCCTCAGCGATGGCTCGCGTCCTACCATCAGCGGCACAACGACATTGGGAAAGAGAACAGTACTGCGTACAGGCAGCATGGGGAGTTCCAATGGCTCCCCTCTCTGTTCTGCCACCATCGCTCTATCTTGCGCGGTGCTTTCTTGCTCCTGTCCTGTAATTTCGACTTCGGGCGCCTGTTTCATAACTACTCTATCAATCCTTTTCAACGTTTCTATCGCACGTTCTCCCATTATAACGAATTTGCACTGCTGAGGCAACGACTACAGCCCCTTTTTGATATATTCTTCCGCCTGTTACAGTTCTTTTGTATGGCAGCTGGTGCAGTCAGCGAAGTGGAATGGAGCGGTAAAGAGGTTCGGGCTTTAGTGGGAAACCATCCTCCTCCTATGAGGTATTGTCCATTCCGATTACTTGTTGCGGTCAATACAGGCAGTGAGCGAAGGAAAGCCAGTTCAATGACGAAATTAGAGGAAAAACAGAGGATTTCCTGTTCTATTCGTATAATCAATCACGGACTATGAGTAAATTCGCACCTGACAGGCCTGGTACGTGCGAATATTTGACAGAATGTTGTATAATATCGCACAAGGTAGATGTATTGCTGGGGTAAGCGGGAGGCGCTTACCTTTTTTGTCTGTTGCATACAGTTTTCTGCAAGCAAGAGAGGAGAAAGGAGGAAATTGCCCGAATAGCAGGCGCTGATGTCTGTTCCTGCCTGGATGAGCAGGCTTTTTAAGAGGGTGAGCCTCGATTCTTGAGATACGGCATGGCTCAAGCAGGTCGTTTTTATTTCATTCAGGGTATGAAGAACACAGGTCACCTCTACAGAGTGACCAGAGAGGATGCATCATATGGCTTCAACAAGCATACGCGAAGTCACATCCCAGGCTGCGCTCGAAGAAAAGAAGAAACTCAGAAAAGAGTTTAACTACTTCGACATGATTTTCTACACCCTTTCCGCACTCATTGGCCTCGACACGTTAGGGGCCTTTTCTGCTAATGGCGAGCAAGCCCTCACCTGGGTAATCATCGCTGCTATCACGTTCCTTCTGCCGTATGGTCTGCTGACCGCCGAGATAGGCAGCACCTTTACCCAGGAGGGCGGGATGTACGAGTGGTGCAAGCTCGCCGGGGGGCGCTTTTTCGCCGCTATCGGTTCGATGCTCTACTGGGTCTCCAACCCGCTCTGGGTTGGCGGTTCGCTGGCTGTAGGCGCCATTGCCGCCATCAAACTCCTGTGGTTTGGCAGCCTGAGCTTCAAATTTGGTGGCAGTGTTGTCAGCGACGCCATCGTCGAAATGCTCATTGCCCTGGTCTTTATCTGGGGGACAACCTGGTGCGCCATCATGTCCTTGAAGTTCGGCAAGTGGCTCTCCGTCTTTGGTTCCTATATCAAACTCAGCCTGCTTGCCGTCTTTGTGATTCTGGCGCTGGCGTTCATTATCAGCGGCCACTCTCATGGCACGAACCTCAACCCCGCCAACCTCATCCCTTCCAACTTTAGCTTGATTGTCAGTGTCATCCTGCCGGTGATCATTTTCCAGTTCGTTGGCTTCGAGTTGCAGAATGGAGCCGGTGAAGAGATGCACAATCCACAGCGCGATGTGCCGCGCTCAATTATTCGTGCCGGCATTGTCGCGGCCCTGGCCTACGCGCTCTTCCTCTTTTTCATCCTCATGGCTCTGCCTAAAGACCAGCTTTCCAACGTTGGCAGCTTCCTCAGCGCCTTTCAGAGCGTTATCACGGTCATACCTGGCCCGCTCGCTACTGTGTTAGGCTGGTTTGTCGCTCTGGCCTTTGTACTTTCTCTGGCTTCCAGTGGTGGCACCTGGATCATTGGCGCTGACCGCACGTATGCCATGTCGGCGCTTGACCGTACGGCTCCCATGCTCCTGGGACGTTTCAGCGGCAAATATGGAACTCCCATTGCCGTCAATACCATGTCCGGTATAGTTGCGACTCTGACGATGGCCGCAGCTATTTTAATCTCGTCGTTTTCCGGCGGCACACTGGCCGCGCTTTTCAGTGTAGTGATCGGGTTCACGATTTCGACAACGACCCTGTCGTACCTCTTCATCTTCCCTACCTACCTGATCCTGCGCTACAAGTATCCCAATATACGTCGCCCCTATAAAGTTCCCGGCGGCATGGTTGGGGCCTGGATCGTCACCCTCCTGCCGACGGCCTATGCCGCCATTGGCAGCTACTTTATCCTGATCCCGGCCACCATCAGCGTCAGTGGCATTGACAAGACAACCTATATCATCACCCAGTTTGCGGCTTTAGCGGTCATCTTCGCCCTTGCCGTCGTCTTCTACATCTGGGGGCATCTGGAGAAGCGCAACCAGGATGTGGTCGTCGAACTGAATCTGGAAACCGATACGGAAACCCAGATCGGCGGCGCGGTCGGCGGCGACTGATCGCCAGGGGTTGACTGGTCTCGTTTCGGCCCCTGTGCTATGCTTGTGAGAGAGACAGAAAAACATGTATAGCACAGGGAATTTTTATGGACGTAAAAGAAAAGAAGCTATCATTGCTTGCCGCCGCTGCGGGCGCGCTGGCGCTGGCTGGCGGAGTGGCGCTGGCCGTGCGAACGTATCGGCGCCCGCGAGAGACGATGAACGCAGTTCTGCGTGGCGGGTTATTGCTGGCGGGGGTGCGTGAGGGAACTATCGATGTGGGCCTGCCCATGCATTACTACACGGCGGGAAGACGCGGCAGCCCGATCATTCTCATTCATGGCCTCGGCGGCTCCGCCGAAAGTTGGAGCGCCCTTATGCCGCTTTTGAGCAGAGATTTTCTTGTCTATGCCCCCGATCTGCCGGGCTTTGGCCAGACCCCTGTAGCCCCGGAAGGCGTCTCGGTTGCTACCTATGTTCTCTACCTGGAACGTTTTCTTGATGCGCTGGGCTATCCTCGCGCCATTCTCGTCGGCAACTCGCTCGGCGGCTGGATCGCCGCTCGTTTCGCCGTGGAGTATCCTGAGCGGGTTGACCGTCTGTACCTGCTGAATAGCGCCGGGCTGCTGCGCGAATCGACAAACCCGCCCTACGCGGCTGATCGCGAGGGTGCGCGTCGCATCATGAAGCATCTCTGGGGCTATACGTTGCCTGTTCCCGGCTTCATTCTCGACGCTATGGTGCGCAACTCACAATCACCGGCCTATAAGCAATTTCTTGAGCAATACAATCCTGCTGAGGAACTCGATAGCGTGCTGGGGCAGATACAGGCCCCGACGACGATCATCTGGGGCATGCGTGATGGAATATTTCCATTAACTTGCGCTCATGACCTGCATACCGGCATCCCCGGCTCAGAACTCATCTTTCTACCACGTGTAGGACACATGGCCCAGGTGCAGGCTCCCCTTGCCGTTGCCCGTATCATCCGGCATACTGCCTTGCCTGATGACGCCTGCTGACCTGTCTGGGCGTTTCACCCTCTCTTTCTGGGAAATATCTGCAACATCGCCTGCTCCCCTTTATAAATACATTGAAAATCGGCGATGTCTGAGGTATAGTATCTCCAATACGATGCCTGGCTGATAGCTACACATGAGGTTATAGTGGAATTCGTTGGAAAATGTCAAGCATCGTTGTTCTGGCTGTATAGAGCGCAATCAGATCATGGATATTTCCTGTAAGAGGTAAGAGGTTATGGATGTATTTGTTTTTTCTGCTCTGGGGGTAGAGCAAAAGAGCCTGGCCGATCCACTGCGTATCTTTATTATCGATCATCATGAAATTTACCGGCATGGTCTGCGCGACTTGCTGAACAGTACGGAAGAATTTCAGGTGGTCGCGGAATCCGTTCGGTTTCAGGATGCTGCCCGGCAGGTCGTCAGCTTGCCTGTTGATACGATATTAATCGATCTTGAACTTCCCGATGTGCAGGGGATGGAGGCTCTGCACCGCATGCGCGAGCTGGTGCCGTTTCTGCGTATAGTCATTCTGACCGATACTCTGCGCGAGGATCTGTTGCTGGAAGCGATGCTGGTCGGCGCGAACGGCTACCTGACGCGCGAGCTGGTTGCCACAGATATTGTAGCGGCATTGCGGGGCCTCAAGCGCGGCGAGCTTGCGCTTTCTCCCGCCCTGGCAACAGCGGCCATTCACCTGCTGGCGGAGTCTGCACGCGATCTGGATAGCCGCCTGCATACCTATCTGGGCAGTGAGGCGGGAAAGATGCGGGCCTTGCAGTCGAACGCGGCGGAGGAGGCCAGCGTGTCCGTCGCCCCGCATCCCCTGCTTTCCCTGCTGACTTCTCAGGAGCATCGCGTCTTCCAGTTGATGCGTCAGGGCTTGAGCAATAAGCAGATTGCCCTGCAACTTTCCATCTCGCCCTTTACGGTAGGCAAGCACGTGCAGCATATCCTGCGCAAACTGGGCGTGGCGAACCGCACGCAGGCTGCATCGGCAATTGTTGCAGCCCCGGACACAGTCATCGATTGGTAGGCAGCCAGAGGTAGGGAGGCTTGCATGTGAAACTGCTGTTTATCGATACGGACCACGAACTGATCACGATGGTTGGTGGCTGGCTGAGGACACTGGGCTACCAGGTTCATTGCGCTTTCACTATTGAGCAGGCAAAATCTGCATGGTATAAGCAACAGCCAGACCTGGTGATTATCGATGCATGCTTCGGCGAGGGTAGCACGCTGTCACTCTGCCGTGAGATGCGCAGCAAGCATGACGCGCTGGTGATGGTTGTGGCGAATAGCAAGAGCATCGACGAAGAGATACGCTGGCTGGAAGCCGGGACAGATGATTTCCTGCGCAAACCCTTTTATCCATCGCAACTGCTGGCTCACATTCGCACCCTCGGTCGCCGCATGCGCTGGACGCTAGAACATCGTCCCTCCTCAATCATTACAGTTGGCCCTCTACGGGTCGATTCGCTGCATAATGAGGTGACAATCAACGGCAAAATGTTGCGTCTGACGCCGACTGAAAGCAAGTTGCTTCACCTGCTGGCGCTCAATGCCAACGATGTCTGTACTTCCAGTCAGATCGTCTCGTATGTCTGGGGCTATACAGGAGATGCGGATTCCTGCCTGATCAGAGCCCATATCCGCCACTTACGGCAAAAGATCGAACCCGACCCGGCTGCGCCGCGTTATATCCTGACCATATCCGGCGTTGGCTACACCCTGGCATCCCCTGTCGATGAAGAGATCAGGGTGTAGCCCGGTGCCGGGAAATGGTGTCTATAGACGCATAATCCAGAAGGCGTGTGCCTCCGTACCTTAGAAAGGATAAAGGGACAGGATGGGCAGGCGCATGGGTAAGGCTATCGTGATCCTATGGCGACAAATGTGTACTCTTTGTCCTATCATCCTGTTCTTTTCTCTGCTCTTCGGCACAAAGGAATAATTCTCTGTTTGCCGCTGTTCTCATCTGTAGGCGTACTAACAAAAGATAAGCGTCGAACGTCTCCACCTTCCTCCTTGACAACTGGTAAGAATACAATGTAATCTTTTGTTAGTTACTTCAGAAATTAAATTGATTTACTTAGTCAACATTGTTACGAGGTGAACAGACATGGGTGAGGCATCGCGCGAGATTATGCGCAAAGCCAGGCAGCAGGTGCCGGAGTGGACGCCGTTGCAGGTAAAACAGGCCCTCGATCAGCAGAGAGGCTCCAACGAGCAGGAGATTGTCCTTGTAGATGTACGTGAGAAGCACGAGTGGAATGAGGGCCATATTCCGGGCGCCATTCATGTCCCGCGTGGCTTCCTTGAATTGCAGATTGAAGAGGCCGTTCCCGACAAATCCAAAACGGTGGTTCTCTATTGCGCGGGGGGCGTGCGCTCGCTGATGGCCGGCAGCACGTTGCAGCAGATGGGCTACCAGAACGCTATCTCCATGTCGGGCGGCTACGGCCAGTGGAAGAATAGCGGCCTTCCCTTTGTGCAGCCTCGCCTGATGACCGATGCGCAGGCCCGGCGCTACAGCCGTCATATGCTTATTCCCGAAGTGGGCGAGGCGGGTCAGTTCAAGCTGCTCGACTCGAAGGTGCTGCTCATCGGCGCCGGTGGCCTCGGTTCTCCCGCCGCGTATTACCTGGCCGCCGCCGGTGTTGGCACCATCGGCATCATCGACGCCGACGTGGTGGATGACAGCAACCTGCAGCGCCAGATTCTGCACAACACCAGTCGTATTGGCGAGTACAAGGCCGAGTCGGCTCGCGAGACCATTGAGGCGCTCAACCCGGATGTGAAGGTCGTCACCTACATCGAGCGGCTGGACGAGACCAATGTGGCGCGCATCATCGCCGACTACGATCTGATCATCGATGGCACTGACAACTTCCCGACGCGCTACCTGCTCAACGACGCCGCCATCATCGCCAACAAGCCCGTCATTCACGGCAGCGTCTTCCGTTTCGAGGGGCAGTTGACCGTCTTCAAACCGCATGAGGGGCCGTGCTATCGCTGTCTCTACCCGGAGCCGCCCCCTATGGCGCTGGCTCCAAGCTGCGCCGAGGCGGGCGTGCTGGGCGTGCTGCCCGGCATCATCGGCATTTTGCAGGCGACCGAGGCGATCAAGCTCCTGCTCAACATCGGTGAGCCGCTGGTGGGCCGCATGATGACCTACGACGCCCTTGCCGGTGAGTTCAGCGAACTGCGTCTCTACAGAGACCCGCACTGCCCGGCCTGCGGCGAAAACGCCCATCCCGAAGACCTGCCGACCTACGCAGATGTCTGCGCGCTGTAACCATCATTATAGAGGAGAGAGAATCAATGGCAACTGTTCGTCTTGCACCGGTATTGCGCTCATCTGCCGGCGGCTCGAAGCAGGTCAGCGCGCAGGGCAGCACGCTCAGTGAGGTGCTGGCCGATCTGTACGAACGCTATCCTGCCCTGCGCGAGCAGATTCAGGCGGATTCGGGCGAGGGCCTGAGCCGCTTTATCAACGTCTATGTCAACGACCAGGATGTCCGTTTCCTGCAGGGACTCGACACCGCCGTCGGTCCCAATGACACGGTGATCTTGCTCCCGGCGATGGCGGGAGGCCATCAGGAGTAACGCTATGCTCTATCGCAGCATACTCGATACCATCGGCAACACGCCACTGGTCGAGCTACAGAGCTTCAGCCCGCGTCCGGGCGTGCAGATTTACGCCAAGCTGGAAGGGGCTAACCCTTCCGGCAGCGTCAAAGATCGTATCGCGAAGAAGATGATCGAAGAGGCCGAGGCCAGCGGCAAGCTCACGAAAGAGCGTATCCTGCTTGAGCCGACCAGCGGCAACACCGGTATCGCGCTGGCGATGATTGCTCGCGTCAAGGGCTACCAGTTCACAGCCGTCATGCCCGACAACGTAACGAAAGAGCGCCGCCAGATGCTCGAACTCTACGGCGCGAACATCATCTTTTCCGACGGCACACTGGGCAGTAACGGAGCCGTGCGGCTGGCGCAGGAGATCGCCCGTAACGATGAGCGGTACTTCATGCTCTACCAGTACGGCAACGACGCGAACCCTCGCGCCCACTATGAAGGCACCGCCGTTGAGATCATTCGCGACCTGCCTGACCTGGACGTGTTTGTCGCCGGTCTGGGTACCGGTGGCACCATCACCGGCAATGCCCGGCGCCTGAAAGAATACAATCCCGCCATCAAGGTGGTGGCCGCCGAGCCGCTGCAGGGCGATCTTGTGCAGGGCCTGCGCAGCCTTGAGGATGGCTTTGTGCCGCCTGTTCTCGACCAGTCTCTGCTCGACGCGAAGATTCTTGTCGCCAGTATCGATGCCGTGCGGCGCACGCGCCAGTTGAAGGATCAGGAAGGCATCTTTGCCGGGCCATCCTGCGGGGCTGTGCTGCATGCCGCCCTGCGCGTCGCATCCAGCATGGAACGCGGCAAAATCGTTGTCCTTCTTGCCGATGGCGGCTGGAAATACCTGAGCGAAGACCTGTGGACCCGCGACCTGGGAACACTCGAAGATGATTTAGAGGCAAAGTTACTATGGTAGCGCAACAACCGGAAGCAGCAGGGGCCGCAGAGGCCCCCTTTGTCGTGCGTATCCCCCGCGCGATGTACGCCGACATGGTGGCGCACGTCGTCGCTGGCTATCCCAACGAAACCTGCGGTCTGCTGGCAAGCAAAGACGGTCAGGTAGTGAAGAACTACCCGACCGCCAACGCGGCAGAGCATCCCGACGACTTTTCCGAAATCAGCCCCGAAGACCTGCTGCGTATTTCCTACGACATTGACGAATACGACGGCGAGATGTACGCCTACTACCACTCTCACCCGCAGTCCGAAGCCTACCCCTCGCGCCGCGACAAAGACTGGGCCAAACGCAACCAGCTTATCTACATCATCTTCTCCCACCAGTACTATCCCGACCCCCCCTACGCCCGCGTCTTCACCGTCCAGAGCGACGACACGGTCATCGAGGGCAAGATAGAACTGATCTGAGCGATTTTAGCTGCGGGATGCAGCTTTTCCCCTCTACCCCCAACGCTGCTTCTTTGCTATAATAGCGTAGAGCTTATTCATGTTTGTGCATGCAGAGGGGGATGTTCAGCATGTTCGTATTCACTCAGGCGGCGTATATTCTGCTGGATTCTGTGCCGAAGGCGGAGAAGATTGAGGCGATTCTGGACGATCAGGGCTTTTCGGCTGTCAGGCATCATGGGATTGATTTGCTGACGAAGGCGACAGGTAGCGTTGTTTTTGAGGTGGTGCTGCGACCGGAGCGGCGCGTCTCGGTTCTTGTGGATGTCATAGATGGCAGATGGCCGGATACGATACCTGACGGTAAGGAAGACCCGGTGACATTTCTCTCCTGGCATGCCGCCGCCTATGGGCGCTTTGTCTATCCGGGCTGTCTGGAACGGGCGTTGCAGGAGTGCCGCACGTGGCCGGGGGCGAAGAAGGCGGTCAGCCGCCACAAAGCCTTGCTGCGGCTGCGACTGGCTTATGAGAGAGGGTCGGATGGCCTGCGCGATGGCTGGCGGCTGCCGGGCGATTTTCAACCCTTTGATGAACTTGTCTTGCTCACGCGCCTGCTGCTCGCCCTTGACCGGCTGCCGGGTGTGCTGGGCTATTTCTTCCCCGGCGGAGAAGCCCTCCATAGCCGCGAGTTGTTGTTTGCCACATGGGATGAGTATATCAGTCGCGGCAGAAAGCCGTTTGATCTCTGGATTATGTGGATTAACCGGCGGCTGGGGCGCGTCGAGGAGTTGCCTGACTGGGCCGTGATCGATATTGTGGGCCTGCATCAGCTCGAGGTCACAGATATCGAGGCGTGCTTCCAGCACACGCGCTACCAGCCGTTGCAGGTGGCGAACTGGCTCTTCAACGTCGCCTCATACCTCTACGATAACGGCCCCATTATCCAGGATGGGCATACATTGACCGGCCCCGGTGGCCTCAACTGGCAGGCGCACAACTTCGAGAGCAGCCTGCAATTTCCCCCGCGCGCCGTCCTCTGCCTGCGCCCGCTCGACGGAACCACCGTGCCGCCCCGTTTCTTGAAACGGTTGCCTGTCCCAAAAGTGAAAGAGCGAGACTGATTGCCGGTCTACCAGTCTCGAAGGTGATGTTGTCTAATGTGATTCTGTATAATAATGGGGGAGTTCTGAAAGAAGAAATTGGAAGGGATATCAGCAAGGAGTATCATGAAAATGCCAGAGAACTGGGACGAGGGAACGGGTCTGCCAGCTCCCTTTATTGGCGCTATAGAAGAGATTGCCGCCTATTTCGATGGCATACCCGGCGTTGATGCGCTGCTGCTGACCTGTTCCTGGGCGCGTGGCAAAGGCAACGTGGCCCTGGGAAGCGATTGCGACCTTGTCCTGCTGCATAACAATCGCTTTGACCTCTCACTGAGAGGCGCTTACGAGCAATGGCAGGCCGAGCGCGACAGAGTCTGGAATCTTGCCCCGCTCGGCCCCTACTCGCGTATTGATCTCTATCCTCACAATGGCCTTTTCGTCCCCAGACCTCGCAACTGGACGAGCGGCCCCGACGAATTTGAACTCGAAATCGGCAACATTCTTATCTACTCGCGCCCGATTGCCACCTGGACGGATCGCTACCGGTACCTGCGCGAGCAATGGCTGCCCTACTACGCCGAAGACCTGCGCGCCAGGCGGCTGGCAATGGTGTTGATGTACGCTCGCAACAATCTCAATCACATCCCGCCCTTCAGCCAGCGTGGCCTCTACTTCCAGTGCCTCAAACGCCTGCACCACGCCGTTGAGGAGACCATCCAGGCCCTCTTCATCAGCGCGCGCCGCTACCCCATTGCCTACGACAAATGGGTTGAGGAGCAGGTCAGCGAAATACTTGGACGCCCCGACCTTTACGCCGCGCTCGTCCAGGCCGTCACCATCCCGCAGCTTGACGCGGCCACATTTCAAGAAAAAGCCGCTCTTGTTTCCTCGCTGCTGGATGAGATTGAGCAAGCAGGATGAGTGGTGGGCCAGGGCGCAGCTGGCCTGCGCCCTGGCCCACCGAACACATACAAACGGGTTTTTTACGGCATGCTCTGAAAATCCTATGCCGGGCGTGTTGCCTCACCTAAAAATCGAATCAATGCGCCCGGTCTGACCACCCGCTTTCCTGTTGAATCCATACGAATCACATTACATCTACGATGAACTGACCGGGAAGCGTTGCCTTGTCCACAGAATCATGCCGCCTGCCATGCTGCTGACCTGAGAGAAGCCTCGCTGCTGGAGGATCATGACGGCACTGATACTGCGATGCCCGCTGCGGCAGACGGCAATGATTTCGCGGGATGCATCCAGTTCCTGGTATCGCCTACCCAGGCTGCCCAGAGGAATATGGATTGCCCCTGGAATATGCCCCTCACGCCATTCGGATGGCTCGCGCACGTCAACGATAATCGCGCCAGCTTTTTGCTTCGCTCTTGCTTCTTCCGGGGTAACTTCGGCAACCGCCGGTTTGCTAAAAAAATGCCGAAAGACCATGTAAAAATCCTTCTCTAAAAAACAAACCACTTCTCACGACACTGTGTCTTCTCAGCTTCCGGGCTTTGCCCCTGAGAAGAAGATGTAGCCAGAACAGACTTCTCTCAACCCTCCCATTCATGCCTCTTGCTCAAGGGAGCTGATGACCCGTTGCAAGCGTTGCCTGGCCTCTGCGGCAAGGGCGTCGAGGTGCGGATTGCCCACAATGCCCAGCATGGCCTGCGGGTCGGCGATCTCGACACGACTGCCTTCCCCTTGCACCCGCACCACGACATTGCAGGGTAAGAGCAGGCCCACCTCTGGCTCCTCTTCCAGCGCGCGATGCGCCAGGGGAGGATTGCATGCCCCCAGGATCAGGTAGGGTTCCATTTCGACGCGCAGTTTCTCACGCAGCGTCTGGCGCACGTCAATTTCGGTCAGCACTCCGAACCCTTCGGCTTTGAGCGCCTCCTTGACTCGCGGAATCGCTTCCTCATACGGTACTGCTAAGGTGATGCCAAAGCCGTAAGCGTTATTCATTGTTTTCTCCTTCCTCACAAAACTCAGCGATAGAGAAAGCCCTGCTCACCTGAGCAGGTGCAGTGCGAACAGATTCATAGACAGCATATAGACGGCAACCAGCAGGACAACAGCGGCAAAGATGCGTACCAGCAGCTTTTTGCGCTTGCCTAACGAAAGAGCCAGCCGCGCCCCGATGACGCCTCCCAGAATGCCGCCCGCCAGGTATTCGACGACGATGAGCCAGTTGACCAGCCCGGCCAGAGCATAGGAAATGCCGGTGGTAGTGCCGAAGAGGCCCACCGCGAAGAGGGAGGTGCCGATGGCATTGAGTACAGGCATTCCTGTAGCAAACACCAGGCCGGGGACGATCAGGAAGCCCCCACCGATGCCGAAGAAGCCGGAAAGCAGTCCGACCGCCAGACCGGTGAACATAGTCCAGGCGAGCATGGCCTTGCCCGAACGCTTCGGCTCAACCGAAGCAGAGGTACCCGAGCGCAGCATCGAGAGGGCCACCACGATCATCAAGAGCGCGAAGAGGAAGAGCAGAGGCGCGCTGGGAAAGACTTTGCCGATCTGCGCGCCAATGGCCGCCCCGATGACTCCGGGTACGGCAAAGGTCAGCGCCTCTTGCCAGCGCACCGTGCCTGCTCGCCAGTGCGCGAACAGGTTGGCATAGGCGGTCAGGGCCACCACCACCGCTGTGGTTCCGATGACGACGTGCGGGTGGTTATAGCCGACCACGTAGAGCAGGAGCGGCACGGCCAGGATGGAGCCGCCTCCACCAATCAGGCTGAGGATAAAACCTACCAGTAAACCACTGCCCACCACCAAGACCTGCTGCAAAATCGTCAGTGTTCCCATTCCTCTTCTCTCTCCAAATCCTTTTCTCAAACCTCTGCCTGGCGAGCAATGAATCCACGCAGAGCGGGTATTCATCCGCAAATCGGTTCTTGCTTTGAAGACCTTCCAGAGATATAATACAAGAGAAAACCGTCTATGTCAATAGAACGACATAACAGGTTATAACAAGTTATAATAAGTTATGATAGGATTGTAATAGTGTGATGTCAGGAGGAAGGAAGTGGCAGGTCACCGATTGAACGCCGGGCCGATCCCTTTGTACCATCAACTCAAACTGGCACTTCTGCATGAGATTGAGCAGGGGCGCTACAGGCCGGGAGAGCGACTGCCTTCCGAGTCCGAGTTGAGCCGACACTATGAAGTGAGCCGCATCACGGTACGTCAGGCCCTCGACGAATTGGAAGCAGAAGGCCGGGTGATACGCCGTCATGGCAAAGGCACCTACGTGGCTGAGCCGCGCATTGAGCAGGAGCTGCTTCGCCTCACCGACTTTGTGGAGGATATGCAGCAGGCAGGGCAGAATCCTTCTTCCAGGGTTCTCGCCTTCGTTCACGAGCAGGCCAGTCCTGCGGTCGCCAGCGCCTTGCAGCTGGAAAGCGGAACCGAAGTGGTGCGAGTAGATCGGCTGCGTTTAGCCAACGGGCAGCCCATTGCCTGTGATACGACCTGGCTGCCCCTGCGTTTCGGTGAATTGCTCAAGGGTATCGATCTCAGTCAGGAAACGGTCTACCATGTACTGGAAACGCGCTACCAGATCCCTGTCGTTTCCGGGGCTTTTACGATCACTGCAACCTCGGCCAACAGGCAGCAAGCATCCAACCTCGAAGTTGCCGTCGGCGCGGCTCTGCTCGTCATCCAGCGCATCTCCTACACCAGCGCCGATCAGCCGCTCTACTTTCAGGAACGTTTCTATCGACCTGATCGGGTGCAATACCGCGTCACGCTGGGTCGACACGAGCATGCTTCCGGCAGTCAGAAGATCGATGAGTTCTGCGCCGTGTTTGAAACGCAAGGATGAGGAGCGCTACTTCCTTCTTCGGTCGCTTACCCATGGATAGCGGGACGAAAGACCGTGGGGTCCTCAACCAGTAGCGGAGCTGCGCTACGGTAGATTTCAGCGTAGGCCACGCCAAGCATACGCCCGTAGTATTGATCCTCCGCCTCGTAGAGGGCCAGCAGGCGATCTCCCTCTGGCTGGAAAATCGACTGGTAGGCTGCCAGCGCCTGCCGTTTGCGTTCATAGACGGCGCTGACATCGACGGCGAAGGCAAACTCAGACCAGGGCGGCTCCATCTTGCAGTGCGGGAAGAAGAGACGCTCAATCGCCCATGGCTCCTGATCAGCGAGCAATTCACCCCCTGGCACCCGTTCCCATTGCCCCAGCCTCGCCAGGAAGACCGCCGCTCGTGTCAGGCCAACGGATGCGGCATGGTCGGGATGGACACATGCCTCTCCGGTTCCATAGACCCAGCGAGGCCGATGTTCTCGAATCAGTCGGGCCACTTGCAGGCGTGTTTGTAACGTATCGCTCAGGTACCTGTCCTGCAAGCCAAGCGTAAGCCGCTCCACGCCGAGAATGCGGGCTGCTTCCCGGGCCTGTTGCGCACGTATTCCTGCTTCGGCAAACTCGGTTGGCTCGCCATCGGTCAGATCGACCAGCAGAATGCGCTGCCCCTGATCGGAGAGTCTGGCTAACGTTCCCCCCATCTGTGTTTCCGCATCGTCAGGGTGAGCAGCAATCACCAGGGTATCATAGCTCATGATCTCCTCCTCTGGCTCACGAGCGAGCATGGGCGCGTACTTTTGCCCCGCTGAAAGGAGCGCCAAAGAGGGGGGCGAGGACACACACATCGAGGAGTCCTGCCGCCAGAGGCAGCAGACCGACCACCGCCAGGATAATGCCGACGGCCATGTTACTGGCTACCGCTGCCAGGTAGACTCCCCATCCAATCAGACCAAGACCGACCACGATGCGCAGGATGCGTCCGGCTGCGCTCGACATAAAGGAGGCAAATGCCATGAGAAACCTCCCATCATTTAAGCTAGAGAATCTGTTTTCATTCGAGCAGAACTCTCTTCTGCTCTCTGTTCTTTCAATGCACGAGGGACAGAAAGGTTACATTATCCTGTGGTATACTGCAACAAGAGACAGAAGGGAGGGCAGTTATGGCTGATGATGAGGAATTGCTGACCCGGCTGCGTCGGCGTGATGCCGCAGCCTTTACCGAGTTCTTTGAAACCTACGCGAACCGGATCTATCGCTTAGCCCTTGGCTTACTCAAACAGGAGGATGACGCGGAAGAGGTCGTGCAGGCCACGTTTCTGTCGGCTTTTGAGGCCATCGACCGGTTCGAGCCGCACGCCCGGCTGAGTACATGGCTCTATCGCATTGCCTACAACCATGCGCTGATGCTGCTGCGTCGTCGCCACGACGCTCTCCCCTTGCCCGAGGAAGAGGAGAACTCTCCGGCCTTTCCGGTTCAACTGGTCGATTGGAGCCAGCTTCCCGATCAGCAGGCCGTAAGCGAGGAGGCCCGGCAGGTGCTTCGCACTGCCATCACTGAGCTTCCCGTGGGATTGCGTGCGGCCTTCCTGCTACGTGACGTGGAGGGCCTTTCGACAGCGGAGTGCGCTCACATCCAGGGCTTGACGGAGGCCGCCTGCAAAGTACGCCTGCATCGCGCTCGCTTGCGCCTGCGCGAACAATTAAGTTCCTACTTTCGCGAACAGCTATGAAACAGGAGGAAGAACGATGACGTGCGAAGAACTGGTCTCCTATCTGTCCGACTATCTTGACCAGAATCTTGATGAGGAGTTAACTGCCGCCGCGCAGCAGCATCTGGCGACCTGTCAGAACTGCCGGGTTGTGGTGCAAACCACCCGGCGCGTCATTCAACTGGGACAAGCCCGGTATCAGATTGGTCTTCCACCGGATCGCCGCGACCGCCTCTTTATGCGCCTGCGGCAAGCATTTCTGGCGAGGGAGGGAAGTTGACTGCCCTCTCCTTTGGTGGCGAACGCGCAGAGTCCGATTTTCCCCGTATGGAAGACCTGAGCGTCACCATCGCCAGCAAGCCTTTCCCGCATCTGATGTACCATTTTGTCCTCATCCGCTGGAGCAACTGGCAGCAGAGATTCCGGGAGCGAAAAAGGTGGTTATGCCTGAGACAGCGCATCATCCCTTTATGGAGAAACCAGCCGAGTTTAACCAGATTGTGCTGGATTTTCTGGCTTCGCTACAGTCGTAGCAAACGCATAGACTACCGTGTTCTATCTCCGGTGTCGACTTTGTGAGGTATCTTGCGAACAAATCCGTGTGTGAAAAGTGTCACCACGAAGCGTATGTATTAGTGAAGCCAGTGCTATGACTGGCAGGCGGGATACTGGTTCGTGGTTGGTAGGGGCGGAGCTGGCCTCCGTCCTGGTTCCTTCACCTTTTTATATACATTAATGGCGATAATGGCAATATAGCCACAAATACGCAGATGAGTTTGCAAGATATGGTCATTTTGCCCTTGACAAAGAGCCAGATCATCTCGTATACTCGCTACAGAGAGGATTGCATGGGCAATCCTCGTAAATTGTGGAAAAAATCTCACGAATTTTTCTCAAGTGTTCTGGCCCGATAGTGTCGAAATCGGGTGAATCAAAAAGAATTTCAGGAAGGAGACGGCAAGCATGGCTACAGGAGCTGTGAATTTCCAACTGCTGACCATGGCCCGACTGCGCCTTGCGCACGGTGGCTACGGCCTTGCTGTGCCTTTCTGCCTGGAAGATATCTCTACCGGCGGCCTGGGTGGCTACGGTTCGCGAGCTATGAAGTTGGCTCTGCCTGTGTTCGCTCAAGGGTGCAGTGTGCCCATCTGGAGGGGGTCTCCGCCTATTTCCATCTCAGGATGAGTAGGTGACAAACGAAGAGAGCAACCCCAACCGTGGGCACTGGCAAACAGAAAATTCCAGTCTCACGGTTTTTTGTTACCCTTTTTTCTATTGTTCTGTTACAGTCCCGACCGGAGGGAAGGAGAACTACACGTGGCAATTCATGAAGTCGTGGAAATGCCCTCACTATTGGAGCATGTGGTGATCGACACAAACCAGGATGCTGTGGTTATCGAAGGAGTCTCAAAAAGCTTTAAGAAATCCCGACCGCTGCTGCGCCTGCCCTGGAAGCGGGAAGAGAAGAAGGATGCCAGGCGCGAGGTGATCGCCGTTGATAACGTCTCGCTGACCGTCAAGCGGCGCGAGATCGTTGGCATTCTCGGCTCGAACGGTTCGGGCAAATCGACGCTGATTCGCATTCTTTCGACCCTACTTCTGCCGGATACCGGCTATGTGACCATCTTTGGCTATGATGTCGTTAAAGACGCGCATGTTGTCCAGCGGCTCATCAACCGGGTGAGCGTGGAAGCCTCGTTCTTCAAGAAGCTGTCGCCGATGGAGAACCTGATCTATGCCGCTCGCCTCTACAACATGTCGGCGGGAGAGGCGCGCAGACGCATTACGGAAATCCTGATCCGTCTGGGTATCAAGGCCGACCGTATCAAGGCGCCGCTGGAGAACATGTCGCGCGGTATGCAGCAGAAGGTGGCGATTGCCCGCGCCTTCCTGACCTCGCCGATCGTCCTGCTGCTGGACGAGCCGACGACCGGTCTGGACCCGCGTTCAAAGATCGATGTGCAGACCTTCGTCAATGAACTGCGCGATGTGCATGACGCGACCATCCTGATTACCACGCACGACATGGATGAGGCGGAAGCCCTGTGTGATCGCGTCGCCATCATCGACCAGGGACGCATCGTCGCCCTGGGAACCGTCGATGAACTCAAACGCAAAGTTGCAGAGATACGCGGGCAGGCAACGCCCGTGACCATGCATGAGGTCTTCATGCACTATACCGCCGCCCATCTCATTACAAAGGCCGATATCCAACGCTATGGCAGCTGGGAAAAAGCCTTCGAGGCTTACGAGGCCCTGCGAGAGGACGAGGAAGAATAGGATAGATACCGTTTATGTCAACATTAATGCACCAGTGGCGTGCTACCTACGCCTTCTTTGAACGCAACTGGAACCTGACAAGACGCTACTGGGCCTGGGAACTGGTCTGGCTGGTCTACAACATCGTCAACGCGCTCTCCGTCACCTTCATCGGCGAGAGCGCACAGATGGTCACGGGCGCGAAGGTCAATACCAGCCTGCTGATCCTCTACCTGTTGATCGGCACCTCGGTCTGGACCTACCTGAGCGTCAGCTTCGACGGCGTGACCGACATTATCAACATGGAACGCTGGGAAGGCACCATTGAATATACCTTCATGGCCCCGATCTCGCGTTTCACGCACATGGTGGGTAGCTGTCTCTACGCGGTGGGACACGGCATGCTCTTCACCTTCCTGCAATTGCTCGTGGTGAGCGCCTTCTTCCACCTCGACCTGAGCCATGCCAACTATGTGACGGCCATCTTTCTCCTGCTGCTGGGCAGCATCTCGTTCATCGGCTTCGGCATCGCCACCGCCGTGCTGCCGCTGCTCTTCACGGAGAAAGGCATGCAGATGTCCTTCATCGTGCGCGCCATCATCCTGCTCGTATCGGGTGTCTACTACCCGATCAGTGTATTGCCGGGCTGGATGCAGCCAGCAGCCAGGATTTCACCGGCGACCTACGTGCTGGAAGGGCTGCGCGTCGCCATCATTCAGGGCCAGCCGATGTGGTCGCCCACCATCTGGGGCTACACCTGGCCGCTGATTATCACCGGCGTTGTCAGCGTTCCGCTTGGCGTCTTCATCTTCAGCATCGCTGAGCGGTACGCCAAGCGCACCGGGAGATTGAAGAGAAATGGATAGTCTCGGCTGTAACCAGGAAACGGATAATCAGGTACCATCCGTTTCCTGGTAGGGCCAGAAAGGAAAGAATAGATATATGATGAGAACTGATAATCTTCCACAGGGATTGACCTTGCGTGCGGCCACAATGAACGATCTGGAAGCGGTGAGCGAGCTGGTCGCCGCCCACGAAATCGCCGATTATGGTGAAGTGGAGACCACGCTTGCGGATATGCGCAACGAATGGCAGGCGCCGAATATCAACATAGAGACAGATACCTGGGTTGTCACAACGCCGGAAGGGCGCATGGTTGGCTATGCTGAGAGCTACCATTTTCAACACGCGCGCATCTTTGGCTGGCTCTTTGTCCACCCGGAATACAGAGAGCAGGGCGTTGGCGAGGCGCTGTTGCAGCGGGTAGAGGAGCGGGCGCAGGAACACATTCCGCTGGCGGCTCCCGACCTGCGCGTCACGCTAAATACCGGCGCGGCGAGCGTTAATACTGCCGCGAAACAACTCTTTGAGCGGCATGGCTACCGGCTTATTCGCCACTTCTGGCGTATGGAGATCGAGATGAACGAGCCGCCACAGCAGCCGCAGTGGGCCGAGGGCATTACCGTGCGCCCTATGCGTCCGGGAGAGGAGCGCCTCGTCTATGAAGTGGATGAAGAATCCTTTCAGGATCACTGGGGCCACATATCCATCTCGTTTGAGGAGTGGGAACACTGGTCGGTCAAACGCGACACCTTCGATCCGAGCCTCTGGTTTGTGGCCTTCGAGGGAGACAAAGCCGTCGGTATTTCCCTCTGCAAGCAGGCGCAGGGCGGCATGGGCTGGGTGAGTACACTGGGTGTGCTGCGGCCCTGGCGGCGCAAAGGCGTCGGCATGGCGCTGCTGCTGCACTCCTTCAACGAGTTCTACCGGCGGGGTTGGCGCAAGGCCGGACTTGGCGTCGATGCAGCCAGCCTGACCGGGGCCACACGCCTCTACGAACGGGCCGGTATGCACGTCGCTCGCCAGTACGACTCTTATCAGAAGGAACTGCGGCCCGGGCGAGAACCGAGTACAGAAACACTTTCAGGATAAACGGGGGAAGAACTCTAAGATTTGCTCCATCTTCCCCTGTAGCGATAGAATGCGGCGTGTGGTGCGCGGGCAAGGCATCACGCGCCAGCAGGAGAATGGAGAAACGACTATGGCTGTCTACTTACAAAACCTGTCGGCACGCGCACCCCAGATGCAAGACCTGGAAGCCGTAACGCAACTGGTGAACGTGAGTGATATCGCCGAATATGGGATGTCGGATTGCACAAAGGAGGACATTCTTGCCATATGGCACAAACCTGGCTTTCAACTGAAAACCGACGCCTGGGTCATAGTCACGAAGAAAGAGCAACTCGTCGGCTACGCGGTCGTCTGGCACGACCAATATGCCTACATCTACATGAAGCTGGTTGTGCATCCTGACTATCGCAGGCGCGGCATCGGCACCTTCCTGCTGAGGCTGGCCGAGCAGCGCGCGCGCAGTCTTGCATTGCAGGCGAAGCCAGGGATGCGTGTCACGCTGGGTTGTACGGTCAGCCAGATCAACGAGACGGCGCGCCAGTTGCTGGAACGCGAGGGCTACGTGCAGACCCGCCACTACTGGCGTATCGTCATCGAGGTCGACGACGAGTCATTGCATGCAAGCGGCCAGATTGGCGCGAGCGGCAAGCTCAAAGTCGCCCTCGATATTGACTCACAGCGTCTGACCGGCGCGAAGCAACTCTACGAGCGCGACGGCGTCTACATCATTCGTCAGTACGCCGTCTTCGAGAAGCTGCTGCGCGACGGCGAGGAGCAGTGTTCCGCAGAAGAGATCAGCGATCAGCTGATCCTTGTCTAGCGAGTGCCATGAACGGACCTGCCTGCCATGCCAGAAAAAATGGGTCGGACATGTCATTGTGAGCGCAGCGCACAATCTCGGTAGCCACTTGTATTGTCTGGGGGTTGCTGCGATTCTGCGCTGCGCTCACAATGACAGGAGAGAGAGACTTGTTCATGGCATGCCGGAGGGGCCAGTTTCGTTGGGAAAAGGTCATTATCGCTGCCCCTCTTGTTGAGCATTGCTGCCTTTTCGGTAAAAATACGGAGATTATAGCTCTAACTGGCAATTCTGTTACTTTCTTTTTTGCCCTTCCGTTGTCTGAAGTGAGTGAGCGAACGAGAGAGTAGAACGAGAGAGTA
>CADDYT010000102.1 GCA_902810755.1 Chloroflexota bacterium
TGTCTTTGTAATACAAGGGATAGAAAAAGAATTTTTCTCTTATCCAGCCCCAGAACTCTCTTCTTTGCTTTTGCAATGAGGATGGGAATACCTTTCTGAAAGCGAGGTGTATATGGAGGCAATGCAATTGGCAAGGACGGTAAAACTCTTCGTACTCGGTCGCCCTGGCACCGGCAAATCCACTGCCGCCCGTCATATAGCTCAGATTGTACGTGGCCATCGATGGAGTACCGAGCATATCGATGATTATGGAATTCTGTACTGGATGTACCGAAATGATCGTAAAGGCCGATTTCGTCCTGCCTCGACAACTCTTGATGGCTTTGAGGTGGTTGATGCTACTGTGCTTGATGAGGCTTTAACTATTCTGCGTCACCGCGTGGATTTTGCCTTGACGAGGGCGTTGGATCGAACAAGGCTGGTGATGATTGAGTTTGCGCGAAGCGAGTATAGAGCCGCGTTGGAGCAGTTCGGGGAAGATTTTCTGAAGGAGAGCTACTTTCTGTTTCTGGATAGTGAGATGGATACCTGCATAGCTCGTATCGCTGACCGCGCGCAGCACCCTGTCTATGCAGGCGATCATTTCATCTCTCGCAAGACGATGGAAACCTTCTACTCCAGCGATGATATTCCCGCTACCAGGGCGATGCTCAGAACGATGTACGGAATTGACGAGAGACACATGAGGGTGATTTACAACATCTCCTCTGAAGAAGTCTTTCTGAGCGAGGTCTACCTGTTTATTGAGCGCATCATCCGTCAGGAAGCGGGCCGTTGCACCATAGAGCGATAGTGACTTCTTGATAATATGCTATCAAAACTCCCACCTGTGTGATACACTACTACAAACAGATTTTCTGCTCTCATGTTCTGAGGAATGGTGCGGTGAAATGAGAGTGCAAGTGAGAGGACGAAGGACGAGTGGCAACTGCGCGTGTGCCGTTTGAGAAGTTGACGCCGGTACATCCAAACCGGCGCATTACGTTGGAGATGGAGCCGGGACCCGGGCCGCTGGCGAACCGGGTGATGGATTTGTTTGTGCCACTGGGCTTCGGGCAGCGGGCGCTGGTGGTGGCGCCGCCGAAGGCGGGGAAAACGACGATTTTGCGAGATATCGCGCAGGCCGTGCTGCACAATTACCCGCAGGCGAGCCTGTTTCTGTGCCTGGTCGATGAGCGGCCGGAGGAGGTGACGGAGTGGCGCATGGAGGTGCAGGGGCCGGAGGTGCGCGTCTACGCCTCTAGCTTCGACCAGCAGTCGTCGCGGCACGGGCGCGTGGTGGAGCAGGCGCTGATCGATGCAAAACGGCTGGTGGAGCAGGGCAAAGACGTGGTGATTATCCTGGACTCGCTGACACGGCTGGCGCGCGCCCACAATCTCAATACAGACATGTGGAGCGGGCCGCGCAATGCGCGCGGCGGCTATGGCAGTCGCACGCTTTCCGGCGGCATCGACGCGCACGCCCTGGAGATCGGACGCCGCGTCTTCGGGGCGGCACGCTCTCTGGAAGAGGGCGGCAGCCTGACGATTGTGGCGAGCTGCCTGGTGGAAACGGGCAGCCGCCTGGATGAAGTCGTCTACGAAGAGTTTAAGGGAACGGGCAACCTGGAAATTCGCCTCTCAAGAGACCTCGCCGAACGCCGCATTTTCCCTGCCATCGACCTCTCCGCTTCCAGCACGCGCCAGGAGGAACGCCTGCTCTCACCCGAAGAACTACGCGCCATGTCCATCCTGCGCCGCAAGCTGGCCGATATCCCCAGACGCGAGGGCATTGAGCAGTTGCTGCGTCTTTTCGAGAAAACCTCCTCGAATGCGCAACTGGTTGAGGCTGTGCTGAAGCAAGAATAATTCTGAAACGAAGCGTAGAACAGGCCCCGACATGTTATGCTGAGCGGGAGCGAAGCATCTGGCAGCCCATTGTGACTGCCCCATCGCCTCAGATGCTTCGCTCCCGCTCAGCATGACATGTCGGGAGCGGCTTTTCTTATCGAGCGGTTACGCGGTTTTCTCCTGGAAGCGGAAGAAGCGCATGGCGATGAGGAAGCAGATGAGGCCGTAGGCGAAGAGGCCCAGGATGTCGGGCAGCGCGCCGTTGAAGCCTTTGCCGAAGAGCATGACGTTGTTGAGGCCCTCCATCGCCCAGGCGGTGAGACCGATTTTCGCGATCTGCTGCATCCATGCTGGCTCGATGAAGAGAGGCCACCACGCCCCGCCGATGGCGGAGGTGATGAGCGTGACGAGCGTGACCACCGGCGACAACTGGCGGCGCGTCTTGACCAGCGAGACGAGCAGGATGCCGAGGCCGGTGGCGGCGAAGCTGGCTCCGAAGAGCAGGGCGATGACGGCGGGCCAGTTGCCGATATGGATATGGAAGACGAGGTAGCCGATGCCGAAGAGGATGGCAAGCTGGATCAGCGTGAGCAGGAATTGCGCGAGCAGCTTGCCGCCGAGCAGCGCGTATTTCTGCACGGGCGCGATCAGCAGGCGGCGAAAGGTGCCGTCTTCCTTCTCTTGCAGGATGGTCGCGGCGGCTGCGTTGATGCTGAAGAGGGCGAAGAAGATGGCGTAGCCGGGCAATATCTGGTCAAACTGGCCAATGTGGGGGGCCTGACCTGCGGTGAGCGAGGTGACGGCCTGCTGCGCCGCGATGCCACTGGCCTGACCAACACTGGCGGAGATGGCGGCAGCATTGAGCGTCCCCGGCGCGCAATGGTTCCCCGGCTGATTGCAGACGCGGTAGACCTGGCTGACTGCCGCGCTGCCAGCCGCGAGCTGGCTCATCACGCTGCTCACGATCTGCTGCGTGATGGTGATGCGCGCATCGTTGTTGCCGGGCAGCGCATAGAATCTGATGAGGTTCCGGGGCGGTGTACCGTTCTGGGCGTCGGCGGTCAGCGCGTCGCTGGTTCCCGCCGGGATGACGATGCCCGCGTTGACATTGCTATCGGCAACCTGCTGGCTGACTGAGGCCGGGTCGCTGTACTCATGGATATGAATGACGAGCTGCTTCGTGTTGATGTCGAGCGCGTTGATGATGGCTTTGCCAACGTAGCCGTTGTCCTGGTTGCTCACGGCCACATCGATGCTGATCTGGCTGGAGCCGGTGCCGAAAACGTTGCCGAAGGCCAGCCCGACGACGGTAATCAGCGCCAGCGGGACGAGCAGCAGCAGGATGAGCGCCCCACGATCTTTGAAGGATTGTAGCAGGTCTTTCCTCGCGATATACCAGACGGTTTTCATGATGATCTATCTCCATATCTTTGCCAGTGCAAAACCAGCTGACCCTTGAGAGAAAGAGAAATGGACGGGGACACCCCGCGCCCCGGCAGGGGCTCTGCCCCTGCACCCCATTCCCTACCCTTGAGAGAAAGAGAAATGGGTGGGACACCCCGCGCCCCGGCAGGGGCTCTGCCCCTGCACCCCATTCCCTAGTCGCGCAGGGTTTTGCCGGTCAACTGGATGAAGAGTTCTTGCAGGCCGTGCGGGCGCTGGATTTCACGCTGCCGATCGCGCAGGGCGAGCAATTGTTCCAGCGTTCCCATAGCGATGATCTGCCCCTCGTCCATGATGGCGATATGATTGCAGAGCCGCTCAGCCTCCTCCATATAGTGTGTGGTGTAGAGGATGGTGGTTCCCTGATCGCGCAGCTTCTCAATGGTATCGAAAATGTTCTCGCGCGACTGTGGATCGACGCCGACGGTTGGCTCGTCCAGCATAAGGAAGGTAGGACGGTGAATGAGCGCGATGGCGATATTGAGGCGGCGCTGCATGCCGCCGGAGAATTTCTCGACAGCTTCGTTGCGGCGGTCATAGAGGCCGACAAAGTGCAACAACTCAGCCGCTCGCTCTTTGCGTTCCTTGCTCGAAAGACCATAGATTTCGCCAAAAAAGGTGAGATTCTCCAGCGGGGTCAGGTCTTTGTAGAGCGCAATCTCCTGCGGCACCACGCCGATGATGCGCTTCACTTTGAGCGGCTCTCTGCGAATAGACAGCCCGTCGATGATGGTATCGCCGGAAGTAGCTTCCAGGTAGCCGCACATCATGTTGATGGTTGTGCTTTTGCCCGCGCCGTTGGGGCCAAGCAGTCCGAAGATTTCACCCTTGCCAATCGTAAACGAGACATTCTTGACGGCCTCGTGTTTGCCAAAAGTCTTCACCAGATCGCGCGCCTCGACCAGCGTGGGCCGACCATCGGCGCGCCGGTGAACAGGGCCGGTTTTCAGAGTATCCTCCGTATGAAGCGATGATTCTTGCATGAATACACACTCCTGCATTCTTTATTTATTAAGGTGTTTCAGGCATAGCCTGTATATACTGGCACCGCCGATTTTATCTCGCTGAAGGCATCTCCAAAGGGTATACGTGAGGCAACCGAAAAGGTTGTTGCCCCCGCTCCTTGTCTTATAATGACTAACGAGAACGTCGGGCAAGTATCAAACGCTGACACGTTTGACCGGAGCGAGATTCATGCGTTTTCTTATGATATACTGACAGCAGAGAAGACAGATCAGAAGGAGAATGCGCCATGCGTTGTCCCTATTGTGGAAACCTGAACGCCGATAAAGCAGTGTTCTGTACAAGCTGCGGGCGTGATTTGCAAACCGGACAGCCTCGTTCTCGCACACAGGCCCAGCAAGCGCACCAGACATCCTATGCGCCGCCTCGACAGACCCCACCACCGCAGCATCCATCTCAACCATACCAGCCAAACGTGGCGCGTCCAGTTCCGCCACCGCCGGTACAACCACCGCCGCAACAACAGGCGGCAACACAGCGATCAGGACGCAGCCGCACACCGGCTACCGTATCTTCACCACCCCCACCGGTGATCCAGCCAGTTACCCCACCGGCGCCAGAGCCGCCCGCGCCCTTCCCGCCGCGCACGATGGAACAATTGCAGGCCCTTGAGGTGGGCGCGCTGGCGTATAGCGTGGTGGATAGCACAGTCAGCGTGGGCAACAAAAAAATCGTGCGTATCAGCTATCCGCGCGCGGCAAACTGGCAGCAGGTCGCGACTTTGTTCCGGGCGCTGAAAGAGCAGACGGAAGAACGCTTCGACACCATCATCATCCAGGGGGTACAATCGTCAGACAGCAGCGTCTACTCCTTTACCAACGGCCAGCTTACCTGCGACCGCCGCGTGCTGCTGGGCAGCCAGAAGCTGATCCGCTACATCCTGGAGACCGGCAACGGCTTTGATAGCGACTCTGTGCGCATCGTCCTCACTGAGCCACAGAGCAAATAACCAACGCAGTATCTGCTCTTAGCAGCCTGCAATAAAGCAACGCGGATATGTCCGCGCTGCTTTATCATGGCAACCGCACAGCCTTCAAGAACACGGTGAAACACGTTTATATATTTTGAGCATAGCCATTTTGCCCTATGGCCGTGCAAGCGACCTTGACGGACTCTCTCGCTGATGCTACCTTGAAGCATAGAGAGTGATGAGCGGGGACGTTGGAAGAAAACAGAACGGCATAGAAGAGAACAGAACGAGACGGAAAAAGGCGGTTGAAACAGGATGCTTTGTCCATTTTGTAGTACAGCGCGACTCGATAACGAAGCGCCATGCCAGGTATGCGGCGCGCCATCACCGCTGCTTCAGCAGGCGGTCGGAGGTTACACGGGCCGACCCGCACAGTCGTTGTTTGATCAGCCAGCGCCGACGCCGACGCAAAACTCACCGGTTTCCTGGCTGCCCGTTCCCTACCAGGAGCCACAGCAGGCAGTGGGACAGCCGGGGGCGTGGCAGACACACCAGGAAGGGCAAGAACTTATTCCGGCGCGGCCCCAGAATCAGGATGGAGACGGGGCAACACGCCTACCGGCGCTGGCGGAGCAGAGCCTGGAAGGCGTCGTCTACATCCCACCTATGTATACGAAGCCGCGCCCGATTATCCCCCGCTACCGCGCCATTAGCGGCCTGATCAGCGTGTTGGTCGTCCTCATTCTCTTCTGCAGCGGCGCGGGCTACTACGCGCAGGCCAGCGGCAAGGTCGAGATGCTGCGGCAGTTGACGGGCATTGACCGCCCTGCCAGCCTGAAACCAACGCCCACAGCGCCCCTGCCAGACCCGAAATCCTCACCTGACTTCGGGCCAGCCGCCAATATCATCAATTCGGCCACCACCGCATCAAAAATAGACGCGCAGATCAATGTCGTCCTGCAGCCCGCCAATGTCTTCCACCCCGGGCAGACCATCTACGTCACTTATAGCGTCCAGCACCCGAAAACGCCCGGCGTCGTCACCGTCAAGTGGTACACAAACGGACTGTTATACAGCACTTCGCAGACGCAGCCGATTAAAGATAGCAGCAACGGCTCGGCGGAGATGCAATTTGCGAAGCCCGCCGAGGGAACGGTCGAACTGTACTGGAATGATCAACTCGCCATCAGGCTCTACTTCGTGGTGCGCTGAGAAGATGTCCCCACTACATTAGCCGGGCGTCGCAGACCACCCATCTCAGGCCAGCCGTCATCGGCTATCGCCACAGGCCACCGCACCCGCAAGCCGGGCACGCGGGTGGCCTGCGGGTGCGGCGCCTGGCCTGGGACGGCGCGGCTGGCTTTACAGTCAGATTCAGCTTCTGCCCGGCACGGGGAAATCTTCGTACTGCGCGCCGACATTGCCCGGCGTGCCACATTGCGTATCAACCATCACATCGCCCAGCACTTCGACCTGGCAGGCGAGACGCATGTTGGGATTTTTCTTCAGATCACCGCGCAGCCAGAATTTCTCCATAAAGGTGAGGGGATTGGTATTGGTCGAAGGGGAAACCGCTACACGATCGGTGCCACACAGGCCATTGCCATGACAGTTGAGATACCGCCAGATGCCGCAGTAGACGCGCACATCGTTTTCCAGCGCGGGATAGCGCACATGATCGCCGACCGGCACTTCAACAACAACATTTTCACGCACAAAAGTAATCGTTGGCACGAATGATATCCTCCAGACTCTTATTTGTAGCGCGCATGGATGAGACAGGCAAATAAAGCGCCTACATTCCTTTGCTTAAGAGTATAGCATAGACGGGAAAAGGCGACAACGCTAGCTTACCGTCAGGGTGATATCGACCGTTTGCGGCGTGACCGGCGTGCCAGGGTCGCTATCGCCGACCTGTAACGCCGCCGTGTAGCTGCCGGTGGTAAGCTGGCTGCTATCGCAGGTCACATCGACCACCACGCTCTCTCCGGGCGCCAGCGTCCCACTGCTGCTATCCACCGAGAGCCAGCCGGTCGCGTCTGAAGGAATGGTGATGGCCCAGTCGAGATCGGAAGAACCCGTGTTAGTAATCACCAGCAATTGCGAGCTACTTTGCAGCGTACTGTCATTGCTAAAATCCAGGCCGGTCGTTGAAAGGCTGATCTGCGGCTGGTCGAGTACGGTAATATTCACCACCACTTTGCGGGCCGGTATCGAGACGCCGCTATCGCTATCAGCGATGGTAATGGTGCCAGAGAGCGAGCCAACGCCTAGATGTGTCGTGGACGGGCTGACGGTAATGGTTGCGCTCTGCGCGGGGGCGAGGCTACCGCTGACCGGCGTCATCGGCGCGTAGGTGGCCGCGACCTGATCCTCGCTCGCGCTCCAGTTCAGGGTAGCATTGCCGGTATTGCTAATGGTGAACGTCTGCGGAGCGGGGTCCTTGCCCATAATGGTGCTGAAGTTCAGCGTACTGACCTGCACATTGATCGAAGGGGCCGGAGGCGTACTCACAGTAAGCGCAACGGCCACCTGATGGCTCACGCCGTTATAGCTGAAGGTGACGGTTCCCTGGTAGGCAGCAGGCGAGAGACCGGCGACATTCGCGGCAATCGCCACCGTCGCCTTCCCACCCGATAGTAGTTGGCCGCCGGTCGGAGAGACGCTTAACCAGCGCGCCCCGGTCGTCGTGGCGGCGGTTGCAGTCCAGTTCACAGGTTGGCCGCCGCTATTTTGCAGCGTGACGCTCTGGGTGGTCGGACTATGACCGCTATAAGCGGAGAAATTTAGCGATGGGGGCGAGACAACCAGGCTGCCCGGAGCCGCCACGCTGAGTGAGACGCTGACCTGCGGATTGCTCCCACCCTTAAAGGCAATAACGCCCTGATAGGAGCCAACCGCGAGCAACTGCGATTGCGCGCTTACCGTGACCGTCGCGCTGCCCCCCGGCGCCAGTTGCCCGTTCGCGGGCGCGAGCGCGAGCCAGGCAACGCCGTTGCCGGTCGTGGCCGTCGCGCTCCAGTTCAAGGGCTGGCTGCCGCTATTGCGCAGCGTAATTGCCTGGCTGGCCGGATTCTGCGTCGTACTGCCAGAATAGGAGAGCGAGACAGGCGCGATGGTCAGGCTGATCGGCGCCGCCTTCACCGCCATCGTCACCGTCAGTGTCAGTGGATGGGCATGACTGCCCTGCTGCGTAAACGAGATATGGCCCGTGTAGGCAAGCGGCGCGAGCGTTCCCCGATTGACGGTGACAACGGCCAGCGTGCTGCCGTTAAACGTGCCGCTACCGGGCGCAATCGATAGCCAGGGCTGATCGCTGCTGGCCTGCCAGTTCAGTTGGCCACCGCCCGCGTTGGTCAGCGTCACATTCTTGCTTGACACGACTCCGGGAGCATCGGCGCCGAAATCCAGGCGCGTCGTCGGCAGTCGCAGACTCGGCGGCTCTGACGGCGAAGGCTCTATCGTGATCGTGACCGAGTCGCTGAACTGCTGCGCCTCATTCACCACATGAATAAGGTGATCGCCGACTCCCCAGTTTCCTACCACAATATGGACGGAAAACGCGCCCAGCGCGTCAGTACGCGCCTGCAGGTGTCTGCCACTGCCGTCAAGGATCGGCTGATCGTTGTCATGCGTAAAGGAGATGAGATCGTTTGCGCCAAAGCCTGTGCCAGAGAGCAGCAACTGATCGTTCACGCGCAACTGGCCGGGAACGGCGCTCAGCGTCGCGGTCGCAAAGGACGCTTCCGGCTTCCTGCTGATAAACATGTATGCCAGCAAGCCGCTTGCAACCAGGATGAGCAAAAATGAAATAGTCAGCGTGGTCAGAATCGGTCGGCTCTGAAAGGGCGAGCGTGCAGGCATACAGGGCGGTAACAACGGTGCAGGCGTGGGGGATGAGGCGCGCAGGCGTGCCTGGCGCACCGTCAACTGCGGCTCCCGTTCCGTCACATCCTCATCGTCATAGACTTCCGGCAACGGCGTATGCGGCAGGCGAGGCGTCACCGGCGGCTGTGGCAGGGGAGAGAGAGGAGCAGACCATTGCGCCCCCTGCTTGCGTGCGACAGGAGATGGTGAAACAGGCGCTGCATCGACTGAAGGCAGCATAATGCCATGTGGCCCGCGCCGGGTTTGCTGCGGATTTTCATCAGGGTGGGCCTCAGGACGCACAATAGACATCATCGTTGACTGATACGGCCGATCTTCCGGGTGCAGACCCGAATAATGCCCGGCATGATGGGGGGAAGCAGGCGGAATAGACCTTCTGGCCGCGTCCCGCACGATGCGCGTGCGCTCAAAAGGATGTCCACAGCGACTGCACACTTCCGCGTCTGCCCGCGCCAGCTTCTGACAATACACACAGCGTTTCGTATTCATATCAGCGCATCAAGAGGGTAGTACGCACAGCCCGGCGCAGGGGCGGCATACTCTCCCCCTGTCCTCCTCAATCGCTCTACAACGACAACGGCACACGCTCGATTCGTATCAGTGGCCGGTCACTTCCTTCCCCTCTAGAGATAAACGCAACCGGGCCTCCAACCTCAAATGCATCGCCGCGCCCAACGCGACCGCCTGATACGAGATAGAGATGAAATAGATTGATACACCGATAGACATTGTAACACAAAACGCAAGAGGTTGCATGAAGAGAGCATGAAAAAAGGCTCATGCGCGCGCATGAGCCTTTTTTCATGCTCTCTTCATGCCAGGCGTGGATTTACCTGTTAGCCAGGCATAGCGTTAATGACGACCCCCGATTGATTCGCCGAAACGGTCAGCCCTTGAGAGCCGGTATAGCCGACACCGCTCAGGGAGCCGCTGGCGGAGACAGTATAGGTACCGGCGGGAACATTGGAGAAGCTGTAATTGCCCGAAGCATCGGCAACCACGCTGGCAACCTGTGTGCCGGAACTGTTCAGCAGGGAAACCGTCGCGCCGGGCAGCACAACCGCGTTGGTGCAGACACCGGCGACACAGGCCATGACGCTGCCACTGACGGTAAAGCCGGTCACGTTCAGCGTCACTGTGACCGCCTGGGGGCTGCCCTGAATCGCATTTCCGCCATCGGTCGCAGAGACGGTGATGATCCCACTATAGCTGCCAACCGCGAGACCCGCCGGATTGACATTGACGGTGAGCGGGCTGCCCGTGCCGTTATCGGAGCCAGAGGCGGCAGAGAGGCTCAGCCACGAAGTGCTGCCGCTACTGGCTGTCGCCGTCCAGCTAATGGGAAAGACGCAGCCGCCGGTTCCGCTGATGGTCAGCGTCTGGGGCGCGGCAGTCGTCTGGCTCTGCTGCACGCTGAAGGAAAGAGAGGTCGGCGCGATCTGCAGCGCGCAGGGAGATTGCACATTGAGCGTCACCGCAATGACCTGCGGGCTTCCCTGAGCGGCAAAACCTGCGCTATCGGTGGCCGAGATTGAGATATTTGCGCTATATTTCCCCGGCGCCAGCCCGGACATATTGACGGCTGCCGACAGATTTGCCGATTGCCCGCTCGCGCTTATCAGGCCGCTACGCGGTGTCACCGCCAGCCAGGAAGCTGAGGCGCTGACGCTGGCGGACCAGTTCAGAGGCCAGCCGCAATTGCCTGTTGCCGTAATGGTCAGAGCCTGCGCGGCAGGATTTGCTCCGCCCGAGACGCCGCTGAAAGTCAGCGTGCTTAACGAGGGCTGCGCCAGCGTGCAGGTCGGCAGCACCAGCAGATTAACGGCAATCGTCTGCGGGCTGCCGCTGGCGGGCTTGCCGCTGGCATCCACGCCATTCAACGTAATCTGGCCCACATAGGTGCCGGGCGCGAGCGTACTGGTCGCGACATTGACCGTCACCTGCCCCGTCTGACCGGCGCCAATTGAGCCGCCGCTGGGTGCGCCCCCCAGCCAGGCCGAAGCAAGTTGCGTCACACTCAGATGCCAGTACAGCGTACTCTGTCCATTATTCGTAATCGTCACCACCTGCCCCGGCGGATTCGCCATGCTCTGAGTCGCGCTGAAGTTCAGATTGAGCGGGGTAGCGCCCATAATCGGCGCGGTCGAAGGCGGCGATGGCTGCACCTGCAACGAAACGACCACCGTTTGCGTACTCGTACCCGTCAGGAAGGAAACCGTCCCCGTGTACCTGCCCGCGCGCAAACCGGCAGTATTGACGCCAATCGAGGTGGCCATGCTCGCCGAAGCCTTCAGTTGCCCTCTGGCCGGGGTAATTATCAACCAGCTTGCCGAGGACTGCGCCTGCCAGTTCAACGAACCCGTGCAACTGGAAGTTGCGCTCAAACTCAACGCCTGGTTGCTCGGATTGCTCTGCCCGATGACCGCGTTAAACGAGACGCTGCCCGCGCTCAAGATTAGCCCGCAGCGCGGCTGCACGGTCAGCGACACGCCAACGACCTGCGGGCTATCAATGGTCCCGCTGCCCGCGTTAAAGACGAGATTACTACTATAGACGCCGGGCAGGAGAATCTGACTATCGACAAAGACATGCACGATCGCCGTCTGGCCGGGCGGGACAACTCCCGATTGCGGGGTGGGCAGCAGCCAGTTCTTATTGCCAAACAGGTGCAGCAGCAATTGCTCGCCCGCAAAGGTGATCGGCGTTGTCGAATTGTTCTCCAGCGACCAGGATAGCGGTTGCGAACCCGGATTGTTGATGGTCAATTCCTGCGCGCCCGGCGAGGATTGGCCATCAAGGGCGGTAAACGAGAGGACGGCAGGCGTGACAACCAGCACCGACCCGGCATTGGCAGGCAGAGCTTTCACCGACATCTGCACCTCAACCGGCGAGACTTTCGTGCCGACATTCGTCGTAAAGGTAATCTCTCCCGTATAGTCCCCCGGCTTCAAGCCCGCTCGCTCGACCGCCACTTCGATGGTCTGGCTCGAACTGAATGTTCCCTGCGATGGAGAGAGGAGCAGCCAGGGTTGATCGCTGCTGGCCGCCCAGGAAATGGGACCATCACCGGCGTTATGCAGCCTCAGGGGCTGAATGGTGTTCGTTCCCTGGTAATCCGCGCCGAATTCGAGCGGCTGAGACGCCCCGATAACAAGCTGCGACGGACGGGTCGTACCAGAGCCGATAATCTGCAACGTGCTGCTGGCCGTATAGCGCGTCGTCACATCTTCCGCGTAAACGATATGGAAGCCCGGCCCCCAGCCTGAGTCAACCAGCAGCGAGACATCAGCATTGCCGCTGGCATTGACGACAATCAACCCGGTGCCGGTAGAGCCGCCGGGCAGGCTGATCGTCACCGGCTGCTGGATATCATGCGTCAGGTAAACGCGCGTGTTCGCGGAAAAATTGCGAATATGCACAACGACCGTCTGCCCGATACTGGCCTCGCTGCTGGCAAGAATCAGCGCGGGTGGCCCATTATGGCCGTTACCGGCGCGGTTCGTGTGTAAAAAGGCCAGCGAGACCAGAATGCCATCCGCCAGCAGGGCCAGCACGGCCAGCGTCACCAGAATCAGAAAGAGCGTCTGCACGCGATTGAGACGCAGCCTTCCCACGACGGGCAGCGGGCGGGTAATCCAGCCGTCGGCAATAGCGCGGCGCATATCTTCCTCTTCAATGCGCGCCGACTCCGCACTATTGGGGAAACGCCGGGCCAGCAGGGGATCGGTGCGATTGGCCCAGATATCGTTCTCGCTCTCTTCCGCGTCGGCATCCTGCAGCCAGGGCCAGAGATCAGGCACGCGCTGACCCGGGTCTGCCTCCTGCTGCGCATCCTCCTTCGCGGAAACCTTCGGTAAAGGGGTACTCTCGCGCTGAATCTCGGCGGAAATATCGCGCAACGGGGTAAGACGAGAGGCATGAGGATGTCGCCGCGCGTTGCCCTCAGCCTTCGCAATACGGCGCGCGGCCTCATTGAGCCGGTTCAGAGCCTGCTCCACCAGACTATATGTCTCCTGCACCTGATCCTGCTCCAGGATTGGCGGCAGCGGCGTCTCGCGTTCTCGCTCTCGCTCCTGCGCCTGGACGGCGGGCAGCGGGCTGGTGATGCGCTCAAATATACTCCCGCCTCCCACGCTCTCGCCCTCGTCTCCCTGCCAGACAGGCGTCCCAACCGGCTGAGATACCGCTACAGGCGCCTGCTCCCCGCCATCCTGCCCCACCTCGACCAGTTTCATCGTTTGATACTGCTCCTGCAGGAGCGCGCGACACTCATCACAAAATATCATTGTCGTGCCACAGGGCCTGCCACACCGCTCGCATCGGCTTCGACTCATAGGCTGATTTCCCACCTCTCGCTCCCTCGGTTGTCTTTGTCTATTGATAGAACGTCGAAATATACCAACTTGTCACATCAAGCGCCACTATTTCCCCATCCCGCCTGATAATGCCTCCTCTTGACAGGAAGTTTGCAATATGTTATATCAATCATAGCAGATCGTAATAGACAGAACTGTGGTATAATTTGATAGATGTAACATCGGTACGTCGGATTCGTAAATATACATAGAGAGAAGTATAGCAACGGCACATACAGACAAACGCCCGGAGCAAACGCGAAGCGAAGCGAGGCAGAGCAGAGCAGAGCAAAGGGACGAGTCGGAAGATTAGACAGGAGCAAACAACCATGTGGTATCGACATAGACGCGGCTGGGGCTGGGGTGGTCTGCCCATCCCACTATTCTTTGTCCTATTCTTTGTCTTCGGCCATTCCATACTGTCCTTTCTCGTCAGTATGGTCATCATCGGCTTTCTCTTCGTGCTGATTCGCGCGGTGGTCACTTCGACCTCACAGCCGGGCATCACCGGCATTCCGCCTTCTCAGCAACAGTACCAGCCGCCTTATCAGCCATACCAGCCGTATCAGCAGCCATACCAGCCGTACCAGCCACAGAGCGGCACGGTCTATGACGAGCCGTCCTACGATCCATATCAGCAGGGCTATCGGCCACAGCAGAGCCAGCCGCAGGAGACAGAGGATCGCTACTCCAGCGAGCGGCCCGCCTACCAGCAGTACGAGCAGCCTGAAGTAGAGTATCCAGAGGAAGAGCTGCCGCCAATGCAGCAGTAAAGTAGATAGAACGAGAAAGGAGCAAGAAGATGTCAACGTCACTGATCGCCTTCCTGATCTTCGTTGGCATCTTCCTGCTCATTCTCCTCGGCTGCCTCTTCCTGGCAAGCCGCGAGAAGACGCACCGCAACCCCTACGACTCCTGGTCATCCATCATGGGGCCACAGTGGAACAGCCAGGCAATGGACGTGGGGGAGCAACTCAACAAAGACATCGCCGCCGGTCGCCGCCAGGCCCGCCGGGCCGCACAACGCGCTTCACATAGTTCACACACCTCCCACCCTCACCAGAACAATACCCCCCTGGATGGCAGGTAAGATAGAAATTAGCAGGTCAGAATGGTATATTACTATAGCGACCTGACTTCCTCTGGCGCCTTAGAATACACATGTATTCTTGATCTTGCAAAAGTTGAAAGGGAAATGAATATGCAAACTTCTATCTACCCTCGTCTCTATCTTACCCCTAACCCTCATTTTGGCGATCTTGCGACCCCAGATCAGCCCGTGAAACAGGTATATGAGCCTTTTGCGCAATCCGTGTCGGCAGGCAAAAACACCTACGTTTACGATGCTCATACCTATCATACGAAAGTTCCGCCACAGGGCATAGAAGACATGATCGAATATTATACCCGCCCAGGCGATGTGGTGTTAGACCCGTTCTGCGGCTCAGGTATGACAGGTATAGCAGCAACTCAGAAAGGAAGAAAAGCTCTATTGAGCGATCTCTCTCCCGCCGCAGTATTTATCGCCTACAACCTTAATACGCCTATAGAAGCCTCACGCTACCTTGATGCGGTGCAGATGTTGCTCAAACAGGCAAAGGACTTAGAACACGCGCTTTATGATACTCACTGCCGCACCTGCGGTCAGCAAATCCCCATGCTCTATATGGTCTGGAGTTATAGAATGCTCTGCAAACATTGCGGCCAGGAGTTTCTCCTATGGGATGTTGCCCGCGATGAACGCCCACGTGTGCGTGACAGTAAAATAAAGTCTGAATTCGATTGCCCTCACTGCGGCACTCACCTGAAAAAGCGAGAACTGAAAAAGACACAGCGTTACCCCGTCCAGATCGGATACAGGTGCTGCCAGAAAAGCTTAAAAGAAGAGACCTGTGTACCTGATAGCGACGACCTCGCGACACTGGACAGAATAGACGGTGAGGGTATCCCGCCCACCCTGTGGTATCCTACAACACCTTTTCCCGAAGGAGTAAACACCAGACAACCCCTTGATGCAGGGATTACCTCAATAGATAAAGCATATACAACACGATCACTATGGGCAATGGCATACCTGTGGGATCTGGCTTCAAGGTGGCCTGACGAGGACATACGACTGAAACTGCTTTTTACCCTCACCTCGCTCTATCAACGGGTCACAGTCTTTTCCGAATTCCGCTTCTGGGGGGGCAGCGGCAATACCGCAAATTTCAACGTACCGGCCATTATGAACGAGCAAAACGTTTTTCGCGCCTTCGAGAGAAAAGCCAGTACGATCAGTTGGTACTTCAACAGCGTCTCAACGGAGCCACGCGCCGTCAGCGTTAGCACGCAATCAGCATTGCATTTGCCCCAGATTCCCGACCAGTCCGTTGACTACATCTTCACAGATCCACCGTTTGGCGCGAATATTAATTACTCCGAGATGAACTTTCTCTGGGAAAGCTGGCTAGGTGTCTTTACAAACAATACAGAGGAGGCAATCGTCAACAAGGTTCAGAAGAAGAGCGTTTTTGAGTACGGGAAGCTGCTACGCGATGCCTTTATTGAGATGCGCCGTGTTCTTAAAGAAGATGGCTGGCTCACTATCATGTTTCATAACTCTTCCAGAGCGGTCTGGAACGCATTGCAAGGAGCGATTAACGAGGCCGGGTTCTCGATACGGGGAACGCAAACCTTTGACAAGGAACACGGCACGTTCAAGCAGTTTGTCTCCGACAATGCTGTCGGCTATGACCTGGTACTTCACTGTCAGAAGGCGGAGCGTGTTTACACCCTCAATGCAGATTCTCCAGGCGAACAGGAAGTCGCGGCATTTATTCGCTCTGCAATTACCCGGACACCCGATCAGTACATCGTTCACTATCTACATGTTTCACGCAAAGACGAATTCGACTACCGGCGCTTATACGCCAACTGGCTGGCAACCGCCCTGCATCAATCTTTTATCAGCTTGAGTTTTGAAGATTTTCGCGCTATTGCGCAGAAGACACTTGAACGTGAAAGAATACTGCTGAGATGAAACGACCGAAAACATTGCCTGCATTTAGTCCTGAAGAACGCGAGCAGGTACATACATTGCTCGCTACTCATGTAGCTTACATGATGGGCAGGAAGCTCGAAGAGGGAGACTGGGCAGAAGTCTATTGCCGGGCAAAAGGTATACCGAATCGAGGATGGAGTAACCTGAAGCTTGATATTATGCACAAGGGGCTGGGAGTCGAGCATAAGATGATCTGTTACCGTTCAGGCATTAGTCTTGCAGATGCTTACGGAAAAACGCTTTGCATCCTTCCGCTACACGCTCAATCCGCGTTCCTCCACCAACCACCGAGGCAAATCAAGCTATGCGTGATATTCTGGGACAGTACGCCGATTTCATTAATGCAAGAAGAGAAAAGGTGAAAGAAAGCATTGAGAACGGCGAGCCAGATATGAGAACAGGCTGGCTTCTCTGGCAAGAAAGCTTGAGACAATTTCTGTATTTCGAGGAGGAAATGCTTGCACCCGACCCTGATGACTACTTTGCAAAATGGCAGAAGCGTAGTGCAGGCGGCAGCAGAAAAGAAAGCACGAATCTGTGGATATACGAGAAAGAAACGGGGAGAAAACGGTACTCCGTTACAGGTGAAGCCGGGGCAAAGATACAGCCTTATTTCGATGTGCCTCCCCCTACTGATCCAAATGTTTACCTGTTCACCGTCATGGGAGAGGTTATCGATACGGGTTTAGTAAAGGTCTGGCTTACAGAAGCAACAGCAAGGGAGCTTAAAAGACTTTTACATACCCTCGACACTACAGAGGTTAGCCGTGCAATTACTGGCGCCACCGCTGCAACCTCAAAGATGGATGATATAGAGCGGGCAGAAGCGGAGATAGCTGTTCCCCTCGTAATAACTGAAGAAGCGTATCAGGCGCTGCAATCAGCATTGCCGGGGAAAAGCGACGAACACAGCTTTCAATTGCTTGTCCAGTATCTTCAGCATAAGGAATAACGAGTTCAGAAAGCCCTCTGGCATGTTATTCTCAGCAAAGCGAAGAATCTCAGGTGACCAGGCAGGCGGTCCGGGTCATCTCGGATTCTTCGCTGCGCTCAGCATGACACGTTGGGGCCACTTTCTCATAGTGTGCCATGTCGGGTTGTCTTCCTTACAACCAGCCGCTAGCGCAACACCGCACCAAACTCCTCATTGAGCGCGTTGAGGATGCGCTCTTGAAGCGTGTTGGCTTCAGCGTCGGTCAGGGTGCGATCCTGAGCCTGGTAGATCAGCGAGTAGGTCAGGTTTTTCTTGCCGGGCGGGATTGGCTCGCCGGTGTAGACATCGAAGAGCGAGGCCGAGCGCAGGAGTTCGCCGCCGCTGCGCAGGATGACATCCTGCACGGCCTGCGCGGGAACCTGCTCATCCACCACGATGGCAAGGTCGCGGGTCAGTTCCTGATGGCGCGAGATCGGCTCGTAGGTCAGGTGCCCCGGCACAGCAGCGAAGAGGGCCTCCAGATCAAGCTCGGCCAGGTAGGCGCGATAGGGCAGGTCGTAACGCTGCTGCACCAGTGGATGCACCTCACCCAGCACGCCGACGGGGCTGAACGTCTCCTCACCTTCAGCCGAAAGGCGCGGCAGTTCCAGCAGGGCCGTGCGACCGGGGTGGAAGGTCGGATGCTGCGTCGGCGTGAAGCGATAGCGCGGGATGTGCAGGCGGGTCAGCAGGGTCTCGATGATGCCCTTCAGATCGTAGAAGTCGGCGGGGCGCGCCAGTTCGGGCAGCCAGGAGACCTGCGCCGGGCCGCTGAGCGCGATACCGATGCTGCGCCGTTCCTCCGGCAGGCTGTTCGGCTCAGCCGAGGGCAGGTAGCGCCGCCCGATCTCGAAGAAGCGCAGACCGGCGCGATTGTGTTTGCTATTCTCCTGCAACGTCTCCATCAGGCCGCTCATCAAGGTCAGGCGCATGGCTTCCAGCTCGCTGCTCAGTGGATTGGTCAGCGTCACCGCCGGGACGTTGCGCGGCTCGAATGGCACCAGCGCCTGCGCGCCATGCCCGTTTTCCGCCGCCGCGATCTCGGCCCGGCGATGATGCCCGTTGGTGGGCGCGCTGAGCAGGGCACGAGCCGAGGTTGCATCTACCTGCGCCAGCAGGTTGAGCATGCGCGGGCGACTGGTCATGGCGTAGGTGACAATCTCGTTGAGGCCCTCGCCGATCAGGATGGTGCGCACCTCGTGTTCGCGAGCGAACCACTGATCCATGTGCGGCTCCGGCAAGGGACCAGCCGGAATCGTACTCGGCAGTTTGTCGTAGCCGATCATGCGCAGCACCTCCTCTACCAGATCGGCCCCCTCCTCGATATCGCCGCGATAGGTTGGCACCGTCACCAGCATCTTATTGCTCTGTTCATCTGCCTGCACGACGAAGCCGAGCGCGGTCAAAGCGTCCACCACCTCCTGCTGCGTCACCTTCATGCCCGTCAACCACTCCACCTGCTCCGCAGAGAAGGGAATGGTGCGCGGGCTGACTGGATCAGGATAGACATCCACGATACCGGGATTGACCGTTCCTCCGGCCAGTTCCTCCATCAACTGCGCGGCTCGGTCGGCGGCCAGCGTGGTTAGCGTCGCGTCCAACCCCTTCTCGAAGCGACTGGATGCGTCCGTGCGCAGGCCCAGCGTCGTCGAGGTGCGGCGCACGTTCGCGGCTTTGAAGTTCGCCGCCTCCAGTAGAATGGTCGTCGTGTCAGGATTGACCTCGCTGATCGCGCCGCCCATCACGCCGGCAATAGCCGTTGGCCCGCCTTCGTCCGTGATGAGCAGCATCTCCGGCGTCAATTTGCGCCGCACATCGTCGAGCGTGACCAGTTCCTCGCCCTCGTGGGCGCGGCGCACGATGATATGATGCCCGCGCACGAGATCATAGTCGAAGGCGTGCAGAGGCTGGCCCATCTCCAGCATGACATAGTTGGTAATGTCGACGATATTGTTGATGGGACGCATGCCAGCCGCCAGCAGTCGCTTCTGCATCCACTCCGGGGACGGCCCGATCTTCACGTTGCTGATAACGCGCGCGCTGTAACGCGGACACAATTCGGTATCCTCTACCGTCACCTTGACCAGATCGGCGGCGGGTTTGCCCTGCTCATGCACCACCGGCTGCGGCAGGCGCAGAGGCTGGCCCGTCAGCGCCGCCACCTCACGCGCGACGCCAATGATCGAGGAGAGATCGCCGCGATGGGCCTTGATGGCGAAATCCAGCACCACATCGCCCAGCACATCGACCAGCTTCAGGCCGAGCGGCGTGTTGCGATCAAGGATGTAGATGCCGGAATGGTCGCTGCCGAGGCCCAGCTCGCGCGGCGAGCAGAGCATGCCTTCCGAGACATAGCCCATCTTCTGCGCGCGCCCGATGGTCATTTCGCCCAGTCTCGCCCCCGGCAGTGCCAGCGGCACCTTATCGCCCTGGTGAATGTTGGGCGCACCGCAGATTACCCCCAGTTCCTCCGTCCCCGTGTTGATGCGCGTATAGCTCAGATGATCCGAGCCGGGAACCTTCTCCAGTTGCGTGATCTGCGCCGTAATAACCTTATCGCCCCAGCTTCTTCCGATATATTCGATGGCCTCGACTTCCAGCCCGGCCATCGTCAGCACATGCGCCAGTTCCTCCGGCGACATGATAATATTCACATAATCCTTGAGCCAGCTTAATGGCACTCGCATACAAAACTCCTCACATGAACCTAGAACTGCTTCAGGAAACGCAGGTCGTTACCTGAGAACAGGCGAATGTCGTCAATGGAATACTTGATGATGGCGAGACGCTCGACGCCCATGCCGAAGGCGAAGCCGCGATACTTCTCCGGGTTGTAGCCAACCTCGCGCAGCACGCGCGGGTGAACCATGCCGGAGCCAAGCACTTCCACCCAGCCGCTATACTTGCAGACGCGGCAGCCCTGGCCGTTGCAGAGCGGGCAATCGATATCCACCTCGGCGCTGGGTTCCGTGAAGGGGAAGTAGCTGCCACGGAAACGCACCTTGCGGCCCTCGCCGAACATCTCGCGGGCGAAGCGTTCCAGCATACCCTTCAGGTCGGCCATCGTCGTATACTCATCGACCATCAGGCCCTCGATCTGGTGGAACATGGCTTCGTGCGAGGCATCAATGGCCTCGTTGCGGAAGACCTTGCCCGGAACCAGCACGCGCACCGGCGGCTGCATCTGTTCCATGACGCGAATCTGCATGGGCGAGGTCTGCGTGCGCAGCAAAATCTGGCCGGGAACGACCCAGAAGGTGTCCTGCATGTCGCGCGCCGGGTGTTCCGCCGGGATATTCAGCGCCTGGAAGTTATAGTAATCGGTCTCCACCTCCGGCCCCTGCACGACCGAGAAACCCATCTTCGCGAAAATCTGCGTCACTTCCCAGGTGACACGCGAGAGCGGATGCATGTGTCCTGCTGGCACAGAGCGGCCCGGCAGCGTCACATCGAGCCGCTCGCTCTCCAGCGTGCGCAGTAGTTCGGCGTTGCGCAGCGCCTCACGTTTCGCCCTCAATCGCTGTTCCAGTTCGGCCTTGACCGTATTGATTTTCTGTCCGACAACCGGTCGCTCCTCTTTCGTCAGCTCTGGCATCACCGAGGAAAAATTTTTCAATTCGCCGCGATTTCGTCCCAGATAGCGCGTGTCCCACTCCTCCAGCGCAGCCGTCGTCTCAATCGGCTCCAGCTCGCGAATGGCCCGCGCCAGCAGTTCATCGAGTTGCTCTAATAAACTGTTTAATTGTCCTATCATACATCCTCCCATGAATCAAAAAAACCGGCCAACATTCGTCGACAGGGACGAAGTTGCCGGTGAGAACTCCGTGGTACCACCCATATTGAACTCAGAAACCAGACAATAAGCCGAAGAAGAAGCTGAGTTCCACTTGGTTTGTCCATTAACGGAGACAGCCGGGGCCATCTACTCGCCGCCTCATCCCACTACAAGAGTAAGCCAGGCTACAGCTTCAACGGCCAGCTCAGGGGTGAACTTCGGCGAATGGCTGCGTAAAAAGGCTTTCAGTCGCTGACCTTTTCTCCCTGCACGCTTCCAGTTCGCGTACTCTCCCCATCATCGCTTTCTGTTCTGTTTTGTTTCGTTTGTATCCCTACGAGATCAAGGTATAGTATGCCACAAAACGCGCCAGAAGTCCAGTGTTTTTCTCGCAATTTTTGCGCTTCACCGCTCCCTTGTTGGTAAAAACTCCATCCTTCAGTACAATGAAAAGAGAGGAAAAGGGTGGAAGGGAGTTGCAGACTATGAGTACGTCAAATTCTGCGGGCAGGCAAGGGACGGGCAGAGCGACCAGAGGCGAGGCACTGGCTGGCAGCATATTGCGCGGCGGCGAATACCAGATCAAGCGCGTCATCGGTCATGGCGGCATGGGCAAGGTCTTTCTCGCCTCGCATATCACGCTGGAAACGCCCCTCGCGCTCAAACAATGTCGCGCCGACCAGCCCCTGCCGGAGAGCGTGGCGCTCGAACTGGAGCAACTGCTTCACGCCACTGCGCCCGATCCCGTTGAGGCCCCACAGGGACGGGATACAGGCAGACAGGCGGCAAAAAGCGCGATCATGGATTTCCCGACAAGCGGCGGCATGCACACCGATCGTTTCCTGCGCGAAGCCCTTTTGCTCGCCCGTCTGAACCATCCCGCCATCCCCGCGCTCTATGACTATTTTTTTGAGGATGGCTACTGGTACCTGGTCATGGAATATATCCCCGGCCCCACGCTCTCCGCTTACCTGCGCAGACAGGGCGCGCTGCCGCCGCTGGAGGCCCTGAACTACGCCATCCAGCTCTGCGATGTCCTCGCCTACCTGCACGAGCAGACGCCGCCCGTGATCTTCCGCGACCTCAAACCGTCCAATATCATCCTCACGCCCGCGCGGCGTCTCGTCCTCGTGGATTTCGGGATTGCCCGCTACTTCAAAGACGGGCAGAGCAGCGACACCAACGATCTTGGCTCCCCCGGCTACGCAGCCCCCGAACAATATCAGGGAGAGAGCCAGACCGACGCCCGTTCAGACCTCTACAGCCTGGGCATCATCCTGCACGAAATGCTGAGCGGGCAGCGCCCGGCACACACGAGCCAGCAGCCCACGCCGCTCACCTCCCTCAACCCCGCTCTCTCACCCGTCCTCAGCGCGCTCGTCGCCGTCGCCACGCGCCTGGAACCCGACTATCGCTTCCAGACCGCCCGCACCCTCTACACCGCCCTCGTCCGCACCCGCTCCCTTGAGG
>CADDYT010000103.1 GCA_902810755.1 Chloroflexota bacterium
TGGCTCTCGATTCTGGTGCGCAAGTTGCTCAAACGCGGCAATTTCACCTCCCTTGATAACTTGCGCGACCAGATCCTGGCCTTCATTGACTACTATAATCGCACCATGGCCAAACCCATCAAATGGATGTATACGGGGCTTTCTCCTGATCGTGGAGCTATCTAAGCCTCAATGTACTAGATGGATCGCACCGCGCCGAAATCGTGATTCAGAGAAAGAAGGAACAGAATGACAGGATCGACGGGTAGACACCTCGCCGTATGATGCTTGAAAGGGGTGCGCACTCAAATTGGGCAAAAAAGTTGGTGTCATCGCCGAGGTTGATAGAGGGCCTCTCACCTTTTCTGGGAATGGGTGCTGACTGTAGGTAGAGAAGAGCAAGATGGGAGAAGTTTTGTTCGGGTTCGCATGCTATACTTCTCACAGACCAGATGACCAGAGCTACAGAGCTGCGTCACTGAATGATCGATAGGAGGGTAATCATGCCAACTCGCGCAGAGATTTTGGACACACTTGCGGCATCGCAGACGCAGGTCATGGCGTTTTTTCAAGGGCTAAGCCTGGAAGACCTGGAGCGCCCGGCAACGGCGAGTGAAGTTCCCGGAGCAGCTCCGTGGCGCGCCAAGGATCATTTGGCTCACCTGGTGAAAAGCGAGCGCAACATCCAGCGATTGCTGCGACGTACACTCGCTGGCGATGCTCGAGACGCTCTCTTACGCCTACAATACCCGGCGGGAATGGAAATGCCGGGCATCCTGGGCAATTTGGACGCGCTGACCCCGGAGGAGCATGAGCGGCTGGGGATGGCCGTCGCCAGTGTCAATCAAACCTACGTGAACGAGCACCATGACGACAGTTTGGAGAAGGTGGCAGCGGATTACCTGGCGGCGCGGCAGGAAACATTGGACCTCCTGCAACAGTTCACCGATGATCAGCTGGCCGCTCTGGTGCCCACTGTCGTTGGTGACCAGACCGCTGGCGACTTGTTTGCCGGGAGAGCGGGGCATGCGGCTCAGCACATGACCTGGATTGAGGAAGGATTTCGTCAGGGCGTGTGACACTCCCCGAAGCTTGTGCCGGGGCTTCTCGGCTCACGTCGAGCTCTGTGCGGGGTGTCCACCCGAACTGCTGCGCCCTTGACGCAGATACTTCACCTACAGGGGCAGGCAACGGCCTGAGAGCTTGACCGAGACCCAGGATATGGAGTCGCGGCAACTCGCGTCACGCGGGCTTGTAGCCCTACAGTGCGGGCAACAGTCTATCCTGCGGGGCCCGGCTCCGCTCCCCGCAGACATGTCCCGTCTGCGGGGAATACCTCTCAATACGGGGTTCATGGCAATTGAATCTGGAAAGAAAGTACCTCATTGTTGAAGAAGCTGTCTCTCTAAAGACGCGTCATGACTGGGAGTTGTACACGCATCTGGCGGCAAGGTTTGGGCCAGTTCTCGCCACTCATGAAGAAATCTGCTGCCGCTGGTTTTCATCGAGATCAGGCAGAGGAAGTTGGATCACATCTGACTTCCGCTGTGGCTTTTTCCGCGCTGCGTAGTCCGGCAATTTCAGGAAGAGCAGCCATTCATCAGGTCCGAGCGTCCACAGTTTCAATTGAGGCGACTGATAGCCCGTCTCGATGAGACGCGGATTCTTGACCTCTTTAATGTGCTTGTTATCCTCCCATTCTATCGTGTAGAAAGCCAACTCCGTCTCCTGATATTCGATCTTGAGCGTGCTGGTGTAAAAGCTCACCTGAACTTGTTGCCTAGCAAGTCCCTCTTCAGCGTAGAAGCGCCATCGGCGAAAGCGAATATACCCTGATCGATCCAGGTGACGGGTAAACTCTGTGGCAAAGAAGATGCGGGCCAGCGTTGGCGCAGGCAGAGTACGCGCCAGTACACCACGCAGGACATCCTGGGGGCTATGGCGATTGTCATTACGCTCCCGGTGCGCAAAGTGAATTTGGGTATTGTAGTCCCGAATAAACTTACGATGGGCCTTTTTCATCTCATCCAGCGTAGGAGCCTTATTTAAATAATAATTCGCGAGACGCCGCATTATCCCGAAGTGCGCCTCTATATAATTTTTCCAGCTCTGCCTGGGATCAATCCGCTCTTTACGGATGTCCAGAGCCTCATATATCGCCATTGCACGTTTTGAATAAAACACCCCACCGCTATCTGTGACAATGGCCTCTGGAGCGCCGTAATTACGCAATGCCGAAGCCAATACCCGGAGGTATGCGGCAGTGTCCTGCCTTTCCGAGATAGCAGAAGTAAGCAACATTCTCGAAAAATTCTCAAGAATACTAATTACATAGACTGGACCTTTGATATTGGGAAGCTGGTGATGCTCGATATACCGTATGTCAATGCTCCAATATTCGTGCCTCCGGGAGGCTTTAAAGGGCATCTCTTGCTTAGGCTTGGGTGGGGCTTTGGGTTTATCCCATCCATAGATGGCACGATTTTTTGCCATGATGCGTCCACATGTGCGCGGAGACAGCTTTATTCCCTCCTGGAGTAACGCGGCATGCATGCGCCATTCTCCAATGAGCGGGTTCTCTTGCTTTTTGCGAATCTCATGAGCGACTTCAAGCGTGACCTTTCTTGGGCGCGGATGCCGGGCGTGCGATTTGTCATCCAGTCCCTTGACTCCTTCCTGCCACCAGCGTTTCAGTGTTGTGTACACCGTCTGTTTACTCACCGCCAAATACTCGGCGATGGAAGCCACAGACCATCCTTCCGCATGGAGTTGTACAATGTTGTGGCGGCGCTGCGCAGGATCAGGAGTGTCGTTCCAGGGAGGGAAGCGGCGCATCTGGATAGAGGGAGGTGGGCCAGAAGCCAGCACCGTCTTGATTGAATGATGAGAGGGCCGCCGCTGAAAGCGGGTGTCGCAGATCTCCGCAATCTCACGGATGGATATGTTCGGCATTTCCATGCGCAGATCAACAATCAACTGGCGCATATCTGGCGGTAAGCTCCGTGCCGTTTCCTGTGGCTGTTTTCGCGGCCTGGAAGCGAAGAAGCTGACCATGCCTTGCTCATCGAACGTATCAGCTTTGCGCTCCAGGCTAGTGCGCGGCTCGCCTGTCTCTTGTGCCCGTTGAATCGCTGGATCGCCGAAAAGTACAACGGGGCGGAGCAACTCGTAAGCCGTTTGCTCCGGGAAGACGCGTATATTGTTGAATGGTCTGCCAGTCTTCGGTATGCTCCCGCTGGACGCGCTTGCGTTTGGGCACCGTGTGATCCCCCTTGACACGATGAGATAGGCTGATGCATCAATCGTACCCAGATTCTCTCCCATTTTCAAGTGCCCAGGCGTTTTTTGCCCAATTTGAGTGCGCACCTCTTTCAAGCATCATACGGCGAGGTGTCCGACGGGTATGCCGTTTGATGTTCGTGGGATGATGCCAGAAGAGCGGCGCCCGGCCATTGTTGCCCGTTTGAATGCGCTCCAGGCAGGAGAAACACTGCGCCTGGTGAGCGATCAGGATCTCGCCCCGTTACAGGCGCACTTCCTGGCCGAGCATCCCCATCTTTTCACCTGGGAGCCGGAACAGGAAGGACCCGAGGTCTGGGTGATCCGTATCCAAAGGCGCACGCCAGATGAAGCGGCTCCAGTTCATGGTCCGGCTTCCGAAGAGTACGTTCAGGAGATCAGCCATGTGATACAGTGTATGCAGTGTGGCCTGCAATTCCAGGCCGAGGCGGTCACCGTGCGCCATGAAGGGGCACAGGAGGAACACCTGGTACACCTGCGCCTCCCCACAGATAGCTCGCCCGCACAACGCGCTATGGCCGAAGAGCTGTACGAGCATGTCGAAGGAGGAGGAACACGCAAGCTTCCGCTCACGCAGCCGTTGCGAGACGAACATCTGGAACTGCTTCCTCATATTGAGCGGTTGCAGGCAGTGGCCGATATGATCGGGACGGCACGCGGCGAGTCTATCCGGCAGGCTGTAGAGGAAGCCTACACCTTCTTGACACAGCGGCTCACACCGCATGCCCAGGCCGAAGATCGCGTCCTCTATCCGACGGTTGGGAAACTCCTGGGCGCACCAGAAGCCACCGCGACCATGAGCCGGGATCACCGGGAGATTGAGCGGTTGACCCAGGAGCTAGGAACCCTGCGGTCGCACCTGGGAGGAGCCGGCGTGGGCGAGGCAGAGGTGCAGGCGTTGCATCGTGTCCTCTATGGCCTCTACGCGCTGATCGTGGTCCACTTTGCCAAAGAGGAGGACATCTATCTTCCCCTTGCTGGACACGCACTTGACAGCGCAAGAGGCACAGCAGATGTTCGAGGAGATGGAGCGTGTGGCACAGGAAGCAAAGCGCACAGTGACCCGCTAACGTCCTCTATAACCCAGGCGCTGGTGGCTCTTTCGAGAACCATCCCTATTGCACGGAACCCTCGTAAATCTCCATGATGGTTCCAAGCAACCTCAGCGCCTCAGACTTCTTTCGCTGGAATGAGTTGCGTCCAATGATCGAGCCAAAGCCGCCACCGTCGCGTATCGCACGCACTTCAGTGAAGACCTGCTCATCGGTGGCAGCCGGTCCGCCCGAGAAGATAACGATGCGCCGCCCGGCAAAGGCACTCTGGACTACGTGGTGGACACGCTCTGCCAGCATCGCTATGGGAATCTCGTACTGCTGGTAGGTCTGCTGTGCTTCTGGCAGTTCTACTCTGGCACTGGGCAGCTTGACCTTGATGATATCCGCCCCAAGCTCGGCGGCAATCTGGGCAGCATAGGCAACGACGTCAACAGCGGTCTCGCCTTCTTTGGAGAGGCCGCTGCCACGGGGATACGACCAGACGACAACAGCCAGCCCGGCCGCTTTCGCCTCTTTCGTGAGCGCTCGTAACTCCTGGTACATAGTAGTCCGCTCAGTCGAACCCGGATAAATGGTAAAGCCAACAGCGACACAGCCCAGGCGCAGGGCATCCTCCACCCAGGAAGTCACCGCTGAAATGGGGTCGCGTTCCTCGTGCAGCAGATCGTGGTTGCTGCACTTCAGGATCAAGGGAATGTCCCCGCAATAGTCAGACACCCCAGCTTCAAGCGAGCCTAACGGCGCGGCATAGGCATTACAGCCTGCCTCGATGGCGAGTTCGAAATGGTAGCGCGGATCGTAGGCGGCGGGGTTGGGTGCGAAGCTGCGCGCCGGGCCATGCTCAAAGCCCTGGTCGATGGGCAGTATCACCATCTTTCCCGTGCCCGCCAGGCGACCATGATTGAGCATACGGGCCAGGTTGGTGCGCACACCAGGATTTTCGCTGGCGTACCAGCCTAACATTTCATGGATGCGATCATTCATGCTCTCTCTGCCTTTCTCCTCATCTTCGTGGGAGACAAAAGGGATCGAACGATAACAGAGCAGATTCACCTGGCGACTGGCCAGGGTCGCCAGGTGGGTTTACCGCGGATGCGCCCGCAGTGTGGGAACAAGCCTCGCCGCTCCATCCCTCCACGAACGATCCCGACGACTACCCAATAAAATATCGTAATACGATAGACTCTCTGGCTAGTATAGCATACAATCTCTGGGAAGAATGAGCAGAGCGATCACAAAATCGTCACAATCCAGCGTGAAAGTACAAAACTTACGCGAGTATGCCTGAACTTCAGGCGACCTACCAGGCTTGCATAGCATGCCTGCTCTTATCGTTGTACACGTCCGGAGGTGTTGCCGCCCAGGAGGGCCTGCACTTCGGAGAGCGTCACCAGATTCAGGTCACCGGGAATCGTATGTTTGAGGGCCGAGGCCGCCACCGCAAAGTTCAAGGTCGCTTCATCCTCCATACCTGTGGTCAGGCCGTAGATCAACCCGGCGGCAAAGGCATCGCCAGCTCCGACCCGATCCACGATGTGAGTCAGATCGTATCTGGTGCTTCCAAAGAACTCTCGACCGTTGAAGAGACAAGCCGACCACCCATTATGGCTGGCGCTGTAGCTTTCCCGCACTGTAATGGCCTGATACTTCAGATTCGGGAAGCTATCAAAGACCTTTCTGCACAGCGTTTCGTAGTGGGCCAGTCCTCCCTTGCCAGGCTTCATCTGCTTATCCCCATCGGCGGTCTCGGCGGTGATGCCCAGTGAAAGCTGACAATCTTCCTCGTTGGCGATGCCTACATCGATGTGACGGACCAGTTCGCGCATCACTTCCGGGGATTTCTTGCCGTATTTCCACAGCTTCCCCCGGTAGTTGTAATCGCACGAAACAGTGAGGCCGCGCACCTTTGCCGCCTGCACCGCAGTGAGAGAGAGATCGGCTGCGCTCTGGCTCAGCGCCGGCGTAATGCCGCTAATATGGAACCAGCTTGCGCCGTCAAAGACAGTATCCCAGTCAAAGGTTTCCGGGCCAGCCTCTGCCATGCTGGAGTGGCTGCGGTCATAGATGACGACTGACGGGCGCTGATTCGACCCGCTTTCGAGAAAGTAGATGCCCATGCGCTCACCGCCACGCACGATGTGCAAGGTTTCTACCCCGTGCCGCCGCAACTCGGCAAGAGCAGCATCGCCGAGTGAATTGTTCGGCAACACGGTCACGAACGCCGCCTCTAATCCAAATCGAGCCAGTGAGGCGGCCACATTGGCTTCCCCGCCGCCAAAGGTGGCTTCCAGGAGTGGCGATTGAAACAACCGCTCGAACTGCGGTGACTTCAAGCGCAACATCACTTCGCCCAGGGTGACAATTCGCGTCATCTATCTGCCTCCCGTTCTTCGTGTGGCCGGCGGACGAGCTCCCGCCCTTCTCCGACCAACCGCGCTATCTCATCGAATCGGCCCTCGGCGATCATGCTTCTCGTCGTCATCCAGCTTCCGCCACAGGCAACAACATTGGGCAGCGCCAGGTATGCCGGCAGATTCGTCGCGTTGATGCCGCCGGTGGGAATGAACCGCACGCCTGGGAACGGCCCGGAGAGGGCTTTGAGCATCCGTACTCCACCGAGTTCCTCCGCAGGAAAGAACTTGAGCAGTGTCACGCCCCTCTTAAGCGCCATCATGATCTCGGTTGGCGTTGCCACGCCTGGAAGCATCGGAATGTTCCGTTCCAGGCACCAATCTACGATGGTAGCATCAAAGCCCGGTGAGACAATATAGTGCGCGCCAGACCGAACGGCTTGCTCAGCCTGCTGCATGGTCAGCACGGTACCCGCGCCGACAAACATCTCGCGGAATTGGCCGGTTATACTGCGTATTGCCTCTGGCGCAGTTGCGGTGCGAAACGTAATCTCCGCGCAGTCTATACCGCCATCGAGGAGCGCGCGGGCAAGCGGTATTGCGTCTTCCGGTCTGTCAATGGTAATGATTGGGATCAAGCCAAGCTGGCCCAGTGTCTCCCATATCTTTTTCATGGTCTTTTTGCCTTCCAATTATGTGTCCATACGAATTCTAGAATGTATTTGCTAGATCCAGCCAGTCACCTGCAACCGCTCAATCGCTGCTGCTACCCCGTCCCGATTATTTGTGTCCGTCACCCAATCAGCAGCAGCCCGTACCGCAGGCGGAGCATTCCCCATGGCAATACCGAGCGCAGCCACCTGCAACATTGTCATGTCATTCTCCTGGTCGCCGATCGCGACCATTGCGGCTGGAGCGATGCCAAGCCGTTGTCCCAGCGCCAGCATCGCTGCCGCTTTATCCACCCCCAGGTGCGTGATTTCCAGATAGCTCGCGTGCGAAAAATGCCCCACACAATCCAGAGGCAATGTCCTTGCCAGCAGAGAGAGGGCAGGGAGTAACGCTGGTTCTCCGATGATGCATTGGAGCTTATGCGGGGCCTGAGTGAAGTGTGCGAGATCGGGGACGACAGTTGGCGTGGCCCCGGTGATCGCGCTCTCTCGGCGTACAGCCGGATCCCACCTGGGAATATACCAGTCGTCCCCGGTGAACCACCCGACACTGATCCCCTGTTCCAGCGCGCGCCTCACTACATCCTGTGCTGAGGAAAGCTTCATGCGGCATTCCGTCATCACCTCGATTGGAACATGGGGATCAGGACTGAGCCGGCAGGTGATTGCCCCTGTATAGCCGATGACAAGGCCGTCGATCCCCAGCGTTCCCAGGATTCCCCGCAGGGCACCTGGGCTGCGCGCCGAAGCCAGCACCACTTGTACTTCTCGCTCAGTCACCTGCTGCACGGCTGCACGCGTCGCAGCCGTGACTTCGTGACCATCGGTCAGCAGCGTTCCGTCAACGTCCACGATCAGTAAATGGGCCCGTTGTGCGTTCCTCATAAGAAAACGGTCTGTCTCCTTTCCCGTGCATCGGCGCATCGTCTTGACGAGAGTGGCTCCCGACATTGGGAGCTGCGGAAAGACCGCGTCAGGGAAGTCGAACAGCCACTTCCTTCAACTGGCTATACGCCTCCAGCGCGTGCATCGAGTAGTCTTTGCCAATGCCGCTCTGCTTATAGCCGCCGAACGGCAGCACCATTTCATGTGCGTAATACTCGTTGATCCATACCATCCCGGCCTCGACCTGGTGAGCAACGCGATGGGCGATGCTCAGATCCTGTGTCCAGAGGGCTGCTGCCAACCCGTAGGGGGTGCTGTTTGCCAGCGCGATCGCCTCTTCCTCGGTGCGAAACGGCATGATCACCCCAACGGGGCCAAACACCTCTTCTTGAAAAATCGTCATCTCAGGTGTCACCTCAGTGATCAACGTCGGGGCGTAAAAGCTACTGCGAGGCGCTTTATCCTGGAACAGGGGACTGCCTCCTTCCACTACCTGGGCCCGCTGAGCTACCGCCGTTTCAACGTAGTGATGGACGCGCTGACACTGCCGCTGGCTGATGAGCGGCCCCATGGTGATCCCTGGGTCCAGTGGATTGCCCACCTTTTGTTTTTGCGTAATGGTTCGCAGCCTGTCCACGAAGTCACTGAAAATGTCTTGCTGGACGAAGATCCGGCTTCCAGCGCAGCAATCCTGTCCCGCGTTTTTGAACAGCCCGACGGCGACTCCCTGCAGCGCATCATCCAGATTTGCATCTGGGAAGATAATCTGCGGCGACTTCCCGCCCAGTTCCAGCTCGACGCGAGCAATGCGCTCGGCAGCAGCATGCATGATCTTCCGTCCAACCTCGGTAGATCCGGTAAACGCGATCATTGCCACATCAGGATGATGGATCAACGCTTCACCCGCTACTGGCCCTACTCCTGGAACCACATTGAGCAAGCCGACAGGGACTCCGGCCTCCAGTGCTAACTGGCCGAGGCAGAGGCACGTCAATGGGGCATCCTCTGCCGGCTTCAATACCACCGCATTTCCCATTGCCAGCGCCGGAGCAACTTTCAACGTCGCTAAGGGTAACGGATAATTCCAGGGGACGATTGCCCCCACGACGCCAAGAGGTTCGCGTAAAACATAGGCCCATTTGTCTGGGCCTGACTGAAACGCCTCACCCAGGACTTTATCTGCGGCTCCGGCGTAGTACTCGAAGAGCGACGCGCAGAGCAACATCTCGTTTTTTGCGTCCACCAGCAGTTTGCCAACATCCTGCGCCTCAATTCTGGCCAGCTCATCTGCATGTTCCCGGATGAGCTGGCCGACCTTGAACAGCACGCGCCCTCGCTCCGAGGGATTGATTTTCGCCCAGGGGACATGACGAAATGCTCGCTTTGCCGCCTGAACTGCACGATCAATATCCTCGGCCTGTGCAGACGCCACCATCGCCAGGACTTCCCCTGTCGCTGGATTGAGATCTTCAAACGTTGCTCCGCTCCGAGCAGGATTCCATTGCCCGTCTATGAGCATACCGTGCGGAATGGTGAGCGAAGTTGCCATCATTGTTCCTCTCTTTCGTAGCTTGTGATGACCGGATCGAACGCCCCCTCATAGGGGGCATCCCATCAGCGCGAAGCCATTCTGGCTTCACCTAAATTCCCTTTTGATGGACGCGATCGCTAGTTTTGCCTCGCAGTCCGACGTTCAAAAACACGGCTCCCACAATGATCAACCCGACAACCGCCTGGAAGATCAATGGGGAGACATCCAGAATCCGTAACACGTTCTCGATAACGACGACCACCAGCACCCCAGCCATGGTATTCGCCAGGTTGCCCTCACCACCGAACAGGCTGGCTCCCCCGATCACCACGCCGGCGATGACATCAAACAGGGTTGTGAGATCGGCATTGGGAACGGCGATGTTCAGGTAGGCGCTCTGCAATGTTCCCGCCAGGGCCGCGAAGATTCCGGCCAGGCAGTACACGGTGAACAGGCAAGCATTGACGGGAAGCCCAAAGTAACGGGCGGCGATCGGATTTCCTCCCACCGCGTAGATCGTCTTCCCCAGGATCGTACGCCATATGACAACACTCATCAGAATCACCAGCACGAGCCAGACGAGAACTTGTCCCGGCAGCAGTCCAAGGCTGGTTGTGCCAAGGGCCTGGAATGGCGCGGGCAGGCTGAGAATCGGATTGTTGCTCGTATAAATGCGAGCCACGCCTTCTGCCATGACGAGCATCCCCAATGTGACGATGAGCGGTGACACTTTGAGAAAAATCACCACCAGCCCGTTGATCGCGCCAGCGAGAGCCCCAACGAGCAACGCGATCAACAGAGCAACGAGGGGAGGTGTTCCCTGGTTCGCGGCTGTTCCCGCGACAACGGCGGCGAGAATCCAGACGGAGGCGACAGAGAGATCGATGCCGCCTGTCAAAACAACGAGGGTTTCTCCAATCGCGGCGATACCCAGCGGAGCTGCTATGAACAGATCGTTGATCAGGTTGGACAGGTGGATAAAGTTGCCCGATGATGCGAAAGTCGCTACCATCATCAAGAGGAGCAAGATCAGCCAGATGCGATACTGCCTCACAACAGATCCTAAAGGGGGCGATCCCGGCCTGGCACCTTGGGTATTGGAAGATGTAATGTTCGGTGTTATTTCCGTCTTCATGTGCGTTATCCTTTTGCTCGGCTGCCGGCCTGGCTAGCGAAAGCGGCACCGATGATAATGACGCCACTGACAAGTTCTGCGATGTTGGGATTGACGCCATACAGATTGAGGACGTTGATGATGAGGGTATACACGATGGCTCCCAGAAACGCTCCCAGGAGTGTCCCACGCCCACCAAACAGGCTGACGCCGCCGATTACTCCCGCGGCAATAGCTTGCAAATTGAGGGTGGGATCTCCGACGGGGTCTCCGCTAATAATGCGGGAGGTGTAGATTACACCTCCGACAGCCGCAAAGAGGGAGGAGAGGACAAAAGCCGTGATGATGATGCGTTCGACCCGCACACCGGAAACACGAGCTGCATCGGGATTGCTGCCCGTCGCGTATATGCGCCTTCCAGTACGTACGTAGCGCAGGAAGAAACTCCCACAGCCCAGCAAGACCAGCGCCAACCAGAAGGCATAAGGAATCTGCAGGAAGCCGGAGTAGACCAGCGAGGGCAGTTCGCTGGTGAAGGGAAGGCTGATGCGGTTCCCCCCGGAGATAACCAGGGCGATTCCTTCTTCCATTCCCAGCATCCCGAACGTCACGATGAAAGATGGCAGCTTGAGTTCTGCCACAACCAGGCCATTCAGAAAGCCTAAACATCCAAGCACTATCAGGGTGACAACAATCCCGACGAACAATGATTGATGCGCAGCGGTGGTCAGCGCGAGAATGGTTGACCCCAGAGCGACTGCGGCCCCCACAGAGAGGTCTATGCCGGCCACCAGCATGACGATGGCCTCGCCCATCGTTACAGTGGTCAAGACCGCCGATGTCTGCAACAGTCCGACCAGATTCGTTACCGAAGTGAAACTTGAGTTGGTCAAGGCAGGAATCACTACCAGTATCAGGACGGCGATCCAGATGCTATTCTGGAGTCCAAAGCGCTTGAGCCGACCCCACACCTGCACCATCGAGGTCGCGGCCTCGCCTTCAATCTTCTTATACATTGCCATGGATTTCACCTTCCTCATCTTGAAGCTCTCGGTGCGACGCCCTCCTCCACAGTCTTTGGGAAAGCGGCTTGCAAAATCTCGGCTTCCACGTATGGGGGATTCATGCTGGCCGTGATCGCCCCTTCAGACATCACCAGGATGCGGTGGCTTAACGCTGTGACCTCTACCAGTTGAGAGGAGATCAGCACAATGGCGTGACCCTCGGCGGCCAGGTTGCGAATGAGTTGGTAGATTTCTGCCTTGGCCCCCACATCAATGCCGCGCGTCGGTTCATCCAGAATCAGAATGTGTGGCTCGGTCATCAAAGCGCGGGCAAGAATTACCTTCTGCTGGTTGCCTCCTGATAAACTCCCCACCGGCGTACTCAAGGTAGCTGTTCTGATGTTCAAGCGATCGCGGAAGGAGGTGAGAATGGAAGTGAGCTGGCGAAAGCGAATAAACCCCCATTGTGCGTACCGGGGCAAACCAGAGTAACTCATGTTGTCATACACCGAGTGGATGAGGACAAGCCCCTGGGTCTTGCGGTCCTCGGGAACGAGAATCATACCCGACTTGATCACCCGTTGAGGCGACAGGTGAGACGATCTCTTGTTCCCAACCGTGACCGTCCCACGACGGAGCGGCTCTACCCCCATTAATGCTCGCGCCAGGCTATCCAATCCGCATCCCACCAATCCGGCAAATCCCAACACCTCCCCTTTGTGCAGGTCAAATGAGACATCACGAATCGCGCCAGTGGTCAGCCCCTGCACGTGTAGCAGTACCTGGGATTCGACGGACTGAGGGCGTTTTGGGAACTGCTGGGAGACCTCTCGTCCGACCATTTTGCGAATCAAGTCATTTTCCGTCACCGCGGCCATAGGTTGCGTATCGACGATATACCCGTCACGGAGGACAGTAACACGATCGCCGAGGGTGAAGATTTCCTCTAACCGGTGGGAGATATAAATGAGGCCGACGCCCTCGCCCCGCAGCTTGCGCAAGAGAGCAAACAATACGTCGAGTTCCTGGCCTGCAAGCGTGGCTGATGGCTCGTCGAGGACAAGGATATGCGGATGCAGCGCCAGGGCTTTCCCTATAGCGACTAACTGCTTCTGAGCAACTGTCAGACGTCCCACCAGCATGTTTGGGGAAAGGTGCAGCCCAAGTTCTTCGAGCGCCCGCTTCGCCGTCGCACGGATCTGTCGCCAATTGATGATACGGGTCCGGTACAGCGGTTCCCGGCCGAGAAGCATGTTTTCAGCAATCGAGAGGTCATCCATGAGCTCCAATTCCTGATACACGACTCCTATGCCCTGGTTCAACCCGTCAATCGGCGAGCGGATCTGAATCGGCTTCCCCCGGAGCAGAATCTGCCCTTCATCTGCCTGGTAGAGTCCAGACAGGACCTTCATCAGCGTCGATTTACCGGCTCCATTCTCGCCGACGAGACAGTGAATCTCGCCGGCCTTCAAATCAAAGGTGACATTGGAAAGAGCAACCACGCCCGGAAATCGCTTCGTAATACCTTTCATCTCAAGTAAGCGCTCTTCGGGGAGTGCTGTCAACTCCGACATCTTGAGTCCTCCCTCTCTGGCCTGGCAAGGGGGATAAAGAGGAAGAGCAACACAGCGGCGCTCTTCCTCTTCACCCTACGCGCTGCTAGAACAGCGAATGCTCCTGCTCGATCTGGGCAATATATGCCTTTGTCGCCTGGCAGTCTGCCGCCGTCATGCAGGTAAACGTTTTGTTCACGAGGTTGATCGTCTGCGCATGGAACTGCACCCCCTGGCTGATGGCGATCGCAGCCTCTAAGGATGGCTGTCCGTAGAAGGGAGGGTTCTGGGTGTCGGCGATATTCACGCCCGCGACAATCTCCTGCAATCCCTGCAGTTGCCCATCACCAGTGAAGAACCAGCCGTTGAGATCGGTGCGATGGGCTGCTTGCAGTGCCTCGAGCGCGCCCAGCATCATCTCATCGCTTGCTGCGTACACCCCCTGGATCGAGCCTACCGGGTAGCGTTGGAGATACGCCTCCATGACCTGTCGCCCGCCTTGTAATGTCCAGTCCCCTGACTCGGCTGCCACAAGATGAATGTTCGGGTAGGGCTTAATAGCAGCTACCACCCCGTTGTGGCGTTCGATAGCCGGATCCTGACCAACCCCGCCATCAAGAAGCACCAGGTTAGCCTTGGGGTTATTGGTATGCTGGACGGCCTCCAGCTTCTTGATCCACCATTGGGCCGACTGGTAACCAATCGGGAACTGCTGCGCCCCAATGAACAACTGATACGTTCCCTGCCCTGGTGCAACACTCAGCGCCCGGTCAATCACGATCAACGGGACATGTGCGCTGTTTGCCAGCGTCACAACGGGGGTCAGCGGGTCCGTTGCCAGCGGATCGAGGATCAGCACGGAAGGTTGCTGGGCCAATAACGCCTGCACGTTACTCAACTCCGTCGAGACATCTTCATTGGCCTGGTTCCAGATGAAATGCGGCACGCACAGCTTTTTCGCCCAGGTCTGGAATGAGTCCATTGAAGTCACACGCCACGGCGTATTGAGATCGGTCTCGGCAAACGCGATCTTCAGGTTTGGATCCTTCGGTTTGCCGGACGAGTCACAGTTGGTGAAGCTCGCCAACTGCTGGATAGTAGTCGGGACCGGGATGTGTTTGGCGCTGGTGGATGAGCCAGTCGCTACTCCACCACACGCTGTCACGATCAACATCACAGCCAACAGGAGACCGAATATGGTACCTTTCATCTCTTTGTTTTTCATGTGAAGACTTTCCTTTCAGGAAGAATGCCAGATCGAGAAAACGAAAAACGCTTCATTGGAACGACCTCTCGATGGCACATGGTATGTCGTTCTCGCCTGGATATGGTGATCTCGCGTCAGGTCGATTTCAGATAGATCGAACCCAGGTGGGTCACCATCCTCTTTTTCGGATCTCCTCCTTTCTCCAGGACAGTTCCAACGTGGAATCGTCGGGACCGGTATCCTTATCCTGGTTGTTTAAAAGCATGTTCCTGCCCGCCTTCCCCTATCGCGTACCCATTGCAGGGCGCGAACAAAGAAGTAATCACCATAGACTGTTGATTCATCAATACCCAATCCGTGGGGAAGGTCGGCCGTCGCGTGCAAAAGAATCCCCGGCCACTCTGGCCCGGCCAGGTAGTTCTCGCAGAGGACGCGCAGGATGGCGCGAGCCGCGTCCTCGTAACCAGCGTCACCGCCGAGCGCTGCCAGACGAAGCAACCCATATGCCGCGATAGCCGCGGCAGACGAGTCACGCGGTTCCTCTGCCCCGGTGATGGAAAAATCCCAGAAAGGCACCAGCGATGGGGGCAGGTTATCCAGATAGTACTTGGCCGTCCGGCGAGCTGCTTGTACAAAGCGTTGCTCGTCAGTCTGCTGCGCGAGGATGCTCCATCCTGCGATGGCCCACGCCTGCCCGCGCGCCCAACAACTCTCCGCACACACGCCCTGGTAGGTGTCTCCTCTGAGGGGCTGGCCCGTCTCAGGATCGAAATGATAGAGATGGTAGACAGAGCCATCAGGGCGCAGGTGATAGCGCAAAGCAGTATCAGCATGGGCCAGGGCGACCTCGCGGTAATGCTGATTTCTTCTCTGCTCACTGGCCCAGAGGAGCAAAGGGAGGTTCATCAGGGTATCGATGAGTGTATCTCCTTGCCATTCTCGCTCCCCGAAAAAGCCCCACCCTGGAATATAGCGGCCCTTCTTGTGAAACTGTGCTGCCAGGCTTTCGGCGGCCTGTAAGGCTATTTCACGGTAGCGTTCATCGCCGGTAATGGACCATCCAGCCACGGCGCTGGGGCAAAACATGAAACCCAGATCATGATTGTGCCGTTCATGCGCACGCTGCATGAAGTCCTGCAGGAGAGTCTCGGCTGCCTCCTGGAAGTGCGCATCTCCGCGCTCCTGATAAGCGATCCAGAGCAGCCCGATCCAGAATCCCCCCGTCCAGGCCCCATCGGCGGTCGTCACCCAGCGCCCTTGCCGGGTAATATGCGGATAGCCGACGAGCGTGCGATTCTGCGCCACTTTGTCCAGCGCGCGTTGCAAAGCGAATTCTCCCCACCGTTTCATCGCTCACCAGACTTCCTGCAGCAAAGGCACAATCTCCGAAACCGTCGGTTGGTAAGGATTGCTGCTCATATCTGCATGCACGCGTGCTTCCTCGGCTATCTGCCCGATTTCGTCTCGCGACATCTTGAACTGGCGCAATTTCCAGTTCACGCCAATGTCGTCGAGGATACGACTCACTTCCGCAATTACGGCATCGGCCACCTGCCCGTCGGAATATCCACGGATATCAAGTGCGAGCGCATCTGCAAGAAGGCGATAGCGTTCAAGGGCGTGCGGAGCATTGAAGCGCAGCACCGGGCGCAGCATGATTGCGCACGCAACGCCGTGAGGAATGGGGTAGTGGCCTCCCAGCGTGTTGGCGATGGCGTGTACCGCTCCTACCCCTGAATAAGCGATACCCGCACCCACCATGGCTGCCGCTTGCTGCATCGTGCCCATGGCTTCAGCATCGTGACTATTGGCAACAGCGGATCGCAGCGCCGTGCGGATCAGCCGGATGGCCTCCAGATGCAAGGCGTCGGTAAAAGGTGTAGCCGCCGTAGAGAGGATGCCCTCAATGGCCTGTGTGAGTGCATCCGCGCCGGTCGAGGCAGTCACTGCCGACGGTAAGGTATCAAGCAGCGAGGGATCGAGGATAGCCAGGCGCGGAGCCAGGTACTTCGAGACGATGACTGCTTTGCCTTTCGTCTCAGGGCTTGAGAACACGGCTCCTCGCGTCATTTCAGAACCGCTTCCGACCGTGGTAGGAATAGCAATCAGAGGCAGGCCGGGAGTATGGATATGATCCCAGTGGGTTGCGTAATCGAGCAGATCCCCGCCGTTCGTCTCAAGAATCGAGACCAGTTTGGCGACGTCGATGGAACTGCCACCACCGACTGCAACCAGCAGGTCCGCCCCCTGGCTGCGTAAGACCTCCCATGCAGCGTGAACATGTTCGAGATGGGGATCAGGACTGACTCCATCATATAGCGCACTCCCAGGCAGTACTGCCTGGACGCGCTGGGGAATCCCCGTCTTGCCCAACGTTCGATCTGTTATGATAAGCGCTTTGTGCCCTCCCAATTCCTGTGCATGACGCGGGAGAGTTGCGATGCTTCCTGCTCCATAGATGAGCGTTGGATGCATGGTAAAGCTGTACTGGTTCATGTCGATGCCTTCTTTCGTTTGTGCAAAAAGTTGTCGATGGCCGCGTGCTGTTCGTCCGTGGTAAAGCAGAGGCCCACCCCTTGCCGTTCAACGGCATACCCTGCATCGCCTGCGCGTGTGGCGTGAATGGCCCGTTTCGCAAATGCCAGGGCTGCGGGCGCATAGTGTACCAATTGGCCCGCCAGGCGCAGGGCCGCTTCCAGCGCCGCTCCCGTTTCACACACCTGGTTTGCTAAATGCAAGGAGAGCGCCTCCGCTGCTTCAACCGGTCGCCCGGTGAGTATCAATTCCTTGGCCATAGGCTCGCCAATCGTGCGCGGCAACCGCTGCGTGCCCCCCCATCCGGGCAGGTTGGCAAGCGTGATCTCCGGCTGTCCCAGTTTTGCGTTCTGTGCCACGATCCGGAAGTCGCAGGCGAGCGCAAGTTCGAGGCCGCCGCCTAAGGCGTATCCGTTGATCGCCGCGATCACCGGCCTGGGGCACTCGTCGATCTGCTGGAAGACGGTTTGTCCGTACTCCATGAGTGCCACAGCGTCCAGAGGCGTCATGGACGGGAAGGATGTGACGTCCGCTCCGGCGCAAAAGGCGCGCGAACCTGTGCCCGTGAGAATAATCGCGCGCACCTGCTCATCACGTTCAAGTTCCGTAAACTGCGCGCGTAGGGCGTCTAGTACCTCCTGGTTGATAGCGTTCAATTGCTCAGGCCGATTGAGCCAGAGTACTGCAACGACAGCATTCTCCACCGTGCGGCGCTCCATACGAATAACAGGCATGCATTTACCTCCTCTCGCCAAATTGCTTTTTCAATCCAAGGGGGCCTCGCTGGTAGACCTGCCGGGGGATAGAGGAAAGAGGGGCTGCAATGCCCGGCCTGAAAGCCATCTGAGCCAGCACCTGTTCATCAAGATCGATGCCAGGAGCAAGCTCGACGAGTTCCAGGCCCTGTTGACCGAGCCGGAACACGGCCCGTTCGGTGATGTAAAGAACCTCTTGCCCACGGGCACGCGCCTGCTCGGCACTGAATGTGATCTCATCGACTTGCTCAATGAACTTCGGTACCGTGCCCTCGCGTTCGACGACGAGTCGATCCTGCTCAAGTGCGATCTGAAGTCCTCTAGCTGTCAGCGTGCCACAGAATACCACGGCTTTGGCGGCCTGGGTGATATTGATGAAGCCTCCAGGCCCCACCAGGCGATGATCGAAGTAGCTCACGTTGACATTGCCCCTGGCATCGACCTGGGCAAAAGAAACCACCGCCAGATCTAATCCGCCTCCATCGTAGAAGTCGAACTGGCTCGGACCGTCAATGATGGAAGTGGGATTCCACATCATACCGAAATCGGAGTCCCAGGCCGGGACGCCACCCGACGCCCCCTGCTCAATCGTGAATGTAAGGGAATCGAGGATGTCCTCCTTCGCCGCAGCGAGAGCAACGCCGTCGGCCACCCCAAAGCCCAGATTGACCACCATACCCGGACGCAGTTCGAGGGCTGCCCGGCGGGCAATGAGCTGTCGCTCCAGGCGACTTGTTGTACGTGCGGGTATTGCGGTCACCAGTTCGCCACTGTAACTGGGATTATAGGGGGTGGCAAAGGATTGCCGCTGCTCTGAAACCACCACAATAGCATCGACAAGATGGCCTGGAATGCGCACCGTTCGAGCATCGAGTGTTCCCCCCCTCGCCAGCCGTTTGACCTGGGCAATCACGATTCCGCCGGAAACGTGCGCGGCCTGCGCAGCGGAGAGGGCGTCCATAATGACGGCCTCCTGCTCCATGGAAAGATTGCCGAACTCGTCGGCGGTTGTCGCCCGTATCAGGGCAACATCAATGCGTGGGGCCGGGTAATACAACCATGGACGACCGCTCAGCTCGATGAGTTGTGGCCGGAGATGCCTGCCCGGCTGCGTCAGCTTCATCCGTGGGTCCAGATACGTGTCCATCCCCACCTGGGTGAACAAGCCAGGACGACCAGCAGCACTTTCCCGCAGGAGCTGTGACAGGACGCCTTGCGGCCAGACCGCGACCTCGAAGGCTCCTGCCACGGCCATCTCTGCCATACGAGGCGCCCAACTCCAGTGGCTTCCGTAGACCAGGCGGACCATGCCGGGATGGGCGAATCGCTCGGTTCCTCCACCATGTCCATCACCCATGCCAGAAGGATGATAGAGCGTCAGGTCTGCCGGTTGTCCTGTAGTAAGGAAGCGCTGTTCAAGGGCGGCGAGGAGTGTATAAGGCTCATTGACACCGCCACCTGATCCACTGACCACAACCGTAGCTCCCGCGTTGATGAATTGCATAGCCTCTTCCGCAGTGAATACCTTGCGGAGAGAGGATCGGTTCACATTGCCAGGCTCACAAGTGAGCGAGATGGACATACCTACCACCTTTCACTAAAAAGACTGTGTGTTCAAAGTGAAACGTTTATGATCAACCTATCTCTTCTGGTGGCAGCGTGGCGATCAGGTGCGCGGCCCTTTACGCGTTGACGTTGAGTTCCATGAGAAAGTCATAGCGATCACTACGCAGAACACAGATAAAATGCTCGACAGCTGCTCCGTCAGCCGCATAGGAAGTCCGATCAACCTGAATGACGCAGGAGTGCGCACCAAGAGTCAGGAACTGGGCTTCGTGCCGCGTCGCGTCCCGCACGCGGATGCGCTGAACAGCACGTACAATAGGCTGCTGATACGCTTCTTCGATATGCTGAAAGAGTGAGAGCGAGAGATCTTTCTGCTCAAGATCGGGACAAACCGCCTTTGGGATGTAGGACGTCTGCAACGTCATCGGCTCTCCGTTACCTTCAAAGAGCCGCTCGATACGAAAGATCGGCGCGTCGCTGGCAAGCCCAAAGGGGGCAGCAACCTGTTTCCCACTCATCGTCTGAACAGAAAGAACGACCGTTCGAGGATTCATCCCGGAAGTCAGCATATCCTCGGTGAAAAAGCCGCGCAGTCGCGTCAAACGCTGGTGTACGCGCGTTGCCGCTACCTGTAAACGTCCACGGGGGCGCTTGCGATAGAGCAAACCATCCTCGAGCAATTCAGCGACTGCCTGCCGAACAGTGATGCGACTGACCTCAAACAGTTGCGCAAGTTCTTCTTCCGTAGGCAATTCCTGATCGGGTTGATAGTCCCCCCGCCGGATCATGGCCTCTAACTCCTGTCGAAGCTGATGATAGAACGGTACCGGGCTGCTCTTGTCGAGAGCGGGAAACCCATCACTCATGATTGTTCTCCTCCCTGATATATACTATTATCATTACATACTAATGTAATAGTATAGCATCAAGGTGTTTGACAACGGCCTTTTTCTGTCCAACTTCTTTCAGCCACATCTCTTTATCATGATGTACTGATATTATAACATCAATATATAGAAAGTCAAGGGGATGAAAACGGTGCTGGTTCAATCAAGAACAATATATCGTGCCACAATATACCTTGTTTCAAGCGAAACTCGCTCACTGCGGAGGGAACTACCAGGGCAATCACAAAATAATCACAATCCGGTGTGCAGGAAACGTTGCGGGGAAAAGCACGAGACCTTAATCGCAGGAGAACAGCCTGGCATTCCCTGGAGAGACCTGATCAACTCGATATATCGTCTCTGGAAATGAAAGAACATCTCCTGCTTTGTCTGTGCTGTTGACGTCCTAGCGCCCAGGAACAGCCTTCGAACGTATAGGCAGAGTAATGAAGAAGGTCGATCCCTGTCCTTCGACCGACTCAAACCAGATCCGTCCTCCGTGCTGCTCAACGATGGCGCGGCAGAGATAGAGACCCAGTCCTGTACCTTCGATTCCAGCGGCGCGGGCGTTCTCGGCCTGCACGAAACGCTGGAAGATCTGCTCTCGCTGTTGTGCGGGAATGCCGATGCCATGATCGCGTACCGAGAGAATCGCTTCCTGCCGCTCGAGATCTTCAGCAATGGTCACCTCGATGGGGCCGCCCTCGGGGCTATACTTGATCGCATTGTTGATCACGTTGACCAGGACCTGTTCCACGCGCCGAGGATCGAGAGAGAGGACGAGACGCTCCACCAGGGGAATGAGAGCCAGGGTGTGTCGTTCAGTCGTCGGTTGCAGTCGAGTGACGACACGCTGCACCAGGGGAACCAGGTCGGTTGGTTCGGGATGCAACTCTAGCTGCCCCGCTTGCAAGCGAGCCATGTCGAGCAGATCGTCGGTGAGTTCGCCCAGGCGGGTCGCCGCCAGATCAAGGCCGGTGAGGGCTTTCTCCTGCCACGCCGCGAGTGGTGGCCCCTTGCCCTGGGCTGTCTGGACGAGCAGGGTCTGCGCAAAGCCTCTCAAGCTTGCCAACGGGGTGCGCAGCTCGTGCGCGAGGATGCCAAGAAACTCATCCAGCCGCCGGGTCGTCTCACGCCAGGCCAGTTCTCTTGCGCGCGCAAGAGCGCTTTCCTGGAGTAATCGCTGGCGCTCAATCACCAGGGTGGCGAGTTTTGCTACGGCACTGGCCAGGGCTACTTCTTCCGGAGTATAGGTGTGCGCCTCGCCCCCATAATCCAGCGAGAATACCCCCATCAGATGGGTGCCGATGCACATGGGAGCGATCAGCACCTCGCGCGCCCCGAAGTTGAGCGGGCGACTTACCACCATTCCGCTGAGGTCGATGAACACCACCTCCCCTGCCTGCAGCCGACTAAGAAGTGCCGGAGCCAGGAAATCATCCAGGCGGAACCGCCCGATCTCATGCCACCACTGCTGTTCTTCCTCCGCCGGGAGGCCAACGATCGCCACCGGGCGCAGGTGGCCCGTTTCCTGCTCAAGGGCGGTCAGGCTGACGCGCTGGCAGTCAAGCACGCTGCGAGTCAGCTCGGCCAGTCGCTGCCCAACCAGCCGCGCTGCTGCTGGGGATTCCTTGCCCTCTCCCTGCGCATCAATCTCGCCAGAACCCTGGGATAGTTGTACCACTGCTTGCACCATGGTGAGCAGGGCTTGCAAGGCGGTCTGTGTGCGCTGCTCAAGCTTCCAGCGATCCGTCACGTCACGGCAGAGGTTGATCGCTCCCACGATGGTCCCTTCCTGGTCGCGAATTGGCGCTCCACTCAACTGGATGCGCAGTTCCCGTCCGCGCAGGTTGCGCACCGTGAACTCCACCGCCGTCGTGTCGGTGAGGATCTCCCCGCTCAGCACACGCGTGGTGGCCCACCGAGCGAGCGGCAGCGACTGCCCCTGCACGTAGCGCTGCGTGATCAGCGTGCCGCGCTCTTCCAACGAAAGAGCCGTGTAGCCAGAAAGGTCGTCCAGTCCAAGCAGGTCGCGAGCGGCCCTGTTCATACGGAGAATCTGTCCGTTGTTGTCATACACGAAGATGCCATCGGTGATGGCCTCAAAAATCGCCTCGAGCTGGTGAGCGCGCGATGACGCCCCCTGTTCGGCCTCGCCTGTCTGCGGCTCATGCTGGTGGCGCTCCAGGCCGTCCCGCTCTTCGTTGCCGTGCATCTCCATCTGCCTCTTCCTCGTGAGGTGGTTGTTTTGGCAGTTTCATCCCTCTCCTGCGACGGATGGTTTTATTCTATAAT
>CADDYT010000104.1 GCA_902810755.1 Chloroflexota bacterium
ACTAGTACTAGTAGTTGGTGCGAAATGGCTTGCGACCTCTTGAGAAGAGGATTTAAAGCAAGCGGGCTTGAAGAAAGAGTGAGCTTTAGTCACAGATGGGGTTTTACGCGCCCAGGCGAGAGCAATACGGTGCAGATTGCTGGCAATGACACCCAAGCCCAGCCAGCGCTCCATCCCGTCTTGCCCGTAGTAGCGGCTTTTGCGCCAGCCAAAGTCCCTCCTCAAGCTGGCAATGCGGCCTTCGATGCCCGCACGCCAGCGATAGCCCCCCCGTTTCCACGTGCGTGTCTGTTCCAGGGCTTGGCGTTCCTCCGACAGCTTACCCGAAGCTGGAATGGCCATCCGCTTGACTCCGGCGGCTTTGAGCTTGTCCTCTGTTTCTGCCGAATGCGCCCCTCGGTCTCCCGTGATCAGACCCCCGGTGGATGCTTAAAGAGCGCACAGTGATGGGCCACGGCCTCGATGGCCTGTCCATGCTCGTTGGGGTGTTCCAGGATCCCGTAGCGCGTCACGATGCCGCCCTCCACTTCATCCAGGATGACCTGCCTCCCAAACTCGACCAGCGCCCGCCTTTATAGTATAGTGGGGGATGGCGCGGGTATGGCGGCTCAAAGAGGCTCAGGACTTTCTGCTCCAAGGCCACCTTCTGGCCTTCCAGCACGCGCTGGCGCGTCTGAACGATGACCCGCTGCACCGGCAGCAGGATCTGCTGGGCTTGCTCAAGCAAGCGCTGGGCCTGCTGCTGGCTCTGCTTGCAGAGTACGGCAAGTACCTTCTGACTTTGTTGCACTATCTGCTCCGCGCTCTGGATCAGCTTCTGGCAGAGGTCCCTCTGTTGAGCCTCTTTGCCTTCTCCTTTGCGCCGCAGTTGCCGATGCAGGGTCTGGGCTATCTGCCGCGCCGGTCGCAGCCACGAACGGCACAGCTGCTGCACGTTGAACACCTGGTTGGCAATCAGGCCTTTGGCCCGTTGCACGAAGCGGGAAAGCACTCGCACGCTGTCCACGAGCAATCCACTATCGGTGGGATGATGAAATGTTCGTCTGCGCGTAGGTGGCATCCAGCCGCAGTTCGCGTGCTTTGGTGACCCTGGCCTGCCCCGCCAGTTGCACCATGCGATCGTTGAGGGCATGCAGGGTCTCGGGTCGCAGTGTGTTTGCCCAACGGATGAGGGTGGTATCATCGGGCACTGGGGCCTAGTACAGACGGCAGAACCAGCGCAGGATCAGGTTCTAATCTACCTGCTCCTCCGTTTCTTGATAACTCCACTGATGCAGGTGCTTGACCATGAGCAGACGGAGGATGACCTCCACCGAGGTCGAGTGGCACCCATGCACCAGCGCCCAGCGATACCGCTTGCCAAAGTCCGCTTGCACCTGCTGGTAGAGTTGGTCATCCTCCAGCAACTGATCGAGTTCTTTGAGCACCAAGTCGATGCGTTGAACCATCTGTGGCACCCGCGCAAACACGTCTACTGCCTGATAGCGATCGACAAGCATCTGGCCTGCCTCCTTTCATGTCATTTTTGCTCGTTTTCTCCTTTCTTTTTGACACGTGGCTTGCTCTCATACAGCTTCACAAGCTCATTTCGCACCGACTACTAATACTAAGACGATTCCTCCAAATTTTTATAGCCTCGTCCAGTCGAACAACACACCCATGATAGAGCTACGCTCTTCATACAAGGCCCTATAAGCAAGTGGAGCATCGAAAGGGGAAAAGCGATGCGTGATGAGATCGGAAACGCTCATATCGCCACGAGAAAGGTAGGTAAAGAACAAGCTTGCCATTCGCTGGTGGCTCCAATAGGCATGGTCAGTTGATACCTCTGGAGGGTTATTATCGTGCGCACCTATAATCTTCAGCCCACGGGTGACTACATCCCCCGTAAGATGCTGTGCTGATGGCTCTCCTGTATCACCTAATAGTATAAGACGACCAAAACGTCGGACAAGAGGGAGTGCTGCTGCGAGAACAGATGCGTTACCTGTTACATCATAAACTACATCCGCCCCAAATCCGTCGCTCAGATCGAGCACTATTTTGCGAGCTGCCTCTGCTCGTAATGCCACAGTAGCAGTTGCTCCATGTTTTTGAGCCCAGTCCAATCGTCGCTGCGTCGCATCGATCACTATAATAGATCGTGCACCTAGCAAGCGTACATATTGTACAACTAGTTGACCAAGAGGCCCCAGTCCAATTACAACGACGCAGTCGCCAAGTCGATGTTCTGCCCGACGTACAGCATTCTGTACTATTGTCGATAGACCAAACCATGTAGCATCTTCATCAGAAACTTCTTGAGGAATTGGATATAATGAACGCGTGGAGACAATGGTATATTGGCGATGCGGGCGACGAAGCGCTACTCGATCTCCTTTCTTGAACTCCCTCACAGAACGCTCAGTAGCTACGATGCGACCAACCATGCTGTAACCTGGTGCGAAGGGATAGGTAACCCATCGGCTCCAATGTGATCCTGATTCGAACAAACGGTGAAGGCAGATCTTTTCCGTCCCTGAACTAATTAGTGTCTTGCAAGCGGCGACAAGCACCTCGTCGTTCCCCAATTCTCGCAATTGTTCCGGGCGCAATTCTACTTGATCTTTCCCGGTGAATAAAATGTTCATTGATTGCATCAATATTCTCCTTATTGTACTATTTTTCCTTGCGTGACAATCCCCACAATAACAATGTTCAGCGAATGAGGGCATGACCCCACTTAAGTACATTCAACTAACTTTTTGGGCATTGGAGCCGATCACCGACAAGATTTTCTCCGGGCACTGGTTGTACCGCTCGAAAAAGTTGCGAGCCGCTCGCTGCAAGCAGTACCTGCTTCGTTTCAAACAGCTCACAATCAGTCACCTCCCGCCGAAAATGCCGCCAAAGCATTTCGATGGGATTGAGCCACGGGCTGTACGTTGGCAAGTAGAGCAGGACCAACCGCCCTGCTGCTGTTCGCACGACTTCCTCCACTTCGTCATCCTCATGCGTATTGGCATTGTCCCAGGCGACATAGACGGCTCAGTTGGATGCTTCTTCAGAAGCGCTTCTAGCAACTGTGCGATCTCCTTGTGGCGCTTATGGCGCTGGAACTGCATTATCGTCTCCCCAGTATGATAGTTCACGGCTCCAAACCCGTAGTACTTGTCGGGTTGGGTTAGCGTGGGGATCATCACCTGCTGACCGACCGGACTCCACATCGCCCGCAGAGTTGGAAACCAACTCAGATTGAACTCATCTGCATAATAAAACACATCTTCCGCCTTTAGCCCGTCCCGCGCCTCTTCGACCATCTTTTTTTTAGCACATACTCCGGATCAGGGCTGCTCACCTTATGCTCAGGCCGCGAGAGCGCAATCTCCCCGGCTTTGAGGATCAGGCGGACCGTCTCATAGGAGGCCCGGATGCCAGTTTGCTCTGCCAGGTAGTCCGACAAGCGCTGCAACGTCCACATCGAATAGGGTTGCCCCAAACTGCGAGGCCGCCGGATCGCTGCCAGTAATTGCTCCCTATACGCTTCCGTAATCTTGGGCGGCGGTCCTGGCATGGGCCGATCTTTGAGTCCTTCGATCCCCTCTGCCATCCAGCGTTTGAGCCAGGTGCGCACGATCTTCGCAATCGCCGGAGCCGTCATGCGTTGCTCTCCAGCCAACAGCACGATTTGCACATGGGTACGCAGCCTCACATCTTTTGTCGTTCGATATAGTTTTTCTAAAGCTTCCAATTCTTCTGCTATCAGGGGTGGAATCTCCAAGGGTCTGAGCATCGTTCCCTCCTTTCCCTGACAGTTTACCTCATTTCCCAAAACATTGCTTGAATGTACTTAGCAAACTTTTAAAAAGTATATGCTAGTAGACTGTCAAACTTGATTGAAAAGGAGAAAAGGATGAGGTATCCTTGAACGCAAACACCAACCAGATGCGTACGAACAAGGAGAACCTCAATGAACAAGCATATCATTCGTCTGAGCCAAGAGCAAAGGCAGTCTTTACAACACATGGTCAAAGCGGGCAAAGCCTCGGCCCGGCAAATCTTGCATGCCCAGGTCTTGTTGAAAGTCGATGAAAGTCCGGATGGTCCCAACTGGTCGAATAAGCAGATCCAGGAGGCGTTTGGAGCCGTGGAAAGCACAATCTGGCGAGTGCGAACGCGCTTTCTGCAAGCCGGTTTGGCCGCCGCAGTCCAACGCCGAGACCAACCCGATCGTCCGCAGAAGCGCAAGCTGGCAGGAGAGCAGGAAGCCCAATTGATCGCCCTGGCTTGCCAGCAGCCTCCAGAAGGACGCGAGTGCTGGACGTTACGGCTGCTCTCCGACAAACTGGTAGAACTGGGCGTAGTGGAAAGTGTGAGCCATGAAACGGTGCGAACCACACTCAAAAAAACGAACTCAAGCCGTGGCAAAAGCAGCAGTGGTGCATCCCACCCAAAGCCAATGCCGCCTTTGTCGCCGCCATGGAGGACGTTCTGAGTGTCTACCAGCGGCCCTACGACGCTCGGTTTCCGCAGGTGTGCTTGGACGAGGTGAGTAAGCAACTGCTCGCTGAGGTTCGCGACCCCTTGCCTGCTCAACCGGGAGCGGTTGCCAAGCAGGATAGCGAATACCAACGCGAAGGGGTTCGCCATTTGTTCTTGGCCTGTGAACCTCTGACGGGATGGCGATGCGTTCAGGTGACTGAGCGGCGCACCAGCCGGGATTGGGCCGCTTTCGTGCGCGAGCTGATCGAGGTCCACTATCCGCATGCCGAAAAGATCGTGCTGGTTCAGGATAATCTGAATACGCACACGACGGCTTCGCTCTATGAAGCCTTCGCCCCGGCGCTGGCACGGCGGTTGTGCGAAAAGTTGGAAATCCATTACACTCCCAAGCATGGCAGTTGGCTCAACATGGCCGAGATCGAACTGAGTGCGCTCTCTCGCCAATGTCTTAGGCAACGTATCGGCTCGCAGCGCGAACTCGAACAACAGGTCGTGGCCTGGCAGCAGACGCGCAATACTCAGGCCGTGAAGGTGAATTGGCGCTTTACTGCCGCTGATGCTCGCATCAAGCTCAAGCGCCTCTACCCTTCGCATGAACTTTGACAGACTACTAGGTAATCTCATGTTTCACGAAAGGTATTCCTTGATGCCCAATATTATTACAATTTCTCATGATCGTTTACTCGAATTGTCCCATATACCTAGGATCTTTGTTGGAAACAACCATTTGTTTCAGCCACATCATGACTTGTCAAGTCTACCCCATAGCAGGCGTCGGCCTCGCTGTCGTGTAGCGAGGTGATCACACTGGCCCTCTTTGGCCAATGGGGACGCTTTGCTAGTGAACGAGCCTTTTATCGCTACGCGCAGCAGCACTTGCGCCCGGCCTTTCCGCAGTTGCCCGATCGCAGTCAGTTCAATCGGCTCCTGCGAAAGCTTCGCGATGCCATCACGGCCTTTGGATTGCATCTCGCGAACCTGCTCAAAGCTCAAGCATGCCTGTATGAAGTACTTGATAGTACCGCGGCCGTGACCCGTGATGCCAAACGCCGCGGCACGGGTTGGTTGGCTGGGCAAGCTGATATCGGCTTACGCAATGGCATCGGCTGGTATGAAAGCTTTCACCTGCTGCTGAGTGTCAATCCGACGGGAGTCATAACCTGCTTTGGCTTCGGTTCTGCCAGCATCCATGATCAGCATCTGGCGGCCACCTTGTTTGCTGTTCGACAGACCCTCTCCTCGCGCCTGCCCAGTCCTGGCTTGCCTGCTCAGGGAGCTTATGTGGCCGATAAAGGCTTTGCCGGAGAACGATCACGACGCCAGTGGCTGCGCCAGTATGGCGTTGAGCTGGTGGCGCCACAGCATCAAAGCAGTAAACGGATGCACTGGCCCAAAGCGTTGCGGCGCTGGCTGGCCGCTCTTCGGCAGATCATCGAAACAGTCAATGACAAACTCTTGAATACCTTTCGCCCACGCGAGCGTCCTCATCTGACAGGATTTCAAGCCCGCTTGGTCGCCAAAGTCGGTTTGCACAATTTTTGTCTCTGGTTCAATCTGCATCTCGGCAAGGCTCCTTTAGCCTTCGCTGACTTGCTTGATTGGTAGGTCTCTCGTGGCAATTTACATCAAACGTTTAATTTGAACACTATTACCCGCAAGCCTGCTCACTACATATTCTCCCCCTAGACCTCTACACGCTTTTGCCTTCTTCTTGAACTTGCGTACAATAGTGAGGATCTCCTGTGATATTGAAGTGCAGGACGTCTCAGCATAGGTTTTGCCACCATAGGGTAATAGTGTTCAAGGGTGAGCCTTTCTGAGAAAGAACTGGGCTTGTGGCAACAAGGAAATCATCCTAGAGATAGATGCTGGTATGATTGGAGGGCATCGTTTTTCTATCTTCGATCGTGTCTCCAGCCAAGAAATTGGCGCATGTCTCTTAGACGGTAAGCTTTGCAGTATTTTCTCAAGATTGGTGTTCCCCAGCAGCTTTTTTGACCTGTTCCTCCATGTATCTTCGCAAGCTCAAAGGGCGCATGTCGGTCCAGACTTCCTTGATGTAGGCAAGACAGTCACTTTTTAGACCAGTCTTGCCTACATCCTTCCATCCAAGGGGATTCTCTCGGTCAGCAGGCCAAATAGAGTATTGTTCCTCGTGATTAATGACGACTTTATAGATCGTTGTATCTTCTTGTTCATCCCTTGTCATCTGAATGTACCTCTCTTGCTATGCGTTACATACTACTATACGCATCAAAATGGAGAAACTCTCTCGAAAGAGATTTGGTGTTTAGACCAGCTAAATTTCGCTAAAAATAACGTCAACCTGAGAGACTGTAATGGATGTCTGAGCGCGGCCATTTTTGATAGCCCTTGCTGCAATCGACAACGGGAAGTGGTCGGCACAGCGGCTAGAATGCGCTCAAGCACTGTAAAGGTGGCAAGGTGCTGGCGGTTGATACGCTGCAACACCTGCTGACCTTGCCGGTGACCCCAGCTAATGAGCAAGATTGGGCGTAAGTGGGTGAACTTGCCCGGCTCGTACAACAAGTGATCTGATAGTCGGTCGAACTGGCTTTCATGGATGCTAGCAACACGAGAGATGTGCCGGACCAGGTAGCGGCCTCCCAAGGGATCCAGTTGGAAGTTATCAAACTTCCCCAGGTCCAGTGCGGCTTTGTCTTGCTGTCTAGACGCTGGTGGCGAAGCATTCTTCTGTCTGGGTATCTCGCTTTCGACACTTCGCACGCGATTATGAGCGGCTTTCTGCCACTGTTGCTGGTCTTCACGTAGTTATCTTTGCGTGTCTGATACTTCATCGGTTTATCCCATCCAGCTTGAGTTCCTAACAGGCTAGCTGACAGCGCGCAACAAGAGGCGCAAATCGTGAGCCATTGCCTCGAAGTATCCGCAGTGTTGGGTCTGCTGTTAGACGCTGTACCAGCGTAACAAGTCGTTCGAGATTGTTTGCCAAGTGGTGCTATGGTACAATCGAGCACAAGGCATAGTACGCGTCTTTTAGATTGTATGCAGTTGGCCAGCATCTTCGGATAACGCGGTCAGATAGAGAGCGACGAAGGCCCACTCCTTCTCACATTGCTTGGATATGTTTTCGAGTAGTCATGGCTCCTATTTTACCATTGGTACGCATTACGTAGGTGAACCAGTGTATTACCTCCACACAGCACGTTTTCAATCGCGCTACTCCAAACCAGATTGGCCAGTTCATCTTCCCTAGCCTTCCGTACGCCCTGGTACAAGTACTCTACCCTCTGAGTCGCCCTGGATCCCCTCCCCTTGTATCGGGCATTACCCCGATCATTTGAGTACTTATGAGGCCTCTGTCACTATGAACCTCTCGGTTGGTAGGTGATCCCTTGACCTCAGTATCCTGACTATACCTCTACAGTCTGTACACTTCCGGTGCCTCAGAATTGAGTAGTGTCGGTATATGAATTGGTTGACCGGTACGTGCAGACCGGTCATTTGCAACCGTAACTGCAAGAGTACGAATGCCATTCTCATAATCAGATAAGATAAGATCCGGTCGTCTTTCTTCCACTGCTTGGATGAATGCTCTGTCCTCGATTGCCATCGAATCCGCCTCGATGACCATTTCTTCAGTTCGGTCCGGAAAGATAAGTTGCAGTAAGCGCTTCTCATCCTCTTGACCAAGCACTGAGAGTGTGAGATTATCACAAAAGATATGTAGGCCACGGGCCTGGGAAGGTTTGCCGTAACCTGATATCATATTTGTAGAAAAATTACACACAGCACGATTTCCGAAGGTCAGCGTTGCACAGTTGACATCGAAAATGTCGTAATCTGGCTGCGTTCTATTGTTGATGCGGGTTGCCGCAGCCGAGTAAATGGTTTCAACCTCGCCTATGAGGTAGCGTAAAAGGTCAATCTGATGAGTTGCCATCTCTGTAACTTGACCACCTGACTGACTCTGTATATGGTACCAGCTACTCGGTGGCGTGCGACCAAAGCGCATAACAACGGCCATTCCAATAGTCCGATTAGCTAAAAGCCGACGCGCTTCCTGGAGATGCACAGCATAACGACTTTGGTATCCAGATGCAGCTATGAGCCCCTTTTGGCGGAGAAGAAGGAGGATACGGGAAGCCAGTGATAGATCGAGAGCGACAGGCTTCTCAACGAAGATCGGCAAACCTGCCTCGATAATTGCCTCCTCTGGTTCACCGTGTGCGAAAGGAGGTAAGCAGACATAGACGGCGTCGAGCCATTCTCGTAATAGCATGAGGCGATAATCAGTGTAAATAGCTGCATTACGAAAGGTTTCAAGTTTGTGGTTAAATGCGGTCTCTTTTCCCTCATCGGACTCTATAACTAGCCGGAATACAGCTTCCTTTACGGCGTGTATTCGCTCTAAGGACAGATCACACAAAGCAACCACTTCAACCCCTTGAAGATGAAACAGATTGACGATATGCTTGGTCGCAATGTTACCAGTACCTATGAATGCAATACGTACCCCCATGTAGATACCTTACCTCCTTTCAATATCTCAAACGACTATCTCATTTTGAAGCTTATTATAGCATTTTTTTTAATGTCTAGTACCTTCGACCATGCTTGAGCCAATTAGTTTCTGTAATGCGCCACTGAGACTGGATCTGACACAAATTTGATACTCCCCTGAAAAAGGGATCGCTGAGAGTAGTGGTTGGACTGCTCCCCAAGAACCACTCCAGGAGGAAGTTTCAAAATACCCCATTTGGAGGTATACTTTGAGAAGTGGTTCAGCAAGGAGCAGATGGAATGACGCAGAAACACTTCAGTCCCGAAGAAAAACTGCATATTGTGCGTCAACTGATCAGCGGAGAGAAATACCTCAGTCAGTTGAGCCGAGAGTACAAGGTGTCTCACACCGCCATTAGCAAGTGGCGCGAAGCCTATCAGGCCAAAGGAGAAGCGGCGTTCTTCCCGAGTGCCGAGCGATCGGTGGAGGTCCTGGAAGCGCGCATTGCCGAACTGGAACGTTTTTGTGGACAACTGGCGATGGAGAACACGGTGTTAAAAAAAACCTTGCAGTTGCTTCCGTCCAAGAGCGACACGCGGTGATTGAGCAGGTGCGCCAGCAGATGCCCGAGGTCTCCATCCGCCAGCTCTGTGGCTGGCTTGGGGTCAATCGTCGCTGGTATTATCAGCAGCGCAAGCAGGGGAAGCGAGAGGCTCAGGAAGTCAAACTGCAGGAGGCCATCGAGCAGCTGGTGCTGAGCTTTCCCGGCTATGGCTATCGTCGTGTGACCCACGCACTGATGCGAGAAGGCTGGAAGGTGAATCACAAGCGGGTGTTCCGCATTATGCGCCAGCGCTCTTGGCTTTGCCAGCGCAAGCGACGCACGGTGCATACCACCGATTCGCGGCATCGCTATCGCCGTTATGCCAACCTGGTCGCCGGTCACAGCTTCGATGCGCCCGATCAGTGCTGGGTGGCAGATCTGACCTACATTCGCTTGCCTGGGGAGTTTGTCTATCTGGCCTGCATCCTCGATCGCTTCTCGTGTAAGTGCGTGGGATGGCATCTGGGACGGGAACTGGATAACAGCCTGAGCTTGCAGGCCTTAGAAATGGCGTTAGCGAGTCGGGATGTCAGTCCCGGTCTCATCCACCATTCTGATCAAGGCGTGCAGTACGCCAACAGCCTCTACGTCAATCGGTTGTACGAGGTAGGCGCGCGCATCAGCATGGCGGCAGTGGGCAATCCCTATCAAAATGGGGCCGCCGAGAGTTTTATGAAGACGCTCAAGGTCGAAGAGGTCTACTTGAATGACTACCAGACGCTCGAGGAGGCACGCGCCCACATTGGGCACTTCTTGAACGAGGTCTAAAACGAGCAGCGGCTGCATTCGGCCTTAGGCTATCGGCCACCGAGCGAATTTGAACAGCTGTATTATCAAGGTCTTCTCAGTTGAAACTTGCCCTGGGGTGGTCCCGGGGTTCAGTCCAGGTACTGGGGATAAAAGGATCCCATCCGACAGGCAGGTACTTCCGTCGGCGAACTGGTCATAGATGTTGTTTTGATGTTGAGGCTAGGCGGAGGGAAAGGTAGGCTCCAACTTCACCTGATAGCCCAGCCTCTCTAAGCCGCGCACCGGCCGCTTCTGGACCACTTGTCGGTTCCGTTAGTCAAAGTAATTGCCTTCAAGTTCCTCGTAGTCTTGGTCTTCCGATAAGAGATGATAGATAATCACCAACAGGGTATGAGCAACCGCGATGGTAGCTTTCTTGCCTCCACACTGAGCAACAAGCCGCTGTACTGAGCCGAGAGGTAGGAGTCGTTGGCGTGAATAGCGGCATGAGCTGCCTTGATATTCGCGTTAAGATCAAATGCTCATGAGACGATAACCACTGAGATAAGCATCTAGTTGTTTCAATATACCAGATATTCGCGTTCGCCCCCACTTTTGTACTTGAGGATTGCGTGATCCTAAAACAAAGTTCACAATCACCATGCCCCGAAGCACTACAAATATCGGCAACTGAGTATCAAGCTGGGATGGCAAGGCACGCACTTTTTCATAACCCGTAATGTATGCCCGTTGCAACATTGCATAATCTCGTACATCACCTACCATTCGGTACAACGAACTAAGCATGGTTGCTACATCTAGTAGATAGTAGCCCCATCCACAATCATCGAAATCGATGACGCCGATATTATTCTGACTGATAATGATATTGCCTCGATGCAAGTCAGCATGGGTAAGTCCCCACCTTGTAGCCTCGCAATCAAGTGTTTTAAATTCTTCCTGCACTCGTATACCGACTCTTCTCACTATATTTCTCTCGTATGCCGTTAATTCTGACGCTCCTCGTTTTGTATGAACTACCGATGATGGACCGAACAAACGATCCCATCCCCAAGATGGACGTACAAACCAAGCGGGCGGAACGAAGTGTTCTGCATGCTGATGTAGGGAAGCTGTTACTTCACCGATCCGTTCGACTACTGCAGAAGACAATTTTTGGGTTGGAATGTGACCGGGTACCCAGCGGAAGAGGACACAGTGACGAGGCGCTGGTACGCCGATTCCCTCTACTGTTATAAGATATTCACCTTTAACGGTCGGTACCGGCACAGGAACCAAAAGATCAGTATCATGCTTTAGTGCCCTCAGCCATAATAACTCTGAACGCTGTTCTGTCGCTCCATGACCTTCAGCCGCACTAATACGTAAGACAAATTGCTCATTTTCTCGCGCTTTTACATGATAAACAGCGTTGTCTTCGTACTGTAAGAGCTTAATATTAGCTTGTTGCAATCCGTAGTGTTCAAGAGCTGTTCTTGCTAGTCTCCGCAAACGACTTAGTTGACCATTGTAAGCCAATGAATCGAATGGCTTCATGTCATACTCCTACTACTTATTAATTCTACTCTATTAGTTTCTATTTAACAACCTATAGTGAACCCCTTGAAGCACTCTAGGTTCAAAGTCAACTCCGTAAGCCTTGATAATAAGCGACTTCAAACTCCTGTGGAGGTAAGTAGCCCAAACTGGAATGCAAGCGTTTGGTGTTGTAAACCTCTTCAATGAACTGGCTGATGTTGCTTTGAGCCTCCTCAAAGCTCTTCAGATAGATCTCCTGAAAAATCGTTCGGCCTTGGCGTTGTCATAGGGATTGCCCAGTCCCGACATACTGATGTGCATGCCCACTTCTGTCAAACGTTGCACATATGCCTGACCGGCATATTGCATGCCACGATCAGAGTGATGAATCATTCCTGGCTTCACGTCACGACTGCTGAGGGCTTGTTCTAAAGCCTCAAGAGCCAGTTGGGCATCAATGGCGTTTGGAAAGCTTGAAGCCCACACATTTGCGCGAATAGGCATCGAGAATGGCTGCCAGGGAGACAAACGTCGTCGGCAAGCGGATGGAGGTGATATCAGCTACCCAGACGACATCCAAGGCATCGACCAGCAAATCTTTGACCAGATTGGGATAGACCTGATAGCCATGCTGCGAGTCCGTCGTGGGAGCGAAACGCCGCTTGAGCTGGCACAAGAGAGACTCCTCTCGCATAATGCGCAGCACTCGTTTGTGGTTGACTTTCCAGCCTTCGTGTTTGAGGGCTGCCGTGACGGGGCGATAGCCATAGCCGGGAAAGTCCACAATGAGTTGCTCAATCGCATCACGTAAAGCGGTCTCGTCTCGATCCTGCTGCTGGCTTGATCGACTGGCAGAGTAGCAGTGTTGGTTTCCCTGCAACATCTGGCAGAGACGGCGCACCAAGAGGTGGGGTTCACTGCTTCGCATCTGCTCGATTACCTCGTGTCGTTCTTGGAGCAAGCATGCTCAAGACTTTTTTTAACACGGCATTCTCCACCGCCAACTGCCCACAAAATCGCTCCAACTCCGCCACATGAGCTTGCAGCGCCTCATTTCCGCTCAGTTCTTTTGGGCCAAAGGCCGCTTCTCCTCGTGCCTCATACTCCTTTTGCCAGCGGGCGATCTGCAGTTTCTCGATCAAACCGAGATGTTGAGCAAACCTGCCTCAAGCTACCAGAAAGGCGTACTGCGTGTATTGGATGAGTATTTCGCTATTGCTCATAACCGTTCCCTTCTCCATTGAACATATTCATGAGCATACGCATACTGATTCAGTTGGTAAAGTACGAACAATCTTGTTGTTTGAGGCCATTTTTCATATTCGGCTTCTGGTTGTACAAAACTTACTCTAGCATATAACTCCCTTAGCTGTATACTGAATAGTACCCCCGATAACAAGCACTATCTGCTTTGCCGTGTTGTTCGTTCGCTCCATTCAGAGTCTTGTGCTCATCACCTGAGCTGATCGGATAGACCATGCTTGTAGAGCGGCGAATTCGGCGATCCGAGATGGATCGAGCCCTGGTTTATGCAACCACTGCGAAATACGTACCTTGAGCATATCAGCAATCTCGTTACCAATAGCTGGTATTCTTGGAGATGGCAAGATTTCTATCTCATCTTGAGATGATTTCCCTGCTAATTTAGCTGCATAACTTGTCACCAACGTTTGATAGAATGCTCCGATAGGAATAGTTAATCTCGAATAAGAGACGGAGGCTGGCAAGGTGCCAAACTTTTCGACATGTCGACAAAGATGATGAGACAGACCGACAATAGTACTCCACGGTACAGATACACTCTCATTCCATGCTGGCGGTAAATGAAGTGGCCCAAGGACTGAAGGCAGTGGACTACCTGATACATATGCAAGTGCATTCGTCGTCTTTTTCGCTAGCAAATATACCAAGTCTGCGGATGATACCCAAGGTAAGTGTGTAATAATATCATCAGCAGCGTAAGCTGCATAAACGGTTTCAGATAACGCAATATCAGAGTAGACCCGTGTCTCATGCAGATACTGATTCACAACGGTCCCAAGAGGCTTTAACTGTACCCATGGAAGGCTTTGCAAAAGTTCGATCAGCCTCGTGAAGTTATTCAGCGCAAACGCTATCTCCTTTGCTGTGCGCAGTGGGGGTAGATGTAATGTCTCTCCAACCCTTGGATTTCTACCATCGGCGAAGTTCAATTGATCCCAAAACATCTTTGTGACTATACAAGTAGGATGCCCAACAAATATCTGCACAAATTGCTCCCCTGATTCAGCTCGTTTTTGTAGCATGATAGGTAAATTTTCGTAGAATGTAGTGAAACGCCTTCCATCATGCAATGTGTTGTCTAAAGGACCGATTGCTGCACCGCGATGCAAGCAAAGAGTGCCTGCGAACCAATGGGGATTTACTATAGGTTTTGTCTTAGTGAAAGAATGTACGTGGGAAGGCATCCCGAGTAGTCTTGTTGCTGGAGCTACCTGAGGGCCCCACGAAGTTCCTGGAGTTGCAAACCCACAGAGTTCCCTGTTGAACGTATCTCTAACCAAATCTACCCCTTTACACTCACGCTCGACAACCTGTTCAATCCCTTCGTACCATCCTGCACATTCTAGATACTCAGCGATGGTAGGATGAAAAGAATGCTTATCGGAGTGATAACCAATATCATGCCTACTAAGCGCTGCAATAACATCGCTTCGAGCTCGTTGCCTCAGTATTCTAGCCTTTTCACCAACTACGAAAAACGTTCCAGTGATCGCACGGCTTTCGAGAATACGAGCAATATGGAGAATCGCGTCGTCACTCTCTGGGGTAATATAATCTTCCGTATCAAAAGTCAAAACTACCACAATATGTTTGTTCATCGTTACTTTCCTCTCATGTGTCGATAGTGGAGCTGTTCTGCTAGCTACTATTTCCTCCAGATCGATATCCGAAGGTATGTGAACCATACAAGTTTTGCTTAGGGCAGGAGGCTTTCCTTTTTATTTTATCTTCCAAACGTCTTTTTCCTGCTTCACTTGATAAGTATTATAAGCATAGGATACAATAGAAGTAAGTGTTAAGAGAAGCCTGTGAGCTGTGAGAATAGGACCGTTCGCATATTTTCATAACCGTTTTTGTGCGCAAACTTTTGAATAGAATTACCCAAACAAGACGTCGATTTTTTACGCCAACGTCCTTCTCATGGGCGTCTACTATGACCTGGTCAGGTGTATGCCCTTTGTCTTTTTCAAAAAGTTGACCAAGACAACAGACTTGGTTAAATCGTACCCAGTTAACCGATATGTGAGTAAGGAGAAACAACAGTGAAAGCAGCAGTTTGGTATGGCCCAGGCAGAGAGAATTTCCGGTTGGAGGAAGTACCAATGCCAACTGTTGAAGAACCACAAGACGTAGTCATTCGTGTCCACTCTGTGTTCTTTGGGGCCAAGGTTGTTCGTGCCATCCTTCAGGGACATCCCGAGCTTACTGCTCCGACAATTATGGGGCGAATGCTTGCTGGAGAGGTCGTTGCTGCCGGAGCCAATGCTCAGAGCCTTTATAAGGGAGTACGGGTAACTGTCGATCCGGATGCACCCTGCGGAACGTGTTTCTACTGTCGCAATTTCGAACCCATCCACTGTACAGCCATGACCCATCTATTTCCAGGAGGAATGTCTGAATATGTGCGAGTTAGGGGGAATTTGACAGCTGGTATCTACCCTATTCCTGAACACGTCTCTTACGATGAAGCGGCTTTCACAGAGACACTTACCTGTGTTGCTTATGGTCTCCTTAAAGCAAATGTGACCTTTGGCGATACTGTTGTCATCTTAGGGTGCGGAGGTGTAGGACTCGCACATATCCAGATGGCTCGTCTCCGAGGTGCTACTCAGGTTTTCCTCTCTGGTACACATCCAGAGGCTTTGGCAATTGCACGTCGTCTAGGAGCTTACCCAATAAATGTTCTTTCAGAAGACTTGCGCCGCATTGTTCAAGAAGCTACGGAAGGAAGGGGAGCTGATGTTGTGATTGAGGCTGTGGGAAGTACTTCGACCTATGAATCAGCATTACAATTAGTTAGACCCGGTGGAGTTGTAGTTGCGTTCGGCGGTAGTCCGCCGGGGACCTGGATGCGAATATCGCCTAATGAGATTCACTACCGGTCGATCAAGATCATCGGCGCTTACCACTATACCCCAGGACTATTTAAGCGGACGTTAGATTTAATCAGCCATCGAGCAATTGATCTGCAATACATTTTTACTCATAGTCTACCGCTTAGTAGTCTTAATGAGGCCGTTGATGTGTATACTAAGCCAGATTGTCGTACTTTAGTCCTTCACCCATCTAACTAATGCGATACTTTGAGCTTCGTAATATTAAGAGCAAGATGAAGACAGTTACCTTGTCATTGGGATATGCAGATCCTTTAGTAGATTTGATAGTATTTGCGCTCTTGTTTCGAAAGTAGTACCAGCCACAATTTCTTGGAACTTTATGGCAACAGATTGCGGGTCGGTCTACTTTGCAAGAGCTGCGAAGCAGTAGCCGAAGTTTTTTTGGAACAACAGGAACATTCGTGGATGAATGCTGTATAGTACCCACTGGACCTAGACGAATAATGCATGAAGTAACTGATGAGGCATAATCCGGTAAACAGCGGACTAGTGTTCGATGACGCGGTTTTGCCGAAGCCAGAGAAGGCTTCGCGAGGTATACATGATCAGTATTCGCCAATATTGGACAAGCAGAATGGCTATCACTATCGAGGGTGCGAATGAGGAAACTTGCATCGTCAAATCGCTTTGATAATAGTGATCTCTGCTTGCTTCATGTTCCGGGAAGGTTTTTTCCCCCAGTGAGGAAACTCAGTCTACCGGCTTGCCTTCTGCAAGTGTTCGGTCTGCTCTTCCTAGAAGGGAGCTTATGCCCCAGCGAAATCAAACCGATTAACGTTTTTCGTAGTTATAGTAGCTCATAGAACAAGACCAACCTTGATTAGAAAGGAATTTCTTCGATGTCTACTACCTCATCAACCTCTAATACGTCCTTATCGGGGACGATCAGCTTTGCTACTACCCTTTCGTCTGGTAAGCCACCTAATGCATCCACAGGACACTACATTCGTTTACAGCGCATTCTCAAACCGGAAGATAATCACACCATCATCATCCCTCTTGATCATGGAATGTCGAGAGGACCACTTCCGGGCATTGTCAATCCTCGGCAAGTAGTAGCTGATGCTGTAGCAGGTAAAGCCGACGCTATTATGCTACATGCTGGCCTTGCACGTAGAGTTGCTGACCTCTATGGCAACCGGTTAGCAGCTATTTTCAAATTAAGTGCAAGCGGTACAGCAGGAGCTGATCATGTATTGCTAGGATCAATTGAACAAGCTATCAGATATGCAGCAGATGCTGTCTGCGTGGAGCTTAAGCTTGGCTCACCGAATGAACTCAAGACCATGCGCATGATAAGTCAGGTGAAGCATGAGGCTGAGCGCTATGATTTACCTGTTATGATCACTGCTTACGCCTACCCTCCATATAGAGAGAAAGTTGGAAACCAATCTATTGTGAATGTCTGTCGAATCGCAGGAGAATTGGGTGCAGATATTGTAAAGACAGCTTATCCAGGTGATAGAGATACATTCGCTAGGATAATCGAGGGAACACCTGCGCCGGTTGTTGTTGCAGGTGGCGAGCTAGTGAAGCAAGAAGATCTTTTGCTTATGATAGCTCAGGTGATGCAGGCAGGAGCAGCAGGCGTTGCGATTGGACGGAACATTTGGGGGGCTAAGAACCCCCAAGCTTTACTCTCAGCTATAAAGTCCATTGTACATAGGACTCTTGATGACACAGCACCCGTGACCTAATAGGCCTGATATCGCGGAAGCTGTCATGAAGTGCAAAGTAGCAAGCAGGAAATGCCCTTTCTGTGAGAAATACAGCTCGAGCAAGGAATAAGGAAGACTCTTTTCCTTGATGAGATGGATGTTTCTTGGCAGAGGAGAAGGGTTTTCTGAGAGAAAGCTCTTGGAAAGGCTGTAAACTACGGTAAGAAACTGGCTCATACGCATTTTCGCTGATTCGGCCCCCAGATCTGTGAAGCACACGCAGACTCAGGAGATCGAAACTCGCTCGGCCATAGCCGAGCCGTTTGATCAATTTCAGCCGATGAACCTGGGCCTCCGTTTGGCCATTGCTGTAGGGCGTGGTGAGCGCGGCCCACACGGCATCATAGTCCCGGTAGATTCCCGCGGCGAAACTCCGCAATTCGGGAAGCCGACTCCTCTTGACCTCAGTCAGCCACGGCCCTAGCAAGGGGCTGCAGCGGAGGGTGACCATAGTACGGAAATCTTGGGTGAGCAGATAGACACGCTCCAGCTCTTCCTCCAGCCTGCGTAGGGGATCGAGTTGCCGCACTTGCCGCAACTTGAGCTTGCGCGGATTACAGACGAACAACCAAGCTGCCTCACGGGCAGAAAGCTGATTCTGGCCGACAGAGCAACCGGCTTATTTCTTCTGCTGGTATGCCTCGCGCCAAGCGGATTGGCCGCCAACCTTGCGCATGTAGTCTCGTACAATCGTGCTCCCACCGCAATAGCCCTGTTTTTGTAATTGCGCCAGCAGATGGGTAGCGTTGCGCTGACCCGCCTGCAGACGTTGATGGAGGTAGTCTTTGTAGGGATCAAGTTTACTCTTGTGCCGACCTAGCCGAACAATTTCCGGAAACGCCGTGGCTCTCAGGTAGAGGCGGACGGTATTCCGGTCAAGTCCGACCAGTGCCGCAATAGCCACCTGGCTTGCTCCTTGCTCGTGCGGGCGGAGCACCTGTTCATAGCGCTCTTTGCGTCTGGCTCGCCGGGCCTGGACCTGGATCGTAGTGGGGCTGAGCGGCTTTGGCTCGGGGGCCGCTGCTGGTTCACCGGGAGCGGGAGCCGACTTCGCGATGGTCTCGCCCTCCTGCTGCTGAGTCAGACGCTTCAAGCAATCCTGTTTGCGCTCAAAGAAGTGCACCAGGACCGTTTGCAGGTTCATCATAAATGGAATCGATCAGCAACCTGAAGAGCTTGCGGTGCCCCAAGTTTTGCCCCATCAGCATAATTGCCAGCGCATCGCGGCTAATGATCTGCACACCTAGGTGCTCCTCGAGCCACTTGACAACCGTAAGGCTCATAACAACCTTAGCAAGTGAGCGATGATTAGCGAGGGCGCTGCCTCCGTGCGGGCTACACTTCACACAGCATACCCTGTCAAGGCTATACAAGCGCGCCCCTACCACTCCCAGCACCTCCTGCGCGGCCTTGACAGGGTATGCTGTGTGAAGTGTAGCCCGCACCGGAGGGGACGCGGTCGCGGCGCTGCGGCAGACGGCTGACAGCCAGGCAACGAGCGACAGGAGGCCCTGTTCACGTCGGCAGGATGGAAGGACGGTGGGGACCGTTTCGGCGGCTCCAGCTGAGTAGGCCGCCTCGCCTCCCCAGGCGTTAGTGCTTCGGCAGCTGAATAATCTTCCGCAGCTGTCTGCCTGGCTTGAGCGAGCGATACTGCCCTTCCTGATGCTTGCGATGCACCTCGGGATCATAGAGCATCGGCGGCGGTGGCTCCTGGCCTGGCGGCAGCTTCGCGAGCGTCTCTTGATCGGTCTTGAGCAGGGCGAAAATCATCGAGGCCATCTGCCCGGCGATACGCCCAAGGACTTTCTTTTTCCCGCGATACTCCTTGGTTCGTTCGTCATAGCTGCAGAGGCGAGGGAGGAGGCGACGATAAATGCGCGCCCATTCCCCATCAAGCGTTGATGCTCGCGCTGCCATCAGGTAGAGCGCCTGCTTCAAGGGACGAGAGCCTCGTTTTGAAAGGCTCATCCAATCGAGAGAAACCCCGGTCTGGTCCCATTGTGGCGCCCACCCACAAAAAGACTTGAATTCGCTGGCCTTCTCGAAATTGAGAATATTGCCGATACTGGCAATGATGGTGGCCGCCTGGATGGGTCCAACGGGAGGTATGGACTGGAGAATTTGCCCCTCGCGAGAATGAGCGACAAGACTGCTAATCTCCTCATGCAGTTGCTCAAGATGCTCCTCAATGAGGCGCAGTTCTTTGATGAGTTGCTTTTGCTCGAACACGAGGCTGCACTGGCGATCGAGGTCCTTTGTGCCGATGGTCTCGCGTGCGAGCTGCTGCAGTTCCACCAGCCTGGCTTCTGATGGGTAGTGTCCTTTGCGTAAGGTTCGTAAATCCGTCAGAGCGGCGGTAGCAATGGCATGAGGCGTAGGAAACCGCTCGCGAATGGCAAGAGCACTCTCACGGTTGGGATCGTGAAAAATGCGGGTGAATTCTGGAAAGAGCTCGTCACAGATCGCCGTCAGTTTGTTTCGGCGTTGCGTGCTTTCGCGGGAGAGTTCGTAGCGATGCTGGATCAAGCCCCGCAACTGTGCGGCGGTCTTCGTCGGCGGGAGGGCATGTCGCACCAGTTGCATTTTATCGGCGACTTGCGCGCCCAGGGCTAACTGGGTGTAGAGCATATTGGCCAGGCCCAGGGCGTCTCGTTTATCAGTCTTCATCATGCCCTTTGGGCGTTTTTGCACATGAATGCGATAGACGGTAATGTCCAATTCCAGCAGATACTGCTCTAAAAGCCGATGATAGTGCCCCGTATGCTCCAGGAGTACCGCCGCCTGCTCGAGCGGGACGTACTCGCGAACACGATCGACAAAGGCGCGAAAGCCTTCGCGCGATTGCTCAAACGCGAAGGTCGGACAGCCCTCGAAGCGTTCATGGCGCTGGAGCAACGTTTTCGAGACGAAACCTGCCACGTGCCGGAACTTGCCAATATCGACCCCAATGTAGAGGGTTTCGTGTGGAAGCATGGGAATGGGCGTGAGATGGGATTGCGCCTGTGTTTTGCGTGCCATGTACTGCTTCCTTTTCCTTCCGAAGCTCTTTTCCTACACATACATTCATCCTGACAGCGCGGTGGGTGAGAGAGGCCAGAAACCGTGGATGTGTCTTGCCCAATTACATCCGAAAGGTCTGCATGGGCGTCCTCAAAAGCTCATCAAGGATCAGAACAACATCCCCCCACTTACGGTTCAAGAGTCGATCTCCATAATTTACAGAAGGTTCTCCGGTTCCATCTTCTCAGAGTAGCTGGCTCCGAGCGCCTCTCATCACAGAGCATACCCGATTTCTTGTTTGGTTATCAAGGTGTTGGATGTAATTTACATCCGGAAGTATCTTACGAAGGTTACTGAAAAACAAGGAAATAAATAAGGAAGGGACGATTGACAAGCTTGCCCTCACTAACGAACTGGGAATTGACTGCTGATGCTCTCTATCCTGGTCACTGGCTCAATATAACCCCATTGGAGGAATCTGGCGAGCGTGTGGACAATATCCAGTTCGCTGCGCTGAGTCAGATGGGCCAGATCAGCAACAGAGCGTCTTCCATCGAGAAGCAGCAGGACCCAACGTTCTCTGCGAGGGAGCTGGCTGGCAAGCGAGGTGGCGAGCTGGCCTTCGACCAGGCGGAACACGACAGAGGCGCCAGAGGTCCTTTCCTGCGTGTGAAATTCCATCAACTTTCCTCTCCTCTCTCAAGGTGATTGACAGAGCAGAGCATGCGTTGTAGAGCTTCTTTGTTGTCTGCATGCGCCCGGCCCGCTGAAATATACGGCGAGCGCAGTCACGAGCGCTGCCCCCAGACTCGCAGGAGGAAGGACAGGCCGCAGAAATCCTGCCTGCTTAGCTCTGTTTCGATTTGCTCGCACAATGCGGTATGTTCCCTCTCCTCGATCACGCCGGTGAGCAGCAGGAGAGGCTTCACCTGCCCTGCAAAACGTCTCGCCTGCCTCACAAATCCCTCGTAGGCTGGCTGCCCCACTGACACTTCAATCGCATACGCGGTTTCGTCGATCACGCACTCATCAATCCCCCAGAGGCTGTACAGCGCCCTCTCACGCTGTACGCCACAGCCCGCACCACGCAGCCAGCGACCCAGCATCGGGGTGATGCCCAGAGCACGGCGCTGGGACGAGAAGCGCTCGATCCCGGCCTTCTGCGAGCGGGCTGCAACCAGATCTGCCCACTCCCACATCCTTTCTGGGATGAAGCTCTGCCCGAACCGCTGCAAAGCCTCGCAGACGAGCGAGGTCAGCCGTTCGAATGCCGCGCTGTTGGTGATCGGCAGCTCGGCCTCCGTCCAGCACACGACCCCACCTCGACGACAGAGGGCCGCGGACATCTGCGCAAGCGCGGGGTAGTCCGCCATCAGGATGTACCGACTGAGGAAGCTGAGATGGATGAGATCAAAACTTCTCTCGGGAAAGAGCGTGGGGGAAAGATCGTTGATGTTGTGCGCAAGACAGGCGACCTGTGGCAGGCCATCTCGTGAGGCCAGGGCATTGGCAACCTGCACCTGAAGCTCGTCTTCATCGATACCGAGACATTGGAGATCGGGGTATTGCCGCGCCATCGCACGCAGCCATGCTCCTGTCCCACAGCCGATTTCCAGAATGGCGCGGGCGCGAGACAGGTCACATTGCGCCAGCAGTTTCGCAGGCAGCAACTCACCCATCTCCTTAATGACCACGCGCTGGAAGCGGATGTCGTCATCTGCATTGCTGATCAATTCTTCTTGAGCTATCACCAGTGTTGCTCCCTCTCCTCAAGCATTCATTCCTACCGAGGATACTAAAACCAAAGAGA
>CADDYT010000105.1 GCA_902810755.1 Chloroflexota bacterium
TTTTGAGCGTGTGGAGAATGCACTGTTCTCCTCCTTCGTGCTTCGTAAGCCGAATTTCATTACGCTCTTTATTGATGCGCTGTGTCACACTCAAACAGGTCTTTGAGCATGACACAGCGCGTCTGAAATGCGTGGCCGGTTGCCGGGTCTAGTGGATCACCATCCCGGCAATGCCACCAGAAGAGTTGGTCACGGTCGCTGCATCGACGCATCCGCTCACGCCGCTGGAAGAAAGCGTACAGGTTTCCACATCATGGTTGCTCTGACTATCTACACCATTGAGAAAGAGCGTTGAGCCAGACTGGGCAAAGAATGCAGGGGCGTCGGTAGAGGAGGCCATAGAAACGTTAGATACAAACGACATGGTGTATCCCTGCACCCTGTAGATCGCCAGCTTGCCGATGTAGTATGGAAATCCGTTCTTCATTTTTGGCACGCCTACGCTTTGAATGAGCAGGCTATCCGTGTTGTCAAAGAAGATGGCATAAACATTGGTAGCTTTCGTATCCGTTCGCGGGCTGCCATGCAAGGGAGTTATCACGCCCGTCTTGACGGCATAGACGCCACCCTCTGCCTGCACCTGAGACTGAGCATTCGAGGAGGAGGCAAAGACCCGGTATTGTGTCCCGGTCGAGGTGTGATAGGTCTGCACCGCCAGGCCGGGATAAGAATTGGTATACTGAACATTCAGGAAGCTCAGGCTACCATCCGGGTTGATTTGATAGCTATTAATGCCACTTGTAGTGGCATCAGGGGTGACGAGATTGTGAGCAATGACCGTTAAGTCGATATCAGTAGCGTTTCCAGTCGAGAACGCGTGGGCAAAGGTGAGGCTGCAACCACTGCCGATGGCAAAGGTCTCGATATCAACTCCCGACTCGGAAGTAAAGGCAAATTTGCCCTTCCCATCCACCTGCACACCGCCATAGGGATCGCCTTGCTGGGTAGCCACCTGGGAGACCATTGTGCCGAGCGACCCATCCGAGTTGATCGGATAGCTGGCAACGAAGCCGTTTTTGTTGCTGTCTATTCCAGAATAGATCAGGCAGGGTCCGTGGGTACTGTTTGCTGCCGCGACGGCGAGCGTTGAGGGACCGGTAAAGGGGGGAAAAATGCAACCAGGGGCCGAATAGCTGCCGACAGGGGTCAGGCTCGACCCGATCTGATAGGCGTCGATGGTATCGGGGCAGGCCCCATCATCGACATAGAGGTAATGGGTACTACCGCTGGCTACGGTGGCAGCATGGGCCTGGCTCGTGGAAGTTGCGCGGCTGCTGCCGGCGGCGTGAACCATGCTGCCGGAAACGAGGAGCAGCACCAGCAAGAGTACGATGGGCGCAAAGCGCAGAGATGAGAGACGCATAGTTTTTTCCTTTCTTTTCTTTCGTAATCGGTTTTCACCCTGTGAGGACGGATGTTTAGCACTTCAGCACGGCCTGATCTGCTTCGCCGCGGCAATCAGTTGGGTGGTGTGGCTGAAGCCGCCCGTTCGCGTTCGATGAGGACGCGGCGCAGAATCTTGCCGGAAGCCGATTTGGGAATCTGTGCGACGAACTCGATGTGCCGGATTTTCTTGTGTGGCGCGACCCGCCCGGCGACATAGGCCATAAGCTCCTCAGCCGTAGCCTGAGCGCCTGGCTTGAGAACGATACAGGCTTTGGGGATTTCGCCCGCCTCCTCGTCCGGTCGGGGAATCACGGCGGCATCCGACACGGCTGGATGCGCCAGCAAGAGCGCCTCGAGTTCTGCCGGAGCGACCTGCATACCCTTGTACTTAATCAGTTCTTTCAAGCGATCCACAATAAACAGGTAGCCATCTGCATCGAAGTAGCCGATATCACCTGTATGGAGCCAGCCGTCATCTTCCAGCATGTTCGCGGTGGCTGTGGGGTTGTTCAGGTAGCCCTTCATGACCTGGGGACCGCGGACACACACCTCGCCTTCCTGCCCTGGCTCAAGCTCGTCGCCGGTCACGATGTCCACGATCTTGCCCTCCGTGTTCGACACACAGACACCGACCGATCCCGCCTTCTGCCGCGAAGGTTCGAGCGGGCAGATGGTGGCGAGTGGGCTGGTCTCGGTCATACCCCACGCCTGGATCACCGTGCATCCCAGGCGCGCGCCGGCGGCTTCCTGCAGATCCCTGCCCAGCGGGGCCGCTGCGCACAGGATCGTTCGCAGCGATGAAAGATTGTACTCGTCGACGACCGGCTGTTTTGCGAGCGCCAGCAGGATAGGAGGCGCGACATAGCCTACACTGACGTGCTGATTCTGGATGGTCTGTAAGAACTGCGCCAGATCGAAGCGGGACAGGCTGACGATGGTCGCGCCAGCGGCCAGACCCACGCATAAAATCACTGTCAGCCCGTAAATATGGTAGAACGGCAGCACCCCGATCACAGTGTCCTGCTCGCCCACCATCGCGATCGGTTCCCACTGGCACAGGTTGGCCACCAGGTTGCGATGCGTTAGCATCACCCCTTTCGCCAGCCCCGTCGTGCCACTGGAGTAGGGCAGAGCCACGACGTCCTCCGCTCCATTGATCTCAACCGGGGGTATACTTCCATCGCTCTCGAGCAAAGCCGCAAACGGGGTAGTACCCGGCGCTTCACCAAAGGCAAACACTTCCCGCACGCTCGATCGCTGCTTCCCCGCCAGGGCTTTCTCCGCAAAGGCGGGTACGGTCAGCAGATAGCTGGCATGAGCGTCATTCAACTGGAAGGCCAGTTCATCCACGCTGTAGAGCGGGTTGATGGTGGTGGTGATACCTCCCAGGAGGGCAGCCGCCAGGAAGGGAATGGGGTACTCTGGCAGATTCGGGCTGTAGAGAGCCAGCACATCGCCTTTGCCAAAGCCACGCTGCGCCAGGCCGGCGGCGACCCGCCGGACAGCATCAGCGAGCTGCCCATATGTGTAGGTTTGACCGGTGGCCCCATCGATCAGCGCGGGCTTCTCAGCCAGGCGCGCTGCATGCCGCAAGACATAGGCCGGGAACGAGACATCAGGAATGGTGACATCGGGGAATGGACTGCGAACGATCATACATCCCTCCTTGCTTTTTGTAGTAGCAATTGAACTGCCTTCGCGAACATTTCTGGTTCGAGTATACGCAGCCACAGTCAGAAACACACGCGGAGAATTCCCTGTTTTTTGTCCCGTTGCATAAGGGAGAGAGCAAGAGGGGAAAGGAAGTATATAGGGAAAATTCCCTACTCAGCAGGTGAGGACGGAGAGGTTAGAGCAGGTGATGTTCGCGTGCATAGCGAATAGCAGCCGTGCGCGAGGAGACCTGGAGTTTGCCATAGATTGAGACCAGGTGGTTATCGACGGTACGCGGGCTGATGACGAGGCGTTCGGCGATCTCGTTGTTGGTCAGACCCTCAGCCAGCAGGCGCAATACGTCTAATTCTCGCCTGGTGAGCTTGACAATAGCAGACGAGGAAGACTCTTTTCTTGAAGGGGTGGGCAGCGAGGGTACGACTTCAGCAGTCTGTCCGGGCCAGGCAAGCAGTTCTTGCAGGGGTGTTGCCCGTCCCTGTGCCTGTAGAGCGGCATATGTTTCCTCACCCAACTGCTGGCGCAGGAGGGCGGTTTCGCGCTCATACGCAAGGCGCATAAAGGGGTCAAAATCCATCGGGTTGGACAAATCAAGAAGGTTCTCAGCTGCTCCAAACAAACGCACCGCGTGCAGGGATTGTTGTTCTGCCAGCGCCAGGCTTCCGAATACCAGCAGGTATTTGCCGATGACGGCTTTGTATCCCCTTTGCTGCGCCAGGGAGAGGCCCTCCTGAAGCAGTTCTCTGGCCCGCGTCAAATTTCCCTGCGTTTGCTCGATCCCGGCCAGCAACAGCAGCAAATCCAGAATATCCGACATATGCCCGTATTTCCTGGCAAGGGCAAGGCTTTCTTTTGCCAGATGTGCTGCCTGCTCCTGATCGCCCCTCAATCGAGCAAGATATGCCTGGTAGCGCAAGACAGCCCTGAGCGTCTCATCCTGCCCCATCTCTTGGGACAGTGTCAGAGCCTCTTTCAGGGTATCATCCGCCTGCACCCACTTATTCTGCAACATGGCGACGAAACCGAGTTGATTCAGGGTGCTGGAGAGCCGAATAAGATCTTTCAACGGGCGAGCCAGTGTGACTGCCTCACGCCAAAGGACTTCGGCCTGATCTATATCTCCCAGCGATGCAGTGCAATAGGCCAGCCAATCGAGCGCCTTAGCGAGAGCATGTCTATCCCCCAGCATGCGAAAGCGATCGACGGCCTGCTCGAATTGGGCCTGCGCCTCCGCAATTCTCCCCTGAAAGTAGAGGGCTATACCTGATGTGCTGATGAGAGTAGCAAGCAGCCATCCATCTTCCACTTCTTGAGCCAGCATCAAGCCTTCCTCACACAACGCCAGCCCCTTCGTCAGATCACCTTGAAAATGGCACTCTGTTGCCTGTCGATGGAGGGCGTAGGCGAGACACCTTTTATCGCCGAGAATCCTTGCAAGTGTAGCACTTTCCTCTGCCAGAGCTTGCGCCTCTGCATAGTTGCTCAGAGCAGAAAGAAGTTCTGCCTGGGCATGCAGTGTCCTGGCGAGTACCGCATTACGAGGCGCTGCCTGTACAAGGCCCGCTATAGCTTCTAGCCAGCGCCGCCCCTCCGTCATATGGCCCTGAACAACCCAGTAATGCGCCAGAGAGGCAAAGCCGCGCAGCGCCAGTTCCGTTTCTTCGTGTTCGATCAGCCATTGGAGCGCCGCCCGTATGTTCTCCTGCTCGCGTTCGAGATATGCCAGCCACTGGAGTTGCTGCTCCCCTTTGAGACCTTGTTCAGCCTGCTCCACCAGCGCCAGATAGTACCTGGCGTGGGCTTGCTGCACGTTCATGGTCTCCCCATGCTCGCGCAAGCACTCTAACCCGTACTCGCGAATCGTCTCCAGCTGTGTCAGCCGCGACTCGTCGGCTTGCTCCACCATGCTGAGCAGGTGGTTCTCCAGCAAGACGCTCACGCCATCCAGAATGGCGCTCGCCTCGAAGCCAGCCATGCGGGCGATGGTCTCAACGGCATCTAACAGAGCGCCTCCAACGAAGATAGACAGCAGGCGGAAGAGTTGCTGCTCCTGGGGCGAGAGGAGATGATAGCTCCACGCGATGGTGTCGCGCAGCGTCTGCTGGCGAGCAGGTAAGTCGCGCGAGCCGCCGGTCAGCACTTCCAGACGGTGTGAGAGGCGCGCCAGCAGGGCCTGCGGGGAGAGCAGCCGGGTGCGGGCTGCCGCCAGTTCAATCGCCAGCGGCAGCCCATCCAGACGAATACACACTTCCGCAATAGAACGCGCATTGGTCTCCGTCATCTCAAAATTCGGCTTGATGGCCTGCGCGCGCTGGACAAAGAGGGAAATGGCGGCATTCTGAGTGAGATGTTCCTGGGCTGGCAGATGTTTCAGATCGGGCAGAGGCAGGGGAGATACGGCAAACTCGTACTCGCCTTGCAGTCGCAGAGCAGCACGGCTGGTTACCAGCAGGCGCAGGCGCGGGCAAAGGGCCAGTAGCTCGGAAAGCTCTGGCGCGGCATCCAGTATTTGCTCGAAGTTGTCGAGCAGCAGCAACAACGATTGTTCTGCCAGCACAGCTTGCAGTTGCTCAAGAGGAGTACGCGCCCCCATCTCTTGCAGGCCAAGCGTCCAGGCAATAGTCGGCAGCACGAGGCCGGGGTCGCTGATAGCCGCCAGGGGAATGAAGCAAACCCCGTCGGCGAAGTCGTCCTGCAAGGCATGCGCGACAGAGAGTCCCAGGCGCGTTTTGCCGACTCCGCCCGGACCGGTCAATGTGAGCAGGCGGACTTCAGGGCGTCTGAGCAGGGCCGTGAGCTGCTTCAGTTCCTGCTCGCGCCCAAGCAGCGGCGTCAGTGACACAGGCAGGTGCTGAGGTGCGGTCAGGCCAGAGGCAGATCTGGATGGCAATGGAAAGATATGGGGCTGCACAGCCGATCTCACCGCCTTTCGTTAAAGCAGGTGCTGCTCGTAGGCCCGGCGGACAGCAGCAGCACGCGAGGAAACATACAGCTTACTATAGATTGAGGTCAGGTGTCCATCGACGGTGCGCGGGCTGATGACGAGGCGGGCAGCGATCTCGCTATTGGTCAGACCCTCGGCCAGCAGGCGCAGTATCTCAAGCTCGCGGGCAGTCAGGCCAGTGTGCCCGCCAACGGGTGTACTGGGGAGAGCCTGCGGGGCTGGCGTTTCTGGGGGGACCGGTGCGGGCACGGGTGCATTCGTCGAACCACAGGCAGAGAGCGCCTGTTCAGGCGTCATGCTGCGTCCTGCGGCCCACGCCTCGTTGAAAGCCTGCTCATCGACCTGAGTACGCGCACGTGCAACGGCCTCTGCATAGCTGGCGCGATAGACCGGATACATGGGCGCACCGGTAATCTCGCGCAGCGCCTCTGCTGCTCCCCAGAGCCGTGCCGCGTAGAGAGGCTGGCCCTGCCCTGCTTCTAGCAGAGCCAGCCCCTCCAGGGCTGTGGCAATATGCTCTTTGAAAAGATTGTGTTCGAGCAGCGCAACGAGACCCTCCTGATAGAGGTCGCGCGCGCGAGCCACATCGCCCCGCAAAGCCAGGAGCCGCGCCAGCGCAAGACGCAGCTCGATGCTGTGTGTTTCCACTCCCATCTGCTTGCTAAAGGCCACACTCTCTTCAAGCAGATTCTGTGCCGCCTCTAGCTCACTGCGTTCAAGATGAATGAGTCCCAGCAAACCAGGCGGGAAGGCGCTGGCCGAGATGTTGCCGAGTTCACGGAAGAGGGCCAGACTCTGCTCGGCCAGAGAGCGGGCAAGGACCGGGTTCTGTTGGCAGATAAAGAGCAGGCGCGCCTGCCGGTAGCGTACCCAGCCGATGCCATGCTGATCGCCCAGTGCCTGGTAAAGGGCGAGACCTTCTGAGAGCAGCGCCTCTGTCTGCTCGTATTGCCCCTCCTCGACAATGATACGTGCCAGTTCGGTGATGCAGAGAGCCTGCATCAAGCGATTGCCTGACTCCCTGGCGAGAGCAATAGCTGCTTCCAGGTGCGTGTGAGCCTGTGCAAACTGGCTCTTGATGCGGGCAATGGTCCCCAGGCGATACAGGCTGTTGACCATACCTGTGCCGTCGCCCAGTTCCCGGTAAAGCGCCAGGCTCTCTTGCGCCAATTGTTCGAGCGGCATATATTGTCCATAAACGAATGCCAGGCTGGCAGCTACGTCCAGCGCCTTTGCCCGCAGCGCAGGCCCTTCGCCAGCCCGCTCTGAGAGCGCCTGCATCAGGTAGCGCAGCCCTTCGCGCCCGGAGCCTCGGATAAACCAGAACCAGAACAAAGCGACACAAAGGCGCAGCGCCCGTTCGACCTGCATCTTGCCCGCCTGTAAGCCAGCCTGCGCGTGCGCCCGCTCCAGGAAGAAGCCGAGGGCTGTCCACAGGTTCTCTCTGTCTCGTTCCAGCAGTGCCATCCAGCGTGCCGCTTCGACCCCATGCAATTGAGGAGCAGCTTCCTCGGCCAGCGCCAGGAAATACTCCGCGTGCGCGGCACGGCTCGCCTCCAGTTCCCCCGCGCTGGCCAGACACTCCAGACCATACTCGCGAATAGTCTCTAGCATCAGCAGGCGCAGCTCGCCATCACTCTGCTCCTCCTGCTGCGCCAGGTGGTTCTCCAATAACACGCTCACGCCATCCAGCACCCTGTTTACTTCCAGACCCGCCTTCTTTGCGAGGGCCTCGAGCGCCTCAAGCCTGCAACCTCCGGTGAAGACGGCCAGCAAGCGGAAAAGCTGCTGTTCATGAGGCACTAAGAGGTGATAGCTCCACGCGATAGTATCGCGCAACGTCTGTTGCCGTGCAGGCAGGTTGCGCGGCCCGCCGGTCAGCACCTCTAGCCGGTGTTCCAGGCGTGTCAACAGGGCTTGCGGAGACAGCAGCCGGGTGCGGACAGCGGCCAGTTCAATCGCCAGCGGGAGTCCGTCCAGGCGAATACAGATTTGCGCGATAGTGCGTGCATTGGCTTCTGTCAGTTGGAAATCCGGCTTGATGGCCTGCGCGCGCTGGACAAAGAGGGCCAGCGCGGCATACTGTAACAGGGCCTCGCTCGTCGGCAGGCGCTCCAGATCGGGCAGAGGCAGAGGTGACAGTGGAAACTCGTGTTCGCCCTGAAGGCGCAGCGCAGCACGGCTCGTTGCCAGGATGGTCAGGCGCGGACATGTGGCTGCCAGCGCACCAAGCTGCGGCGCGGCGAGCAGCACGTGTTCAAAGTTGTCCAGCAGCAACAGCAGGGAACGGTCAACGAGCGCCGCTTGCAGGTCATCGAGCAATGAGTGAGTACCCGCAGCCCGCAGCCCAAGCGCCTGGGCAATGATCGGGAGTACGAAGTCAGGATCATTGAGAGCAGCCAGAGACACAAAATAGACGCCGTCCGTGAAGTCAGGCAGGAGGGTATGGGCAATCTCAATCAAAAGGCGTGTTTTGCCGACTCCGCCCGGACCGGTGAGAGTAAGCAGGCGGACTTCGGACCACCGCAGCAGCTCCGTGAGCTGCGCGAGTTCGCGCTCACGCCCCAGCAACGGGGTCAAAGGCTGCGGCAAGCGGGGTAGTGGACCCTGATCAGCGACAGTAAAGGTCTGCATCATCGATCCTCACCCGCATTCAGGAGTCGATTCGCTACTACTTCTGATCACTACTCGCGTTGCCATCCTCACCACCAATGGAAAAAGATTCCTGATTCTACTCGTCATCCAGCTAACAGCCTCTCTCTTCCTTCTCCATGCGGCGTCCTCGGTTCTCTGATCTCTGCTATTATACGCGATTCCTGCGATTCTTACAAGGTTTAACTACGTTTACTTTATTACTTCTCAGAATATGAAGCTTCAGTTCAACGGGTTGTCGGCAGGGAAGACAGGAACAATGGAGAGCACAGGAAAATCATCATCGACAAGTACCTTATGTTCTATGCCTGCAGGCAGTTCCCGTAACGCCTCAACCAGGAAGGTGGGATAGAGGATGATGTCTTGTAGCTTATCGAGGTCGAACCAGCGGAAGAGAATTTCAATTTCGCCATTCCCATCCTTTTCACAGCTCCTCACCGAAAACTCTTACGCATCCCCGGTCCCAGCTCCCGAAATCCCTCTCTCCTGTAAAATGGTACAGCATCCTCTTCTGAAATGAGATCGAGCCGGGTATGCGGGTAAAGGGCGTGGCAGGCTTCTACGAGAAGACGGCCCAGACCTCTTCGCCGGTAGCGCGGGTCAACAAGGAGGTCAGCGATATAGGTTGTGACCTCTCCATCGGTCAATGCTCGCACGAAGCCGATTACCTGCTCTCCCTCGGTCACAACCAGCGCGGGCCACGAATGTCGCCATGCAAGTAGCGCCTCTGTGGGCCGGTTGGTCGGAGTCGTCCAACCTTGCTGAGCGGTCAGGCGTTGAATAGCCTGAAAATCGGCCTCCTGCCAGGCACGAAGCTGGATGCCTTCTGGAAGCGAAAGTGTTTTCAGGGCAATTTCGAGTTGTTCCTGTCGCTTCTGTAGATCACACATAAACATCAACCTTCTTATAGAGCAATACTCAATTAGAGCAACATTCAACGAGGCTTTCGGGCAAACAGATAGGCGCGCCGTGTTTGCACTTCGACTTCCTCGTAAGGCGGTCGCTCGATACTATCCTCAAGAATAAAGCCTGCTGCATTCAAATAAGCTTCCATCTCGCTGATCTGAAAGAACTCAAAATCGATGGAAACTTTCTTTCCCCACCATTCATCAAGGTGAACCGTCTCCTCGCCTTGATGGAACGAGAGCAGCAACAGGCCGTTGGGCCTGAGCACCCGTCTGAACTCCTGAAGGGCAGAGATCACCTTTTCACGAGGGATGTGGATGATGGAGTAAAAGGCGACTATGCCAGCCCATGATTCATCAGCCACGTCCAGAGACATCATATTTCCCTGCCGAAACTCGATGCCTGGATTATACCTTCGCGCTTGCTCAACCATGTGCGGCGACAAATCTATCCCCAGCACATTCACACCTCTCTCATAGAGATAGCGAGTGACATGTCCCGGTCCGCACCCTATATCAGCGACGAGACCTGACCCCTGCACTGCCTTTGCGAAGCGGTCGAGCAGCTCACGATCCAGCGGCTTATGTTCTAGCTCGTGAAAAATACGGCTTACGTACTCTTCTGCGACCTGATCGTAACTCTGCTGTACATCACCGGTATGTTTATCCATTGAAACTCCATTCGCCAGCATACCACTCGGCGTGGGGCATACCGCTGGCAAGCGTTGCCTGGATGAAGGCTCGCACATCAAAAGGCACGCGGTGCAGTTCAACGTTGAGTCCATCATGGGAAGTGTCGATGATGGCGTATTCTGCCCAGGGAGGGTTATGCACGGTGTCGTCGAACGGCCATGCATAATCGAAGGCCAAACCCACGCTGCCGGGATTGAACACGAGGCTGTGGCGGTAGCGGCGGAACATCTGCATATGGGTGTGCCCGCCGATGAAGATATCAGCCTGATGCCCGGCAAAGGCTGCTTCCAGGTTGTGATCGGGAGTGGTTGGGGCAATGTGTTCGCTGTAGGAGCGCGGAGAGCCATGATAGGCAAGTAAGCGCATCCCATTCTCCAGTTCGTAAGAGAGCGTGGGCTGAAAGCTGGCCAGGTAGGCGCGATCTTCAGATGTGAGCTGCTGAGAATCCCAGAGTTCTATATCTTGAATACGCTGCATATCTGGATTGTCCCGCTCTTTGAGCTTCGGCTCCAGCAGCCAGTCGTCGGTGTTCCCCATAACAACAGGGCAACCGATCTGTTTCAAACGCGCAATGACCTCGCGCGGTTGTGGGCCGGTGGCTGCAACATCGCCAAGACAGATGATCTGCTTGATGTTGCGACCTTCGATAGCAGTAAGCACTGCATCGAGGGCAATGAGGTTGCCGTGGATATCAGAGATGATGGCAACTGGCATGGAAACACTCCTATTTTGCTTATGTATGAGACAAATTTCAGCCCAGAGGTTTTTTCGCTATGGCCGAGCCGCTGCGAGGGTACTGAGGTGGGCAGGGTTTCTGTTGCTGCCAGACGAGCAGGCGGCGGTTGTCTTCCAGGCCGGGCAGCGTGACCGGCACATCTTCTTTGAAGCTAGCTCCAAGTTGCCTGGCGGCACGCTGGCCCCGGGCGAGTTCCTCGCCAATATCGCCTTTTTTGAGCAGGACGATTTCGCCGCCGACGCGAGAGAATGGTGCGGAATATTCCAGCAGGGTGGGTAATGCGGCGACGGCCCGTGCTGTGACGACATCGAAGGCGGCGCGGTACTGTGATTTGCGCGCTAACTCTTCGGCGCGGCCATGAACTGCTTCCACGTCTCTCAGGTGCAGAATTTCGATGACATGGCACAGAAAGGTGACTTTCTTGCCGGTTGCTTCGAGCAAAACGACCTGCCATTGGGGGCGCACGATTTTGAGGGCAAGGCCAGGAAAGCCCGCGCCCGTGCCGATGTCGAGCAGATGCGCCTGGGGCCTATCGTAGACCAGCAGCAGCGACAACGAATCGAGGAAGTGCTTGATTTGCACTTCCTCTGGATTCGTAATAGCTGTGAGATTGACGCGAGTATTCCAGTCGAGCAATTCCTCGCGATAGCGCGCAAACTGCTCGCGCTGCTCTTCGCTCAGGGTGAGGCCGAGCCGGTGCAGGCCCTCCTGGAATGTTCTCTCCGCGTCCTCTGCCATCTACTTACTTCACAAACTTCTTCTTACTATTCAGGTAGTCGACGAGCAGGTATTCGCCCAGGTTATACTTGTCGGCGTAGAAGGTACGCCCGTGATTGATCTGCGCCATCTGGTTGACAAAAGCCACCATCCAGCGATCATCTTCCAGCATGAAGGTGTTGATGGTGATGCCTTCACGGGTGCAACGCTGCGCCTCCAGCAGGGCCTGCTTCTCCGCGAACGGATTGGGCGGATAGGCAAACTGCCAGCCTCCCAGATCCTCTTCATACCAGACGGTCGGGCCACCATCGGTAATCATGATGATCTGCTTGTTGACGCCTTTGTGCCGCGCAAGCAACTGGCGCGCCAGCATCAGCCCGTGCGCCATATTGGTGCCGGTGCTGTGGTCGTAGCTGCTCATCTCCACAAGCTCATCGGGCTTGTACTCACGGGCAACGAACGAGAAGCCGACGATGTAGAGATTGTCACGCGGGAACTGCGAGCGAATCAGGCTTTCAAGGGCGACCGCTACCTTCTTCGCCGCCGGCTGGCAGCCGTTGTAGATCATGCTCATACTCATATCGATCATGAGCACGGTCGACGACTGCGTGGTGAACTCGGTGCGGTAAACCTCAAAATCGTCTTTTTGCAGGTCTACCGGGGTGCCGGTGCCGCGGCGGTGCAGCGCGTTCATCAACGTGCCTTCCAGATCGAGCAGGAAGGGGTCGCCGAATTGATAGGGCTTGCTTTCGTCGGTGCGCTCGCCGCCAACGCCACGGAACGGGCTGATGTGCCGCCCGAAGCCGTCGCGCTTGAGCTTGTTGAAAATGTCCTGCAGCGCCTTCTGACCGATCTTGCGGATGCCGCGCGCGGTCAGCTCCCAGCGATTGCCCTTCTTCTGGATGTAGCCAGCCTCTTCCAGCATCTTGATCAGTTCTTTGAGCTGCTCGACCGACTGGTATTCATCGGTGCCAAGCAGTTGCCTGACCTTCTCACTGTCGATGGCATCCAGATTATCCATGCGGCGGGCATCGCGAATCTGCTCCTCCAGCCCCTCCATCTGCTGCAACTGGCTCATCATGCGCATAGCTTCGTTCAGGGGCAGCGTTTCGTCGCCCCGGAAGGGGAAGCGTGTGCGAATATCCTCCATCGGGGCCAGAGCTTCCAGGTTCTGAGCCAGTTCCGCGAGGTCGAAGCGGATGCGGTCATCGCCCAGCAGTTGCTCCATCAACTGCTCCAACTCCTGACGCTGCTCCGGTGAGAGGTTCTCCAGAATGCCCTGCATGGCGGCGGCCTGCATCTGCATCTGCTCGATCAGATCATCCAGCGAGTTGACGCCGGGGAAGTAGTCACCGTACTTCTGCATGAAGGAGTCGAAATCGGGTTCGCGCCCCTCCTGCCGGTCGCGCAGCATCTGGTTGAGTTCGCGAATCATCTGCTTGAGCCGGGCCATGTCTTCCGGGGACATGTTTTGCAGCGATTGCTGCATGCCCTGAAAGAACTGCTGCATCATCTGCTGTTGCAGGCTGCTCAGCAATTCCTGGAATTTCTCGCGCGCCTCGTCATCCATAAAGTCATATTCAGAGAGGCTTTTGATCTGTCCGGGAATATCTTTCGGCAATTGATCCAGATATTCCTGCTTGCGCTTCGCAATCATTTCCAGCATCTTGCGCTTCTGCTCCGGTGAGAGGTCATCGCCGCTCCCGCCAGCTTCACCTTGCTGCCCTTGCTGGCCCTGGCCAGATTGGCCCATTTGCCCTTGCTGACCGGACTGGCCACTCTGCTGCTGCCCTCTGGATTGCTGGCCCTGCTGATTTTGCTGACCAGCCTGGTTATCCTGTTCGCCGGGCTGCTGACCCTGTTGCGACGGGGGCTGGCCGTGTTCATCGAGGCGGCGCTGGATGCCCTGGCGCTCTAGCTGCTTGATCTCCTCCAGTTTCTGGCGCAGGTCGTCCATGACGCCAGAGGCCATGTTGTAGCGGCTGAGTTGCTGGTTGCGCTGATTGCGCAGACGCTCCAGTAGCTCGCGCAGGCCCATCGTGCGCCGACCATCGTCGGTGCGCACGCCCTCCTGCATCAGGCGGCGCAGGGCCTGTTGCAGATTGCCATTTTCCAGGTAATCATCGGAAAGCGCGTTGAGAATATCGTCGGCGTCCAGTCCTTCGATACGCTGCGTGCCATCCCAGCGGGAATAGCCGTAGCGATTTCTAAAAAAGCGTTCGAACATGGCGCATGTATCCTTTATCGCCGGTAGCGCACCTTACCGCTGGTTGCCTCCTTGTTGAGGCGGCGATTCAAGTGCAAACCTTCGAGAATGAACTCGACAGCAGACGCAATACTGGCCGGATTTCCACGAGCATGAAGCTTATCAATAGCTTTGCTCAGACCACCTACTCTGGCAAGCTGGTTGACGTACTCCATTGAGGGCATATCGTCGCCTACCTGCACGCTCAGCCCGCGCTCGAAACCGGCCACCAGTTGGTCGAACTCGCGCGCGTCAAAGTAGTCCCCGAAGACGCTGAGGATGGCGGAGTTGAGCAATTTCTGGATGATACGCTCTTCCTTGACATCGCCGACGGTATCAAGCTCGATCTTGCCGCCGGTCGAAGCGATGATGCCCGAAAGGTCGCTCACGCGCGGGGCGACATAGCGTTCGCGCAGGCGCAGCGCGCGGCGGTAGGCATTGCTCAGCACGTTCTCGTAGTTGGAGATCGAGACGCGCACACTGACGCCGGAACGCTGGCTGATATCGCTGCTGCGACGCGCCAGTTGTGTAAATTCGGCAATGATTTCCTTCATGAACTTCGGATAAACCACATCCAACTCATCCGTTGGAAAGGCTGCGCTTTCGGCCTCCATGATCTGCATTTCGTGTTCTATCGTGCGAGGATAGTGCGTGCGAATCTCGGAGCCGATGCGGTCTTTGAGCGGCGTGATAATGCGGCCGCGATTGGTGTAGTCTTCCGGGTTGGCGCTGGCGACCACATAGACATCCAGCGGCAGGCGAATCTTGTAGCCGCGAATCTGCACATCGCGCTCTTCCATGATGTTCAACAGGCCCACCTGGATGCGCTCGGCAAGGTCGGGCAGTTCGTTGATGCAGAAGATGCCGCGATTCGTGCGCGGAATCATGCCGTAGTGGATGGTCAGTTCGTCGGAGAGGTAGCGGCCTTCGGCAACGCGCACGGGATCAACCTCGCCCACCAGGTCAGAGATGGTGATATCGGGCGTCGCCAGCTTCTCGCCATAGCGGCGATCACGCGGCAGCCAGGCAATCTCTACATCGTCTCCACATTCCTCTATCTTATCGCGGCAAGCCTTACAGACCGGCTCGTAGGGATTATCGTTGATCTCGCAACCGGCAATGACCGGCACTTCCTCATCCAGCAAGCTGACAAGCGCGCGCGCCATGCGGGTCTTTGCCTGCCCGCGCTCGCCCAGGAAAATGATGTCCTGGCAAGAGAGAATGGCGTTTTCAATTTGAGGAATAACGGTCTCTTCATAGCCGATAATGCCGGGGAAAAGTTCTTCCCCATTCCGAATCTTCTGTATCAGGTTTTTTCGCATTTCCTCCTTAACCGGGAGGACCCTATATCCACTTTCACGCAATTCGCCAATCGTGCGTGGTCGAGTACTGATCGTCATTCGATTTTGTGCTACCTTTCTCGTGGGGCTGGTTATGTGTGATGCATGCCCTGACAGGGAACAGGAAAGTCAAGAACCCTTCGCATGATCCCACTGACCACTAACGGGTGGAACCACATTCATTCTACCGCCTCAAACGAGAAAGCGCAAGGTTCATGAAGCAGAGCCGGGCCTTCCTGTTATGCTGAATGCAACGAAGGCTACTTCTTCTGGTGGCGTTTGATGACGACCTGAAGGCTCGCATAGGTCTTACGGATGGCGGCTACATCAGGGTGGTTCGGGATCTGAGCTTTTTTGTAGATAGCCAACGCTTGCAGGATGTAAGCTTCAGCCACATCCAATTTCTTCCATTTCCAGAAATTGATGATTGCGAGTCCAAAGAGGCAGCGAGCGACCGCAGGATGCTCTTCGCCCAGAGCCTTTTCGTTAATTGCCAGGGCTTTCTGATAAAGTCCCTCGGCCAGAATATACATATCAGGTTCCTGGTCGTCGTAATAGAGTTGGGCCATCCCAAGCTGTGTCCGGGCAACGGCGGGATGTTCCGCCCCCAGCAGGCGAATACGCAGATCCAGCGTATCGCTATAGAGCGCCTCAGCAATACTCTGTTTGCCTGGCACTTTCCGATAAACATCCGCCAGATTATTACAGGTGGTGAGAACATCGGGATGCTCCATGCCCAGTGTCTGCTCACGAATGCTCTGAGCTTTCTGCAGATACTGCTCCGCCATCGGGTAGTCACCATACAGGAAGCAGAGCGTCCCCAGGGTGTCGAAAATGGACCCTGCAACGGGATGCTGCAAACCCACTGTTTCCTCCACCATCGTCAATGCCTGCTTGAGCAGCGACTCAATCTGGGCCTTTTCCTCCTGAGAGGCATATTTCCCTTGAGCAATAAGCAGCAAGGCGCGATCGTTCAGGTTAGCGGCCAGCGCAGGATGGGGAGATTGCAGTGTCTGCTCAAGGTGGTTGCGCGCCTGCTGAAGATACTGCTCAGCCTGCGCATATTTCGCCAGCGCCAGAGAGAGCCGGGCCATCCCGCTAAAGACTGTAGCCAGTAAAGGGTGCTGCGGTTCCGGCATCTGCTGCCAGAGGGCGAGAGCATCGGAGAAAAACTTTTCGGCTCTTTCAAACCTGGCAAGGGCGAGAGCTACATCGCCCAGGCCGCTATAGATGCAGACAGCCGAGGGATGCAACAACCCGACAGACTGCTCATAGATGACGAGCGCCTCAAGGAAATACTCTTCTGCCTGATTATATTTCCCCTGGCGGTAATAGAGGTGCGCGATTGAGCCCAGGCAGACGGCAAGCGACTGCCGGTCGGCAGCCGACGTTTGCCGCAAGAAGCTCAATGCTCTGCGTATCGATTGTTCTGCCTCTGCATACCGGCCCTGATAGTAATAGTGCCAGAAGAAGTGCATGAGAGCGGCAATCGTTGCCTCCGGCTCCGGCTCCGCCTCCGCCTCCGCCTCCGCCGCCGACGATACACGCATCTGCGCGGCCTGCTCAAAGAGGGCAAACGATGAATCAAATTGAGCCTGCAACTGAAGGTATGACCCCGCCTGTTCCAGCAAACGGGCCGCCTCAGGTGAAGAAATCTGCCATTTCTTGATATGGACAACGCACTGTTGGACATGCGGCATGTACTGCTTTACGAGGGACCAGTGGGAAAATTCGCCGACATCAGGAAGAGCATGGTTGACGGCTCGCAGCGTGCGCTCAACCCAGGTGCGCTGTGTCTTCTCATTCATCCTGTTCTGCAGCACCAGTTGTACCAGACGATGAACTGAGAGCGTGCCGGTATCGGCATGGCGGTGCAGCAGGGAAAATTTGCGTAGTAAGACCAGTATTTCATCCAGCAAAATGGGATCGGTAGTCAGAGATTGCAGCATGGGGCCAAGTTCAGCCGCGCCATTGATAATCAGGTCTTCGGGAATAGCATCGGGATGCAGAAAGGAGCAGAAACGCAGCAGTTCGATGGCCGCCGGACTGATCTTCTCGACTCGATCGAAAGAAGAGGCAAAAGTAGCCGCGACAGAGGCCGGGTGGCCGCTATCAAAACTGCCACGCATATTGAGCAATTTCTTATGCTGGCTCTGGAAGCGACAGAGATAGTTCGCGAAGCTACATCCAGTTTCCTCAATATAGGCGCCAGCCTGATCAAGCGCGAGTGGAAGCCCACCAAGTACCCTGGCAATGTCCTGCGCTTTTTGCAGATCGGGATGTGAGGCTTCCTGTGCATCCAGTTCTACCCGCTTGGTACGCTTCAGGAGAAACAGTGTACTCTCTTCCAGCGTCATTTCCGGCAAATCGATACAGTGGGCAATATTGCCAGTTGTTTGCGTGCGCGTCGTCAAGAGAATATGCCCGCGCCCACCGGCTGGAAGAAAGTTCTGGACGAGCCTGAGATCCTCGATATTATCGATAATAAGTAGCCACTTCATATGTTCCCGCAGCCATGTCCGTACCGCTTCGACAATCCGGCGCTGCTCCTGCCCGGTTCGCTCCTTCAGATCCAGTAAGGGAGCAAGCGCGGAAACATCTGCCAGCATTTTCTCGCGCGTATCGCCGCGCACCCAGAGAATATACTGGTATTCGCGATGGTAGCGATAGGCATACTCCAGCGCGATCTGTGTCTTGCCAATACCCCCCAGACCGCTCAAAGCCTGCGTTTTCAGCGCCGTCTTTTTTGAGCAAAAGCTCTCGTGCAGGGAAGCCAGAATCTCTGCCCGACCGGTAAAGAACGGGTTGCGACGATAGGGAACGTTCCAGGTAACCGACGAATCCTCCGGCGGTGTCGCTACCTTTGGTCTGGCCCGTTCGTTCGCCGCAGAAACAGGCGGCTGAGGTAGTGAGGTAGAGGTCAGAGCCAGCCGCTGCGTGCTATTGTCATCCTGCCCTTGCGAACATGCCTGCTCAAAGGCCAGGGCAAAATCCGAGATGCTGGCATATCTCTCCTCTGGATCCTTGGCAAGCGCCTTCAACACCACCTGCTCTATATCCGCCGAGAGCGACGGCACCCGCTCTCGCAGAGAAGGCGGCACGCTATGTTCATGCTGGTGTAGCAGCCCTGCAAAGCCACCGGTGAAGGGACGCCTCCCACAGAGCAACTCGTAGACCACAACCCCCAGCGAGTATTGATCGCTGGCAAAGACCGGCTTACCTTGAATCTGCTCAGGCGCCATGTAATACGGGGTACCGAGCTTATCCTGCGTCTTCAACGCGCTCGAAGTTTCATACACAATCGCAATGCCAAAGTCACTGAGCCGGACGTTATCATGCTCATCGAGCAACATGTTCTCCGGCTTGACATCGCGATGAATCACCTTATGTTTGTGAGCATGCTGTAACGCACTGGCGACCTGTTTCACGTAGGGAAGAATTTCCAGGGGAGCGCATCGTGTTCCAGCCGGATAACGCTGCCGCAACGCCGCAGGCATGTACTCCATAACAAGGTAGGGAATGCCGGTACTCTCCTGAATGCCATAATCGATGACCGAGATAATGTTTTCATGTTTAAGCCGGACAATCGTTTGAGCTTCTCCCCGAAATCTTTCTTCGTCATCGCTTGATAGATGTACCTGGTGCAAAACTTTGATAGCGGCCTGAGTCTTGAGGTGTATATGCTCCCCTAGATATACCACCGCATATCCACCCGCCCCCAGCCGACGAAGAATGCGATATCGTCCCAGTTGCTTGCCTGTAAGATCGCTCATCTGCGAATACTCCTCATTCCAGAATCCCATTTTTTGCTCTGTATTGAAATTGAAAAGAGAGAAAGATGCACACAGAAATGTTTCTGTAATACACTGGCAGCCGCTTTATCATAGCTGATTCGTACAGTAAACACAACAAAACGGAACAAGAGTACCATATCAGGAAAGCGAATCCAGCATTTCGCGGATGAAGCCGATGGCGACGGAGAGCCAGTCGAAGGATTGTGTCCAGGCCACCCATTCGCGCTGCGTGGGCCAGCCGGGTCTGTAGCGGGGAATCATTTCTTTCGGCATCACTATAGCCCGGCGTGTTCCCTCGCCGAGGCCGCCGGGGGTGATGCGCACGGAGAGGTTGAAGACGTTCTCCTTCGGCAGGCGCGCTTTCCAGTCGGGCATGGATTTCAAGAGCGGCTCGCGCCGCCACGACGTATAGACGGCAGGGTCTTCGGGCGCGCCGCTTTGCGACCGGCGCAGCGTAATCACCTGTCCCACGACGGCGGAGCGGTCCCATTCCGGGAAGCGCAGCCAGACAGAATAGCGGTACTCGTCAAGGCCGAGAGCGGTAATGAAGGCGCGGTAGCCCTCGCGTTCGATACGCCGCTCGGTATCGCTCTGCCAGAGGCTGACCATCGCATCCAGTCGTTTCTTCTTATCTTCTTCGCTCAATTTCGCGAACGGCCCGCTATCAGGCGGGTAGGATCGTTGTTGCATGCACAACCCCCAGAGCAGATGGAAAGTAGTATTCCATCCAGACATATAAATCGTCGGCCAGCGGGGCAACAAAGACTGCCGGGTCGTTATCGGGATAGCGGCGCAGTTCCAGACGAGAGGCGTGGAGAAACTGGCGACGCAAAGCGGCCTGCGGCGTTCCCGGCATGGCAACAGGCGCGTAGATGGGATCGCCGACCAGCGCATAGCCGAGGGCCGCGAGATGCGCGCGAATCTGGTGCGTGCGCCCCGTCAGCAGCCGCACATCCAGCAAAGCAAAAGCTTCATCGTCGCTGATAGCCAGCAGGCGCACCAGCGTTGTGGCTGGCTGTCCCTGCGGCCCCACAATACAGCGCCGCCGGTCATCCGGGTCGCGCTGAAGCGGGCCAGAGAGCAGAAGTTCGTCCCCGCCTGCGGAAAAAAGCGAAAAAGGCAGTGCTTTCTCGCGCTCAACGGATGCACCGCTACTGGTACCAGTATGCCATGATACCATGAGTGGAGCGTGGGGACGCGCCCACTCCGGCGCTCCCCGCTGCACAACGGCCAGATAGCGTTTGACAATGCTGTGGGCCTCAAACTGGCGCACAAGATGGCGGCGCGCCACTTCGGTACGCGCCAGCGCAACCAGGCCAGATGTGTCTTTATCCAGCCGGTGCAACAGACAGGGACGCGGCAGCAGGCCATGCTCTTTCCGGTAACGCTCTCGCTGCTTCTCACGCAGCATCTCCTGAATATGGGCAGGCGCCCGCGCCCACTCCGGTCTGTCTGGCAAAGCAGGCGGTTGCCAGCCATCATCGCCCTGCTGCGCCAGATAGTCCAGCAAGGCATCCCACATCGTCCCCTCAGCATGCTTATAGGTGGGATGAATGACCAGCCCCGCTGGCTTATTGACGACCAGCAGGTGATGATCTTGATAGATAATCTGGATGCCAGCAAATTCCATGCCCTGAGTATAGGCGGCCGCGCCATTCCCGTCAAGAGTTTACGACTATAAGAAAATCGTTCCATGTAGTGAAATTTCAGCAAGAGGGTTTATAAATTGACAGGTATAAATCCCGCCAGCGATACTATAGTCAGTTCCTCAGCGGGCAGTTTCAAGTACAGGGGTGAGCTGTCGTCTGCATGTCGACCTTTCTGGAAAGGAGGATGATGCTTCGTTCTTTCGCCGACCAATCGTTTCTCTGATTGTTCTTTTAACGGAAGGTAGGTGTATTTTATGAGCAGCCAATCTGGCATTCGTTTTGTCGCCCGCACTATGCTTCAGGGAATAGTGCTGCTGGCCGTGCTGACACTCGTCTCATCGCAGGCATTTGCCGCCAGCGCGAACAGGGAGCAGAGCGCCTCCGGCCTGAAAAACTTCCAGCATGTGTTCGTCATCATGATGGAAAACACCGGCTATAGCACGCTGATCGGCAATCCGAACGCGCCCTGGATTAACCAGGCTGTAGAGACCTACGGGGTAGCGACGAACTACTATGGCGTCACCCACCCCAGCCAGCCCAACTACATTGCCGCCACCTCCGGCTCGACCAACGGCGTTGCCGACGATAATGATACCACCATCAATGTATCTAACATCGTCGATCAGCTTGAGTCGCATGGGAAAACGTGGAGGGCATACATGCAGTCGTTGTCGCTCTGCACCACAAAACTGGATCATGCCTGCGGCAACCAGCTATATGAGCGCAAGCACGATCCGTTTGTCTCGTATCAGGATGTGCAGGATAACCCGGCTCGTATGGCGAACATCGTGGATTTCAGCCAGTTCTCCACCGACCTGGCGAACAACACCGTTCCCGATTACAGCTGGATCAGCCCCGACCAGTGCCACGACATGCATGGGCGCGGCGGTGGCGGCTCCAGTGACCCCTGTGATTTCTCCAACGAGCAACTGCTGATCCAGGCAGGAGATACCTTCCTGAGCCAGACGGTCAGCGCGATTATGAATTCCCGCGCCTGGACGGGCAATTCCGTTATCTTCATCACCTGGGATGAGAGCGATTTCACGGGATCGGGCTTCAACGGCTTCGGTGATGATCGCGGCTGCTGTGATTCCGTACCGGGTCAGGGCGGCGGCAATGTCTTGACCATCACCATTTCTCATTCCGATCATGCTCCTCGTTCATCGAGCGTGGCCTACAACCACTACTCGATGCTTGCCACGATCGAGGGCGGCTGGGGGCTTGGCTGCCTGGCCTTCACCTGCGACACCGCCAATGTGCAGCCCATGAGCGACCTTGTTGGCCCGAAGGGCTAAAAGGCCCGGTCTGTTTGTGCGGTAGCACGCGCAAGCGACAGGCCACACCCCGGAAGCGTTCACTGAAGCGGGGGGGCGAGCGCGAAGCAGGCCAG
>CADDYT010000106.1 GCA_902810755.1 Chloroflexota bacterium
AGCCACAGGCCACCCGCAAGCCGCAGGCCCCCGGCAAGCCACAGGCCACCCGCAAGCCGCAGGCCCCCGGCAAGCCACAGGCCGCCCGCAAGCCGCAGGCCACCCGCAAGAGGTGGCCCTACTATACGCGACTCCTTTCCAGGCGGCACGAGCCGTCCGTGTAGAGTAGGGCCATTCCCAGAAGCGTTAACGGAAGGCCGCCCCAGGCCACCCGCAAGGGGTGGCCCTACTATACACGACGGCTCCACAAGTGACACGACCGCATCGTGTATAGTAGGGCCACCCCTTGCGGGTGGCCTGCGGGCGGGGCGACGGGCGGCCTGCTCTACGTGCCAATAATCAGCCTGCCCGTCTTGCGAATCGCGGTTTTCCAGTCAAGGACGTCGGCCAGGTCCTCTTCCATATCCCTCAAAGCTAGCTGGAACAGATCCTCTGCCAGCACGGCAGGGTCCCAGACCAGGATGATGGTGATGGTTGGGGGAGTGGTGTCGTCCTTCATAATCAGGCGCGTTGTTGTGCCTGGAAAGGTGTGCATGGTTTCCTGCTTGATGCGCCATAGTTTGAGTTGCAACCTGTCCTGCTGCTCGGCCCGTATCTGCACCTGAATCGATAACGTGCGCAGGGTGCTGCCCCGGCGGGCAAAGCGCCAGGCAGGTGTCTTTTCGCGTGGACGACCGGTCAGGCGCGGCTTAAATTGCTCTATTGCCTCCATGGATAGCAAAATATGCTCCCCGGCCTTCACCGCGGGCAGGCGGCCCGCTTCAATGAGCTGGTAGATCCTACGGTCAGAAAGGCCCAGCATCTTTGCAGCCTGCTTCGCTGTCACATAACCGGGCAGTTCTGGTAACGATTCCCTGTCTGTCACGCTTCTGCTCCTCCATTCCAGATATGCTTTCAATAGTTCCTGTAAACACTCCACTGCCCCGCATTCCCTGTTTATCCCCACAAAGCTTAGTATACTTTATTTTTCCTGCTTCAGTCACGGTATCTATTCGCAGAGTTACGAGCAAAAAGAAATCTGCGCATTCTTCCCATAGAGAATGCGTAGATTTGTAATATTATAGAAAGTATTCATTCCTTCTCTGCCGGGAATCTATTTTCTCTTGAAGACTTATGAACAGGAAGCGATGACATCTGAAATGCCACCGGCCAGCCATAATCACTATCTCGTCATCTCCATTACATATCCACAGACCAGGTGGGGCATAGAAACGGATTTTACTTGACATGCTGATTGATTGCCTCTACAATAGAGCCACATTGATGTGATAGAAGCGCAAAAATAAATGAGCGAGTTGGCAGAGAACACGCTCTGGAAGGGTTCAGCGATGACTGATTTTACCGGTATGCAGCTTGGCAACTACAGGGTAGTCCGCTTACTGGGCCAGGGCGGCTTCGCCGACGTCTACCTGGGCGAACATGTGTATCTCAAAACGTTTGCCGCCATTAAAGTGGTGCAGACGCGCATGACCGGTGAGGATATGGATACGTTTCTGAGAGAGGCGCAGATGGTCTCTTCTCTGGTGCATCCCAACATTGTGCGCGTTCTCGAATTTGGCCGGGAAGGGACGACGCCGTTTCTGGTGATGGACTATGCCCCTCATGGCACGTTGCGCCAGCGCCACCCGCGCGGAAGCCGCCTGGCGCCGACTGCTATTGTTCCCTACGTCAAACAGGTGGCTGCCGCTCTGCAATATGCCCACGACCGGCGGCTGATCCACCGTGATGTCAAGCCGGAAAATATGCTGATAGGGGCCAATAACGAGGTGCTGCTCAGCGATTTTGGCATTGCCCTGCTGGCCCAGAGTTCGCGCTACCAGAGTACGCAGGATGTCGTTGGCACGGCTGCCTATATGGCCCCCGAACAGTTTGAGGGCAGGCCTGTTCCCGCCAGCGACCAGTACGCGCTGGGCGTGGTGGTGTACGAATGGCTGACGGGGGAGCGCCCGTTTCATGGTTCCTTTGCCGAAATCGCCAGCCAGCATATGCTGGCCGTCCCCGCGCTGCGCGAGAAAGCGCCGGGGGTTTCGCCCGTCACCGAAGAGGTGGTGCGCACGGCCCTGGCGAAAGACCCGCAGAATCGCTTTTTGCGCGTGGAGGCGTTCGCCAATGCCTTTGAGCAGTCTGTCAGGGCCGCGCCGGGGCCGCAGCCGTCGTTTGCGGGGTCGCAGATCGCGCCCCCATCGTCGATAACGCCGCCACCACAGGTCGGCAGGTTGCCTCAATCTGGCTCTTCATTCTCAACGTCATCCCCATTCCAGAGCGCGCAACAGCCCGTACACCTCAGCCAGTCCGGGCAGTTTAGTTCGCCGACGACTTCTAATCAAGGGAGTAGTAGCACACCGGGCTGGCCGCCGATGCCCGCTTCCGGGCAGGCGCGCCCGCCCATGCAGGGGCAATCGGGCGCGCAGTACCCGCAGCCGCCGTCGGCGCCCCTGATCGTTCCGCCACCGAGCCAGACCCTGCCGCCCCAGGTTGCTCGATCTTACTCTGACCAGACGGGCGCGACTTATGTGATGCAGCCGCCCCGGAACCAGGGGCAGGGATGGGGACAGGGGCAGTCAGCCTCATCGGGTGTGCAATTCCCGCCCGCGCAGGGGCCATCGTCCGGGGGCAATTTCCCGCCCGCGCAGGGGCCAGCATTTCCACAGCAGTCGCCACAGCCACAGCAGCCCGCGCAACAGACGCCACAACAGGCGAAGCGCGGCATGTCGCGGCGCACCGTGCTGATCGGCGGCACGTTCGGCGCGCTGGGCCTGATTGTCGTGGGTGGCGGCATTGCCTGGCTGGAGCTTGGACACCAGAAAACCCCTTCCGCGCCCGGCGGCACCACCGCTACCGCTGCCGTCAATAAGAAAACGCCGACCAGCGCGCCCACACAGGATCCGACCGCCGGGCCAACCGAGACCACAACGCCGGGCGAGACGCCAACGAGTTCGCCCGCGACCGGTGCAGTTGTGACGTTCACCGGCCATTCGCGCTATATCGCGGCGCTGGCCTGGTCGCCCGATGGCTCGAAGATCGCTACGGCCAGTGGTGACGGCACAGTGCAGGTCTGGGATGCCGCATCGGGAACCTCCATCTATACCTATACCGGCCATCAGAATCAGAATCAGAACACGTCTGTCAATGCTGTCGCCTGGTCGCTGGATAGTACCATCGTTTATTCGGCTGCTACTGATGTGCAGGTCTGGAAGGCGGTTGACGGCACCAAACTCTTCACCTATACCGGCCACAGCAATAATACGATTCACTGCCTGGCCCTCTCGCCTGACGGCAAATCCATCGCCTCCGGCAGCGACGATAGTACGGTGCAGGTCTGGGATGCGAATTCCGGCAGCCATCTTGCTACCCATACGACCAACGGTACCGTGCGCTCGCTCGCCTGGTCGCCAGATGGAGCGCGTATCGCTTCCACTGTGTACGATACGGTGGAGGTGTGGAACTCCACTTCCGGCAATCTGCTCAATACCTATAAAGGTCATTCCGGCAACAACGTCAATGCCGTCGCCTGGTCGCATAACGGGAAGCACGTGGCTTCCGGTAGCGATGACAGGACGGTGCAGGTCTGGGATGCCGCCTCGCTGAGCGCCTCTTACACTTACACCGGCCACGCGCAGCCCGTCTACGCCGTCTCCTGGTCGGCGGATGATAGCCGTATCGCCTCCGGTGGGGCCGACATCACGGTGCAGGTCTGGAATTCTTCTAACGGTTCCAACCGCTTCGTCTATCACGGCCACAACAGTCAGGTGAACACGGTCGAGTGGTCGCCCAGCGGCAAAGAGGTCGCTTCCGGCAGTGGCGACCCCAATACTTACGACGGCAGCGACGACCATACCGCCCAGGTCTGGCAGCCGCCATCCTAAAGCGAGGTTGGTAAGGATGGAGTTGCAGGGCGAGCGCCAGCGTCGCCCTGGCTTTCCTTCACCAGCCCGACCTGAGGGTAGGGACGAAGCTGGCCGTCGCCCTGGCCCTCTACGCTTCCCGGTAGCGGTTCGTGATCGGCAGGCGGCGGTCGCGGCCAAAGGCGCGAGTGGTGATTTTGACGCCGGGGGGAGCCTGCCGCCGCTTGTATTCGCTGCTGTCCACCAGACGCATCACGCGCTCGACTGTTTTGTATTCAAAACCCATCGCCACCATCTCTTCAAAGCTGCGATCTTCCTCCACGTAGGCATGCAGGATGGGATCGAGAACCTCGTAGGGCGGCAGACTGTCAACATCCTTCTGGTTCGGGCGCAGCTCGGCTGAAGGCGCTTTTTCGATCACTGATTGCGGAATCACGGGCCGTTCTCCCACTGTGTTGCGATAGATAGCCAGTTCGTAGACCAGCGTCTTGAGGACATCCTTCAGCACGGCGAAGCCGCCGGCCATATCGCCGTAGAGGGTGCTGTAGCCCGTTGCCATCTCCGATTTGTTGCCGGTGGTCAGCACGAGCGGGCCGAGTTTGTTGGAAATGGCCATCAGGAAGTTGCCGCGAATACGCGCCTGCAAGTTTTCCGTCGCCAGCCCGTAATCGCTCCTGCCCAGCGCCGGTTCCAGCGCCTTCAGTGAGGTGCGGAACGTCTCTTCGATGGGAATGGTCAGCATCTCGATGCCCAGATTCTCGGCCAGTTGGCGCGCGTCTGTCTTGCTGCCCTCAGAGGAGTAGCCGGAGGGCATGGAGACGCCCAGCACGTTCTCCGCGCCCAGCGCATCAACGGCAATGACGGCGGTCAGCGACGAGTCGATGCCGCCGGAGAGGGCGACCACCACGTTCTTGAAGCCGTTTTTACGCACGTAGTCGCGCGTTCCCAGCACCAGAGCCGAATAAATTTCCTGCAGGCGGCTCATCTCCGGCTCGATGCGCTGCGGCGCGCCCAACACGACCCACCGGCTCGATGTGGTGGCCGAGGGCGGCTGGTAGGCCCCCGGCGGAATCGCTTCCTGCCCGTAGGCGCGTTGTTCCTCTTTGCTGAGCAACACCGGGGGCGCGGGCGGTTCCTGTGCCTCAGTCACGCGAATAACTGGCACTTCGGCGGGCGTCACCTGCAAGCGTTCCTGGCGGCGGCGCGGGTCGTGCAGGCGCGAGCGGAAGACTGAGGCGGTATCCAGGTCGACAATCAGCATGTCTTCCTCGAATTGCTTGCCGCGAGCGATGAGCGTTCCCTGCTCGTTAAAGACCATGCTGCCGCCGTCGAAGACCAGCTCGTCCTGGCCGCCGACCATGTTGAGGTAGGCGACGATGACCTCGTTATCGGCGGCGCGCGTTGCCAGCATCTCCTGGCGGAAGATGCCTTTGCCGACATAGTAGGGTGAGCCGTTGATATTGAGGATCACCTCGGCCCCCGCGTGCGCCTGCAGCGTCATCGGCCCCGTCGGGTACCAGATGTCCTCGCAGATGTTCACTCCGACATGCACGCCGTTGATCAGAAAGATGGGGGCCTCGCGGCCTGCCTGAAAGTAGCGGTTCTCGTCAAACACGCCATAATTGGGCAGGTAGTGTTTGTGATAGACGCCTGCCAGCTTCCCTTCGTGGATCACCGCAGCCGCGTTATAGATGTCATGGTCGCGATCCACAAAGCCGATGACCGAGGTCAGACCCGGCAATTCGCGGCTGTACTCAACCAGATCATCCAGATCGCACAGGTTATCGTCCACAAAGCCCGGCTTGAGCAGCAAATCCTCCGGCGGGTAGCCGGTCAGCGCCAGTTCCGGCAGGCAGACCACGTGCGCCCCTGCCTCGTGCGCCTGCCGCATGGCCTCCCGTATCTTTCTTCTGTTGTTGTCCAGATCACCCACTGTCACGTTCACCTGTGCCAGCGCAATTCTCAATGGTGTAATATTCATACCTCTTAAATCCTTATCCCAGACACATGCTGTCGCATCATTCCTCGTCCCTCTTTATTTTACCTCATGATGCTTCCTCTGTGGGGAAACAAAAACGCCGGACACGATCATCCAATCTGGAACAACACTCTTGACGAATTGTGTGGAAAGCACTACGCTAGTTTATGATGAACTTTTCCGATCAGAACCGGGAATGTATCCCGTACATAAGAGGAGCAGATAGTTTCGATGGAACTTCAGGCGTTTGCTGTTTTTGTTATCCCGTTCGTTATTATTGTCTATCTCGCGTTTCTGCTGTTCATCCAACCGACACGCATGGCGCTGCTGGCCTCGCTGCTCGGCGGGCTGCTGATGAGCGCGCTGAATGCCCTTATCGATTTCCTGGCTTATTATGCCCACCTGTGGCACTATACGCTGAGCGGGTTGACTTTGCATCTGCCCCTGCCGTTCTACGTTGTGCAGTTGCTGGTCTACGGCTCAATTGACTACCTGCTGATCTGGCGATTATGGCGCGGGCGCTTCTCCTGGCTGGCTCGCCTGCTCCTGTTCGGCACGCCCCTGCTCGCCTTCCTGCGCGACCTCAGCACGGCCCTTGCCAACAACGGCGCCCTGAGCTGGGACAGCCCCCTCGCGGCCCCACTCGACCTCATAATGTGGCTGCTCATCTTCTACACCGGCTACTGGCTCTTCAAACAACTGGCACCTGCCCGCGAAGTAGCCGCCGTATGAATAACTAAAGAGAGGAAGAGAGACCGTGCAATTATCCGGCGAAGAACTGGTAAAGCTGCTCAACAGTACCCGCCAGGGGTCGATCTGGGAAACGCTTGATATCACCGTTGTTACCGCTGAAAAAGACCGTGTGGTGCTGGCTATGCCCGTTAGCCCCGGTCATCGTCAGCAGGCGGGCTACCTGCATGGTGGCGCTTCCCTGGTGCTGGCGGAGTCCGCCGCCTCGCTGGGGGCCGCGTTGAACTGCGATCTGGAAAGGCAATCCACCTTTGGTCTGGAGATCAACGCCAACCACCTGCGTCCCAAACGCGATGGTCGCCTGATCGCCACTGCCACGCCACTGCACAGGGGGCGGACCACCCACGTCTGGGATATTCGCATCACCGACGAAAACGACAAACTCATCTGTGTCTCCCGCTGCACCATCGCCATCGTCGATCGCCCGCCCGAAGCCATTAACCCGCTCAGCAAATGAGATGGAGACAGGTAAGGAGGAGAAAGGATACATGATCTGATGGAAAGCAGCGAAATCTGGACCGGTGAGGCTCACCTGTATGATCAGACTCGTCCCAGCCCGCCACCGGTTTTGCTCGATATTCTCACGCAGTTGATTCATACGCCGCGCCCCTCGCTGGTTGTTGACCTCGGCAGCGGCACCGGACTTTCAACGTTGCTCTGGGGCGAGCGAGCGCAGCGTGTGATTGGCATCGAACCCAACGCCGACATGCGCGCTCAGGCCATGCGCAAGCTTGAACACCATCCCCGCGCCGCAAGCATCGAATTTCGCGAGGGTGTTTCCAGCCATACCGGTCTGCCTGATAGCAGCGCCGATATCGTAACCTGCTCTCAATCCTTCCACTGGATGGAGCCGGTTTCGACACTGGCCGAGATCGGGCGGATTCTGCGACCCGGCGGCCTCTTCGCTGCCTACGACTATGACTGGCCGCCAGCACTGAGCTGGGAGCTTGAGCAGGTGTACAGAGAGGTCGATGAACGCTTCGAGGCCCTTGAACGGGAGCGCGACCTTGCTCAGAATCTTCAGAAATGGTCAAAGAGTGACCACCTCGCCCGTATGCGCGAAAGCGGCCACTTCCGTTTCACACGCGAGTTGCTCCTTCATCATGTTGAGCAGGGAGATGCCAGACGCTTCATCGGCCTCCTTATGACCGGCGCTTACAGCCATCAGTTCAAGCTGAAGACCATTACCGAACAGGCGATCGACTTTGATCGCCTCAGACAGGCCGCATACCAGTATATTGGCTCCGAGCCAATCCCCTGGTACTTTAGCTACAGGGTCAGGATAGGGGTTAAGTAGGCGCAATGGCTATGAGAGGCTGATCTTATTACATCCGATGAAACGCAGATGCGACCGCTGCTGGCCGAGGCTTATGAAATAGCGGTGAGCAGGTACAGGAGACGGGCGACCCGGTAGTCGACCTCGCTCACCCCGGATGCTTCGCTGCCGCTCAGCATGACACGTCGCGGTCACTTTCTCATAGCATGCTAGTACTAGTAGCCATTGCGAAATGGGGCCTGTGGAGCGGCTGGAGAGCGTGACGAAGCGGGCAGAGATGTGGTACAATAGCGAAAGGAAGCAAGCAGAGAAACAAGGAGGCTCGGTTATGCTGGTCGATCGCTATGAACCGGAAGATGTCTTTGCCCGTGTGCCGCAAGCGGCAAGCAGGCTCGACCCGGTGCTCAAAGTGTTGGACGCTTTGCTGGAGGATGATCAGCTCTACCAGCAAGTGCGGGCGGACTTCGGCAAACGCTCTCGCTACACGTTGGTGCATGGACGCCACTCCACCCCAGTCGAAGTGTTGCTGCGCATGCTGATCTGCAAACATCTGTATCAATGGAGCTATCAGGAAACCGTGAAGCAGGTGTATGACAATGTGCTCCTGCGCTGGTTCTGTCGCGTCTATTGGGCCGACGTGCCTGATGCTTCCACCCTCTTTCGTTGGCAACAGACGTTGCGCCCCGAAACGCTGCACGCGCTCAATGATCGGGTGGTGCAACTGGCGGCGCAAGCGAAGGTGACCAAAGGGCGCAAGCTGCGGCTGGATGCCACCTGTGTGCAGACCACGATTCATCATCCCACCGACAGTGGCTTGTTGGTCGACAGCGTGCGCGTGCTTTCCCGCTTCGTGCAGCGAGCGAAGCCACTGATCAAGGAGCAGGTCAAGAACGTGCAGCAAGCTTGCCGCTCGCGGCTGCGCACGGCGCGGCAGGTGGCCCAAACCCTTCACCGACAGTTGCGGCGCAAGGGAGAGGACAAAGAAGCCCAACAGAAGGAGCTCTATCAGAAGCTCATCCAGACCGCCGAACACATGGTGCGCCAAAGTCAACAGGTGATGGCGGCGCTGAGTGGGCAGAGCGGGCAGGTGGCCCAACGCTTGCTCACGCAGGCCAACGAGGTGCTTCCTCTGGTGCAGAGCGTGATCGCCCAGACGCGCAAGCGGGTGCTGGAAGGCCAGAAGATGGCCTCCGAGCAGAAAGTGCTCAGCCTCTTTGAGCCCCAGACCCGCGCCATCCCTCGCCATAAAGGCGGAGCCCTGGTCGAGTTTGGCCGACAGGTCATCCTGGATGAAGTGGATGGCGGCATCGTGACGCGCTACCAGATCCTGGAGCATCCCAATGAGCACGGGCAGGCGGTGGAAGCCGTGACTCATCACCAAAGGCTGTTTGAGCATCCGCCCGACCTGGTCACTGGGGACCGCGGGGTTCATTCGGCAGAAACGGAGGACAAACTGAAAGCCGCAGGAGTCAAGCGTGTTGCTATTCCTGCCTCAGGCAAGCTGTCGGAGGAGCGCCAAGCCCTGGAACGGACACGCAGCTGGAAGCGTGGCTATCGCTGGCGTGCGGGCATCGAGGGACGCATTGCCAGCTTGAGGCGCGACTTCGGCTGGCGCAAATGTGCCTATCACGGCCTCGACGGCATGCAACGCTGGCTCGGCTTGGGAGTCATCGCCAGTAACCTGCGCCGCATCGCCCTGGCCAAAGCGGCCTGACCTCTTCTCTCCCTTGAAAACCTCATCAATAAATAAGCTCGCTTGCTCTAAAGCCTCTTCTCCAGCGCGTTGAGCCATTTCGCAATGGCTACTAGTACTAGCCAATCACACGCCTATGGAACATTTGTATGCCAAATGCCAACAAGACAATGAAAATCGCCAATAGACCGAACAGTACCCAATGAATGGGAAGTGTCGTCAGTGGATGTCCATGGAAGCTGGGTACCATCGCATAGCGCAAGCCCTCAGAGGCATAAGTCATCGGATTGAAGAGCGTTATGATTTGAAACCACTTTATTGATCCAAGTATACTCCAAGGATAATAGGTACATCCCGTAAAGATTAGCGGCGTAAAAATGAGCGGGAATACTACCCCGAGCTGCTCTGGCATAACCACTGTACCAATGGTCAGCCCCAAACTTGCTCCCACAAGGGAAGTGAGGATCATGATTCCAATAATTACGCCGATGGCATCGGTACGTACTTGATACGCGCTATCCAGAATTACATAGGCCAGCAGAAAGATGATCCCGCCTGCTATTAAACCACGCATTGCTGCAAAAAGTACTTTCTCCACAGCTACGAGATTCACAGGAAGCGGAGCGAGCAGCCGATCATCAATTTCGTGGGCGTAGCCGAGGTCAACTGTGAGTGGTACAGTGACGCTCTGAAATGCAGTTGTGACCACAGTTAGTGCGACAATACCAGGTAAGAGTAATGTAGCAAAGCCCTGTTGGGCAAGACCAATACTCGGCAGCACTTTCCCAAAGATGAAGAGGAAAAACAAGGGTTGTAGGAGCATCTGAATCAAGAATCCGATGAAATCGCGGCCTGTAACGACCATATCACGACGAAGGATCGCCAGAAAGGCCGTAAGTGCTTTGTTTACAGAGCTTTTCAGTTGTGGCGCAGTGACAGTGATGGATGAGAGTACTGCACGTCTTGGGGGGGTGAATGGTGTGTTCATGAGCGCAGTTTTCTCCCCGTCAAATAGATGAAGACATCTTCTAAGCTTGGATGCGTAAGGTGTAAATCGCGCAGTTCAGCTCCTGCCGCTGCAATTGCCTGCGACATATGATGGACAAGCATTCCAGTATCTTTGGCATACAGACGGAAGGTGAGGATATCCCCTTGACGTTCCTCATTGTCTAGCGAAAGTACCTCCTCGACTTTCAGGACACCTGGCAGGGCTTTGAGGGTATTCAGGATGGAGATGCTTGAAAGTGCGCCAGGCACAGCCCCCACCGGAACAGCTTCTGGAACGTGTATACGCAGCTCCAACCTGGTGCCTCCAGGAATCACTTTCTTTAGTTCGACTGGGGTATCGACCACAAGAATACGTCCATGATCCATAATGGCAATGCGGTCGCAGAGTCGATCAGCCTCGTTCATATCCTGAGTGGTGAGGAGAATAGTAACTCTGCGCTCTTTGAGAGAATGGACATGATCCCAAAGGAACAGTCTCGATTGAGGATCGAGGCGATTGGTCGGTTCATCAAGGAAGAGTACGTCGGGTGTGTGCATCAACGCACGTGCAAGCATCAGCCGTTGTCCCATACCGCCCGAACAGTAACCTACTTTGTCCCTACTGCGGTTGGCCAGGCCGAGTTCCGTGAGCAGTGCGTCAGCGCGAGCTTCGCGCTCTGCACGGGGTATACCATGGTAAGCCGCATGGAAGGTGAGAATCTCGCGAACGCGGAGGCTCTGGTCGAGGTTACTTTGCTGGGGTACGACGGCAATATGCTCCTTGACACTTGTCGGTTCGTTTACTACATCAATACCCATGATACGGATTGTACCACTTGTGGGGCGTATACGAGTGGTCAGAATAGAGATGGTTGTTGTCTTGCCAGCCCCATTGGGACCCAGCAAACCAAAGATCTCGCCGCGTTGTACAGTGAAGGAGATTCCATCCACGGCATCGAAGGGAACCCTGGGGTAACGCTTGACAAGGTCATAGACCTCTATGGCATTGTCCTGATGTGGAACAACTGTCATATGCCCTCCCAATCTTAAAGAAGTGAAACACTTACAATCATCGTAAATTTGCCTCTCTTCAATATAGAGTGTTTCTCCCACTTAGGTCAGTTTGTCAACAGAGGGAGAGTGATCAGCATTGTAACTGCTACAATCCAAGGATGGCTGATTGGATACTCAAATATCCAGCTCCTCTATCCCTGAACCATTGGCAAGCGTCCATTCCACGGCCATATAAAGTTCTTGAGGAATATGGTTTTTGAGGTTCTCCAGGGAGTCGTAGACCTCCAAGCTACCGTTAGTATTATCTTCTAACCATTGGCTATATTCCGAATTCTCCTCAGCCCAATATGTCCAGTTGGGCTCGTTCTTACTATAGAGCGCAAAGTGTCCTTTGGCCGTCTTATAGACTCTCAAGCAATGGAGCATTGGCTGATGGAGAACCCGCTCTTGCCATCGTGCTAAAAGACGCCCATAAAATCGCACCTCTTTCCACGCTCCCGGGGGTCCAACTCTGAGGGTAATCGAGCGCAGACCTTCTCTTTGGTATTCCTCATTCGCGATAAAGCGACGTAGCGCTTGGACAATAATCCCTGAAAGGCTTGTACCGGCCAACTCCTGGGCTCTCTCAAAGACCGGTAATTCGGTATCTGAGACGTAGATGGTTTTAGTTGCCACCTGCTATCATCTCCTTCCATAAAAGATATGTATACTTATAAGTATCCCTATTAGAGAATAACACATTTTACAGGCATTGGCAAGTGGGGGTATCTTGGTTAAACTTTTGTCTGGAGGACGGTTTTGTAATGCTTCTCTTGTAATGTATGCCTTAGAGGTCAAAAAGAAGTAAGCTTCAAATAAGGAGGTTATGATGAAGCTCACTGTCGTAAAGCGTGGTGAGACCTTCACTTCAGGTATGCACGGAGTGCTGATCGAGCCGGTATCCTTGATGGTAGGTGCGAGTAGCTGTTGTAGCTGTAGTTCGGCCTCTGCAACTCCTCAGACAGAGAGCGCTAAGAAGGAGGAGAGACGATGAAGCTTGCCACGATGAAGCGGGTCGGCGTCTTTACTTTAGGAGCGCAGGCGGTACAGTTCAAGCCAACAGCGCTGCTGCCAGGCGGCTCTAGTTGCACATGCAGTAGCACGGCAGCCGCTACACCTTTGATGCGAGAGGAACTCGCCGATTATCCTTTTGAGCTGGTGAAGAGTGTGCTGTTCGAAGCACAAGACGAATCGGAGAGGCAAAAGGCAGAGCGTGCTGACCCATGGTTGGCTTGGATCAGAGGGCGTAGGCAGCTTACCCAAAGAGTCATGGCTGATCCTGTGCTGAGTGCCTAGTGCAACTTCAAGAGACCTTTTGTGCGAGATGGTCGATCACTGGACAGCCAAAGTAGTCACAGACGCGACGTTCTAGTTCCTGAGCGGTGAGCAGACGAGCCGGTTCCACGATGGCCCGTTTGCCATGCACCCAATGCGGCTCAATGCGGTTGAGCCAGGGACTCCTGGTCGGCAACCAGCAGGGAATGATGCGCACTCCCGGCTTGCCCTCACGCTCGGCTGCCAAGACGCTGCGATTGTGCTGCTGAAGCCACCTGCGCACTTCCTTACTCACATGCCAGGAGGCGTTATCCCAGATGAGCACCGGCACGCGTTGGCCTTGACTCTGCACCTGTTGGCAGAGCCACTCTAGAAAAGCCGTGGTCACATGGCTGACGGGCCGACCATCGACAAAGCGCAGCCGGATCGTCTTGCTATCGGGTTCCAGCACGCCATAGCAACTCAGGGCTTTGGGATCGGGATCCTCTTTGCTGACCTGCCGTTCCAGCAAGCGCGGCGGCTCTCCCGCTTCACTCCAGCTATGCATCTTGGGCTGAGCCACGCGGCTCCACCACACCTCATCGGCATACCCCACCACCCAGCCGCAACGCCGGGCCAAGGCGATCAAGGCGTCGCGCCGGTTTTTTTCCTGGCGTAGTCGGGATCGGGACTGGTGATCCAGTCTTTGGCGCGCTGCCAGCCCACCTTGAGCCGTCTGAGGGCCAGGCGGATGGTCTCGATGCTCACCTGGCGCTCGGTCAAGCCCAGTTCCTGGCACACCTGGGCTGCCAGGGCCAGTGTCCACACGCTGGTCGGTTTCCCATAGGTGCGTGGACTCTGGTGCAGCATGGCTCGTAAGGCCTCGCACCTGGGTTGATCAAATTCCGCGTGAATCGTTTTGGGTCGCGATGACTGCTGTTTCAAACAGGTCACCCCGTCTGCTTCGAAGGCGTGCAGGGTGTTGCGCACCGTTTGGACGGCACAGCCCAGGTTGCGGGCGATTGCGGAGGGGCGTTGCCCTCGACGAGAAGCCAACAGGATTTGGCTTCGGCGCAGGGTAAAGGCATTGGCAGAGCGCAGTCCAGCTTCTAACCCTGCTTGTTCTGCTGGACTCAAGGCTCGTACATCCATCGGGGCTTTCATGCCCCCATTGTATCATCTTTCCTCCCTCTTGCACAAGTGGCCTCTTGAAGTTGCACTAGTACTGGTTACTCAGGCCCTTCGCTTCACTCAGGATGACATGCTATTTACCTCTCCAGTTCCGCCACCACTGCGGCAATGTCGGGGTAAACATAGTCGGGCTTGATGGGGAAGGTTTGCAGGTCGGAGAGCGAACTGCGACCGGTGAGGACGAGCAGGGTGTGGGTACCGGCAGCCTGGCCGCCCGCGATATCGACATCGAGGCTGTCGCCGATCATGACGGTTTCGTCTGGCTGGCTGTGCAGCATGCGCATGGCTTCTTGCAGTAGCAGCGGCTGCGGCTTGCCCACAACCTGTGGCGAGCGGTCGCTGCTGGCCTCGATGGCTGCGACCATCGCGCCGCAGCCGGGGATGAGGCCGCCGGCGATGGGCAGCAGGGGGTCGCGATTGATGGCGATGAAAGCGGCCCCGGAACGCACGGCCCGCACCGCGCCTGCCAGCTTCATATAGTCAAAGTGGCGATCAAGGCCGACCAGCACGACATCGGCGCTGGGGGCGTCGAGGGGGACGACGTTCAGGTTGTAGGCGTGCAGCAGGTCGAGCATGGGTTGCTCGCCCACGAGGTAGACGCTGGCATCGGGGTAGCGGCGGGCGATGTGCTGCACTGCCGCTTCGCCTGCGCTCAGCATGTGTTCGGCGCTGGTAAAAATGCCCAGATTTTTCAGCTTTTCCAGAATCTGTTCCTCAGAAGCAAAGGAATTGTTGGTCAGAAACAGATATTTTTTGTGATGCTCGTCCAGCCAATCAATGAAAGCTTTTGCTCCCGGCAACAGGGCATTGCCTCGATAGATGACGCCATCGAGGTCGATCAGGTAGGTGGTGAATGGTAGCATGTGGCTTAATCTCTCAATAATATTTCGCGAATGGCGATGATCTCGCGGCGCAGGTTGGTATCAATATTGACCGCGCTGCTGATTTTCTCACAGGCGTGCAGCACTGTGCTGTGGTCGCGACCGCCGAAGAGCTGGCCAATTTCCAGCAGCGAGGCCTGCGTCTCCTGGCGAATCAGATACATGGCGATCTGGCGGGGCATGACGATGTGTTTGTCGCGCTGCTTGCCGCACATGGCTTCCAGCGAGATGTGGTAATATTCGGCCACCGCCTGCGCAATCTGGCGACTGTTCAGCCGCGTCTCGCGGTTGTCGCTTTCCAGCGAGGACATGGCGGCGCGAGCCACGTCCATTGTCAGGTCGACGCGGTGTAGTTGCTGATAGGCGATGAGCCGGTTCAGGCAGCCTTCCAGTTCGCGGATGTTGGTCTGCACGCGCCCGGCGATATAGGCGATGATATCATCGGGGACGCGGTAGCCGAGCAGGTCGGCCTTGACGCGCAGGATGGCCATGCGCGTCTCTAAATCCGGCGGCTGGATATCGGCGATCAGCCCCCACTCGAAACGAGAGCGCAGCCGTTCCTCCAGGCTGACAATGGCCTTTGGCGGGCGGTCGCTACAGATCACGATCTGCTTGCTCATCTCATACAGGCTGTTGAAGGTGTGGAAAAATTCCTCCTCCGTCGATTCTTTGCCCGCGATAAACTGGATATCGTCCACGAGCAAAATATCGACCGAGCGATATTTGGCGCGAAACTCCTCGGTGGTGCGATAGCGAATGGCGTTGATGATCTCGTTGGTGAACTGCTCCGAGGAGACGTAGAGGACGGCCAGCCCGGTCTGCACCCCCTGGTGGCCGATGGCGTGCAGCAAATGTGTCTTGCCCAGCCCTACGCCGCCGTAGAGAAAGAGCGGGTTGTAGGACTCGCCGGGGGCCTCGGCCACCGCGAGCGAGGCGGCGTGGGCCAACCGGTTGCTATTGCCGACGATAAAGGCATCGAAGGTATAGCGGGGGTTGAGCCGGTTGTGCATGAGAATGGTGCGCTGCTCGTTGTCCCACTCTTCCAGCGCCTCCAGATTCTGCGGCCCGGCGTAGTGCTGGCCCGGCCCGGTTGCCCTGGCGGGAAGATTGTACTCCTGGTAGCCGTATGCGCTGGCGTGTACAGGCTGAGCATGCGCCGGGGCATAACCGCGCGCCGGTATTTCGCGGCCCTGCGCATCCAGTTGTTCGCCGAAGCCGTCTTCCATGTCCATCCCCTGTGTGACTGTGATGCTCACCGGTTGACCGGTGACATCCGACAGGATATCTTCGAGCGAGCGCCGCCAGCGCGTGTTGATGATATCGCGCGCCAGGTCGTTGGAGACTTGCAGCGTAAAATAGGTCAACTGCTCCTGGGCGGAGGAGGCTGCGTCGATATCGTCCGCGCCGATGTAGGGCGCGTTGAGCAGGTGGGCTTCGCGCAACCACTCCTTGCACACGGCATCAGGAGCGACGGGCGAGAGTTCCAGGCGTTCGAGCGTAGTCCGCCAGATAGCTGCTGTATTCCCTGTGTTCACGGGTGTTCTCCCAGGCGTGTGTTAGTCTGCAATGAAAGCGACGCACTCGATTTCGACTCGCGCCTTGCGCGGCAATTCCGCCACCGCCACCGTCGAGCGTGCCGGCGCCGGTTTTCCCTGCTGACCGAAATAGGTGGCATAGACGGCATTCATAGCCTGAAAATCGCCCATATCCGTGAGAAAGACGGTTGTTTTGACGACGTGGGCCAGCGATGTTCCCGCGCTTGCCAGTACGGCCTGCAAGTTTTGAAGGACGCGGTGCGTCTGTGCGGTTACATCGTCGCCGACCAGCGTTCCACTGGCCGGGTCAAGGGCGATCTGGCCGGAGGCAAAGACAAGCTGGCCGCAGCGAATGGCCTGGCTATAGGGGCCGATGGCCGCCGGCGCCTCTGATGTTTGAATCTGTTCATGTTCCATAGACATTATTCCTGCAAGGAAAGATTATGAAAAATTACAATGAATATGGCCCGCGCGCCGCCGGGGGAGCGTATCCGTCGGCGTCGGCGGCAAACGGGCGCGCTCCTGGTGCCTGTTGCGGCGTTCCGGGAAGGGCGGCGCGTTTTAGCTCGCGCGCGCACGCCAGCAGAGCGTATCGCATCTCCGCCGCCGAGTGGAAGCGATCCTCCGGCTCTTTCTCCAGCGCGCGTGAAATAATGTTTTCGACCGACGCGGGAACATTCGGGTTAAACTGGCGTAGCGGCGGCGGGTTCGTCGATGCATGCTGCATGGCGATAGACACTGCCGTCGGGCCGACGAATGGCGGGCGACCGGCCAGCATCTCGAACATCACCACGCCCAACGAATAGAGATCGGACGCGGCCAGCAACGTCTCGCCGCGCGCCTGCTCTGGCGAGAGGTAGTCGGCGGTTCCCAGCACGATGCCGCTATTGGTCAGGCCCGCGTCCTCGGCCACACGCACGATGCCGAAATCGGTGAGCTTGACCAGCAGGCCGCCGTGATACAGCCCGCCCAGGCTGCCGGGGCGCACCAGCATGATGTTCTGCGGCTTGATGTCGCGATGAATGAAACGCCGTTCGTGGGCCACCTGTAACACGGCACAGACCTGTGCCGCGATTTCGATGGCCTCCTTCGGCTGCAATTTCCCGCGCTGAGCAATGAGCTGCTTCAGCGTCGGCCCATCGATATACTCCATGACCAGGAAATGCTGATCGAGTTCCTCGATAAAGTCGTAGATGGTGACGGCGTTGGGATGCGTCAGGGCTGCGGCCGCTCGCGCCTCGCGCCGGAAACGTTCCACTGCCCGCGAGTCATTCTTATCCAGGGAGCGCAGCATTTTCACCGCCACCACCCGCTCCATCCTGGCATCCCAGGTTTTGAAGACGCTGGCCATGCCGCCGGCCGCAATATGTTCAAGTATCTGGTAGTGTCCGGCAATGACTTTGCCTTCAAGTTGATGCACTGTTCCTTACCTCAGCAACCTGGAATGACTGTACTACACGAACGTTCAACGAACATTACCACGCTAGTATACCATTAACGGGCTACGGCGTCCAGAATGGGCGCGAATCGGCATCAACCCCGCCCTGCGTAAGCTGGATCGGGCTGCCCTGCATGGCATACTGATTCGTTTTGGGATTGAGGCTCACGTTCGCCAGCCAGATATCAAACTCGTTGTTGTTATAGGACAGGAAGGCAATTTGCTTGCCGTCCGGTGACCAGACGGGCTGACCGATGAACTGGCCCTGCATAATAAGCGATGATCTGGGATACGAAGCCAGCGCCGCTTTCTGCGTTGTGGGGCTGTTCGGATTGCTCGTCAGGTCACCGGACGGTACGGGCATGACGTACAGCCCCATCGAGTTCGTTGAAGGATTGCGGCGGATATAGGCAATCCAGTTGCCGTTCGGCGAAAAGGCCGGTTCAATGCACTCCACGTTCGGCGGCGTCAGCGCCACTGCCGGATCCAGCCCTGACCCCTCAACGCCCGGACTGTACATATTTGGATGCTGCGCGATCGCATTCGCGTCTTCCAGATACAGCTGGATTACCTGGTTGGTGCCAGTCTTATCGTAGGTATAGTGGGTATAGATGATTTCCGAGGGATGTCCCGGTCGATACATGGGGTCGCGGTCGCCGCCATCGCCATAATCGGCATAAGCGACGATCTGCGAATCGGCCTTGCCCTCTGCGCCGGTGAGGTTGGTGTGGCTGATAGAGATGGAGAATATCTGCATATCCACAAATGGCGCGCTGGCGAAATCGCCGCCCAGCTGCGCCCAGTCGAAGTTTTTCTGGAAATCGCTCAGGAAGGCCAGGTGTGAATTATCTGACCATGCTGGTTGCCCGAACCAGTAGAAATCATCCTGCGGAAAACCGCCGCTATTGGTCCAGTAATGGCCGTTGCCGCTGATGACGACATGTTGCGGCCCACCGTTGACCGACATGTAGACGAGATTGGCGTAGTCCCCGTAGCGCACATCAAAGGCGACCCACTTCCCGTCCGGCGAGACAGCAGGGTCGCGCACATCCTCTCCATGTGTCAGTTGCTTCACATTGCGCGAGCCATCCAGCACCAGCAGGTTGCGGCCCTGCGTGAAGTAAATTTTGCCCTTGAACACCGCCTGCGTTGTCTGGTTGACGCCGATTTTCTGCCCGTTTCCTGTATTTTCCGATTTGAAGTTCCCCTGATTGCTGCTGCCGCCAATGCCCAGGCAGCCCTGAACCGCAAAGGCCACGAGAACCAGTAAAAAAGCTACACGGAAAGAAACGTGATTTTTCATAGCCTCGCCTACCTCACGCTTGCATGCCAACTGGCGACTCGAAAACGGTCATACAGAGCAGGTCGAGCAGGCTGCGCATGCCCATCAGACTGCTGCTACCATCACTATAGCTCAGGCCGTTGACCTCCGTCATTTGCTGTGCCACCTGCCAGACGCTGTCGCTACTCACCGGCCCCGCGAGGGCTGGCGATACAGCGGTCGATGGCGCTGTCACGGTCGCAACGGCTGTTGAGGTCGGCTTTCCGGTGCTGCTGATGCCAGTATCACAACGCGCCTGATCGCCCAGACCAAACATCTGGGCAATGACGGGTATGACTGCCGCACAGTTGAGAACCACGATATCCTGCGGCCCATAGGCAGTCGGGTAGCCTCCCACCGTGTGGGAATATTGCCCATCCAGCACCACCTGCTTGATCTGGCTCTGGTTAATGGTGCGCGCAAAGTTCATTAACTTGAAGACGTCCGTTAACTGCATGTCTGTCTTTACATATCCATTCAAGTCGTTTGCCAGTTGCGGCAACTCGCTGACGATGCTCGGATTGTTTAACTTGAGCTTCAAAGCCGATAATAGCTGTTGCTGGCGCTGTGAGCGGCCAAAATCGCCAACAAGGTCGGCATGGCGCGAGCGCACGTACTCAAGCGCCGTGTCCCCGTTCATATGCTGCGGCCCCGGCGCAATATACAGCCGCATATAGGCATACTGATTCTTGCTTCCGGCCCCATCATCAGGGTAGTTGTCGTCGGTAATTGGGTGAAAGGCATCGATATCGACGCCGTTGACGGTATTCACCACTTTAATGAATCCGTCCAACCCTACCCATCCATAATAATTGATCGGGATGCCAAAATCCTGATAGATTGTAGCGCGACTCAGGCCAACGCCGCCACGTCCATAGGCCTGATCCAGCTTCATCATGCCGTAGCCTCCGGCGGCATTGAGCCAGGTGTCACGCGGGATTGAGAGCATACCAACATATTTTGTCTGTGGATCAATGGTAACAACAATATCGGTTTGCGCCAGGAAATCACCGTTGAATTTCTGATCGGTATCACTGCCCAGCAGCAGAATATTGATACGTCCCCCGCTCAAAATATCTCCGCTCCCGCTCGTGCTGTTTTGATTGGGGTTGACGTCGCCCTTCATACGTGGCACTACCTGCCCGGTAATGTTTGCGACAGGGGCTGCGAAATTCGTCTCGTAATAATATGCGCCTGCTCCCCCGATCAGCAAAATGATGAGGACAAAGACGAGAATGACGCGCGCCCAGATGGGGACGCGCCGTTTCTTGCGCTTGTTCGCGTTCCCTGCTGGTTTCTGTAAGCCGGGAGGGGGCCGGTAGCCCGGTGGCACGTAGCCACTGACGCTGGCGGGAGAACTATAGCCGCCTGCCTGTGCAGTATCTGGCCATGCCTGCGACCAGATATCGGTCCGGGGAGAGACGACCGGCAGGCCAAACGGGTCGACCTGTCGGGGATTGGAGACGGGGGCCATTGTTCCCATGACCGGCATGGCGCCCGGTGCAGCACCGGTCTGCATATTCGGCGCGAGCAGGGGTTGAGACTGCATGGCCACGCCGATCGGCATGATTTTCTGAGCCGGTAATGGCTGGCCTGTAGAAGAAAGAAGCCCTCCAGTTCTGAGATAGCCGTTACCTTTACCGGGGGAGGCAGAGGGTGCAATGGCCTGCGACCGCGTGGCGAAAGCGTGCGCGGCGTCAGGATTGACTGCCGGCCCTGTCACCGGTCCCTTCACCACAGGCTGCTCCTGCGTTGCTCGCCCGGCGATTGATGTATCCCGGTTCTTGTTGAAGTCGCCAACGCTTCCTCGTCCAGCTTTCCAGCCGGAGAGTAACCCCATGCCGGGCGTATATGTTGCGGGCGTCACATTGCGCGTAGAGGCAGATGCCACACCGGGTTGCGCATCTGTCGTCGGCGACCACTCTGTTTTCGCGGCAGGCTCGCCTTGCCTTTGCTGATCTGGTCGTATCGACCGCTCTTCTTTATTCTGGAAAGGTTGTATCTGCACAAACTGGCGCTTCACCGTTGTCTACCTGCTTCCTTATACGCTCTGATTGCTGGATAACCTCTTTCCCGGCCCTTCCCGTTTTTCCGTCTTCCATCCCATCATCCTCCACCTGGCAACAGGCCGTTTCTCTCCTCAGTTATCCTCTCTCAGTTAGCATAACGACGGAAAAAAGAGAAAACTCTTGCCTTTCCTAAAGTATAACGTAAAAGGACAGGGAAAGTTCACCAACCGTGCGAACTTGCAGGCAGCAATAGGACTTTTTGCTGGCTTCGAGAGAGATAATGGCAATGATGAGCAGGTCAGCCGTCGTCTGATTCCCCGGACAGGCCAACCCGTCCCCCGGCCCGGTCGCCACGCTCCGCAGGCCACCCGCCAGGGGTGGTCTGCGAGGACGAGAGTGGCTATTCCTCAAAAATGTATGGGCGCTGGAAAAGTTCCTCTTCGAACTGTTGCCAGGCCAGTCGCTCGGCCTCCATTGAATTGATGGGCCGCGACTCGACGACCGACTCGGCCATAATACGGGCGATACGCTGTTGCATCCCGGCGAGGTAGTGCAACTGGATATCCTCCGCTGGCATGACACACAGTTCTATTTGCTCTCCTGGATAGAATTCCTCCGGCTCGAATGCCAGCATAATCACTTCCGCGTACCGTTGGAGCAGTTGCAGACGCTCCGCTTCCGCGAAATAGTCCGGTTGCATGCTGGCGGCGGTAAGGCAACCGGCGATCTTGCCTGCCCGTATGATGGGGTAAGCGGCCATGCTCTGCTCGCAGGTCTGTCCATTGCCCGTTGATCGGCAGGCGCTTTGTCCACCCTGGATCAGGTTCTGAATCACCGCCGGGCGCCCCATGCTTACCGCGTAGCCCGCCAGCGACTCTGCCC
>CADDYT010000107.1 GCA_902810755.1 Chloroflexota bacterium
TGGGTGTTGTAGCCGGGGTGGGTGTTGGCGTCGGCGGCGCGGGCGTCGGCGTACTGGTCGGTGCAGGCGTCGGCGTATCGGTCGGCGTCGGCGAGGGGTTGGGCGTCGGTGTTGGAGTAGTGCCGATGGTGGGAGTGGGTGTGACGGGGACGGGGGTCTGGCCGCCGGGGCCGGGACCGGGGGTCGGCGCGTTGCCATTACCGGAAACGGGCGTCGGCGTTCCCTTACCGGAGACAACAGTGCCGGTGGGCGCGCCCGTTTGCTGACCGCCGTTCTGGCTGGCGGGCGCGGCAATGGTGATTTTCACAACTGCCAGGTGGCCACTGACGAGGTCGCGCGCCTCGATGAGGTGCAGCCCGGCATACCACTGCTGGCCCGTTCCCAGCGCCAGCGTTATGCTAAATGTCCCCCGCGCATCAGCCTGAGCCATAGCCGGTGCATTCCCGCGTGAAGTCACGGGTTGCATCTGGTCATACGTAAAGAAGATATCACCGTGAGGGGTAAAGCCCTGGCCGCGCAGATGGATATGCTGCCCCGGCAGGAACGGCCCCCTGTCCAGCAGCGTCAGCTTCAGGCCGGGATAGGTTACGACTGTTGGCAGCGCATGGGTGGAAGATGGAGAACGGCCCGGCTGGCCGACCGTCAGCCAGCCGAAACTCAGGCTGGTGGCGAGCAGGAATGCCAGCGACCCGGCAACCAGCAGGACGGTGCCAACCAGCCAGAGCAGAAATTCGATGCGTCCAGGCTTGAGCAACCACCAGCGCAGGCGATCCAGCGGGTTGAGATGCAGCGAGGACGCGGAATACGCCGGAGCGCGGCGGGCAGGACGCTCGATCAGGCGATGGGCGAGGCGAGATTGCGCGGCTCCACCGGCTGTCCAGGAGGCGGATTTCTGTGCCTCGTCAGCGATATGCAGTTTGACGGTGGAGCGCGGCCCAACGGCGGAGGAACGAGCCGGGATAAGCGCCTGTGTGGGCCGGTTCGGCTCGTGTGCCTCCGCCTCGCCCCCGGCGGGCAGAATCAATGGTGGGGGAACGGTATCGAGTTCCGCGAGCGCCCGCAACGGAGCGTCCACGTGCAGACTGGCATGTTCAGGGCGTGTCGGCAGATCAGCAACGAGGGCAGCGTCGGCAGCATCCACCATCATATCCGGGCGCGTCGGTAATTCATCGACAGTCGGCGACTCAATGGACAATGGCGGGCGCGTGGGCAACCCGGCCAGCGGGGAAATGTCGGCGGCCTTGTCCGGGCGCGTGGGCAGGTCGGCTACCAGAAACTCTTCTCCCGCGGACGGCCCGGATGCGGCAGAGCCTGTCGGCTCTCCCGGAGCGGAGGGAATCGCCAGCGAGAGCGCGGCGATACTGCTCTCGATCTCGTAATCGGGTGAATCATATTGCCACACAGGTGATGGCAGGCGCGGAACCTGTCCTTTGTGTGCCAGAGTACGGGGTGGAACCGGCAGGCCGGTTCCATTATTCAGCGTTGGTGGCGTAGGAGTAATCGGATTCGGCTGCCGGTATGCTCCGCGAACAGGCGCGACCTCTCCCCAGGTTGAGCTTTCAGCCGCACCTGCTTCGCCGCTCAGAGCCAGATGGGGCGAAAGAGAAAGCTCTTCCTCTTCATTGCGAGCATGGTGCCGCATATACGCCGGATCGATCCATACGGATGATTTTGACGAATGTCGTGTGCGCGCTGTGCGATCTTCTGGCTGCATACCCCTTTTTCCTTTTCGCAAACGTAGTCAGGCTACCCACCTCGTCGGATCTGCCCCCTGCTCTACGCACAAATAAACGGGCCGGTCGGACAATTTCGCGCTCGCCCTGTCCCAATATACCTTGATACCCCTGAAAACGCTTCTGTGGAAAAATCCGCAGCGATAGAAATTTTTTACAGGCAAAGGGAGTACAGGAATCATATTTGTGGGAAAAAGGGCCGAATTTCCCCTGCACAGAAAACGGGTTTTGAGGGCAAGTTCAGCAGGTTCGGCGGCATATTTGTCAACATTTTGTGAACATTCACGGAAATCCGGGGCAGTAGTGCCATTTCTGGCATGTATCTTGCAGTAGATGAGGTAGGGAGGATGAAAAAAGGGCATATGTCTCCCCGGAAAATCGTTGCGCGCTCGTGCCGATTTTTCGCTATGTTTACTGGTTGTGGAATATGTGGTTTGTGAGGAAGGAGACAGCATAGGAATGGCTGCTATTGCTGTAGGGGCGCACCGCATTGCGCCCGCGCCCATCGTACCTGTTATACCTGACGCGCTTCAGAGTATGGCCGCGCCCGCCGTCAAAGCTGCGCGCCGGGGCCAGAGCAAGGGACAGGGACGGAGACGGGAAGCCGTTGAAGCGCCGGACGTCGTGTCGGCGGCATCCTTTTTTGCAGAAGATGTGATGGATGGAGATGACGGGCTATTGCTGGAGGAGGAAGAGGGAGAGGATAGCCTGACCGGTCTTGATAACGCGCTGCGCCAGTATCTGACCGAGATCGGTCGCTCCCCGCTGCTGACGGCGGAGCAGGAGTTGAGACTGGCGCGGCGCGTGATGGCCGGTGAGACGGAGGCGTTGCAGCAACTGGTGGAGGCCAACCTGCGCCTGGTGGTGAGCATCGCCAAACGCTACATGAACCAGTGCGTTTCCCTGCTCGATCTGGTGCAGGAGGGCAATCTGGGCCTGATTCGCGCCGCGCAGAAGTTTGACCCGGCACGCGGCTGTCGCTTCAGCACCTATGCCACATGGTGGATCCGGCAGGCGATCAGCCGGGCTGTGGCCGAGCAGACGCGCAGCATTCACGTGCCGGTGCATATCGTCGAGCAGATTTATAAGCTGAAGCGGGTCGAGCGCATGCTGTACCAGGAACTGGGGCGCGAGCCAACGGCGGACGAACTGGGGCGGGCCGTGAAATGCTCAAAGCAGCGCATTATCGAGCTACAGAGCATGGCCGAAACCCCCATCTCGCTCGACGCCCCCCTGCTGGAAGACGATCAATTCTCTCTGGCCGAGACGCTGGAAGATACTCAGGCCACCACGCCCTCAGATGTGGTGACACACGCGACCCTGCGCGCGCAAATCGCCGACGCGCTGGAACACCTCTCCATGCGCGAGCGGCAGGTGATCGAACTGCGCTACGGCCTGCATGACGGCTCCTGTCACACTCTGGAAGAATTAAGCGAACGGTTCAAACTGACACGAGAGCGCGTGCGCCAGATCGAGGTCAAGGCCCTGCGCACCCTGCGCCAGCCCATGTACGCTTCCCTGCTCTCCGACCTCTGTAACTGACCGGGCCATTGCAGCAGGCCAGCCGCCAGGGGTGGCCCCAGAAGCATTCACTTCAGGCCGCCCCGGGCAGGCCAGCCGCCAGGGGTGGCCCTACTCTATACGACCGCTTCACCAGCGGCACGACCGCTTCGTATATAGTAGGGCCACCCCTGGCGGCTGGCCTGCGTCGCCCTCGCACTCGTTTCAGGGAACGCTTCTGCGGCTGGCCTGCGTCGCCCTCGCACTCGTTTCAGGGAACGCTTCTGCGGCTGGCCTGCGTCGCCCTCGCACTCGTTTCAGGGAACGCTTCTGCGGCCACCCGCCAGGGGCTTACACGGGGAGGTTTTTTGGGAAAATTTGTTGTAAAGTCGCTTGAGAGGCCGACGGAAAGGGTGGCACTGGTAACGCTTCTCCATCGGATTCCCAGGCCGATCCGTCCAAAAACCTCCCCGTGTAAGCCCCTGGCGGGTGGCCTGCTGCAATTTGCCTCTTGACATTTACCAACCAGGCGGTTATACTCTTATCAGCAAGCGGCTAAGCGCACCGATGGCAGTTTTCACGGGTCAGCCCACCCCTTCAAACGCTTTGCCCGACCGCTTCACCATCTGTATTCCTCATTGTCGTATCACGTACAACGTTCCCCTCATTCACTTTCCCTTCTGGAGGTTCCTCTATGAATGACTTCGTGTCGGCAGATTCAACGCGACCCGATTTTTCGCTGCCGCCGTTGGAGCAGGCTGACCTGACCATCCCCGGCCTCTCTCTGCCAGACCCCGCACAATCAGACCCCTTTTTGCCCGATCTGACGGCCCCCGACCTGCCTGCCGATCTAGACCGCCCGCATGTAACGCGACCCGACCCACCCTCTGCCGATCTGCTCTCGCCGCTCATCCCTGCACTGCTGGCGCAGCCGGAGGCGCAGCGTTCAGCTCTGGCGGCCTATGGCCCGATCGAGGTGCAGGCGCAGGTGATTGCAGAACCGGCGCATATGGACGAAGAGGCGGCGTCGCAGGCCGCGAACAGCGCCGATGCCCGGCAATTGCCCCCCGCGCTGCGTTACGAGCAATTGTATGCCACACCGGATGCGATGAGCAGGCGCGCCCGACACCTGGCTCCGCTGCTGGCGGCTCTGGATGGTCAGAGGCAGGTACTCCCATGAGCGCAGAGATCATTCGCATCGAAGGCCAGATTCGCGCAGGTTGGACGCCAGGGATGACGGAAGCGCAGCGCATGGAAGAGCAAAGCGCCGGACACGCCGGGCATGAGGTGCGCGTAACCGTACTGCGCGGGGGCGCGAGCAGCAATGGCTATTACTACAACGAAAAGGCGCTGCGAACGATTGCGCGGCTGCTGGAAGCGGCGCAGGCATATGTCGATCACCCGCGCACGGCGGCAGATAGCCAGGTACGCTCGGTACGCGATATTGTGGGCTTCTACCACTCGCCACAGGTAGTGCTGGGGCCGGAGGAGCCGCTGGGGCGAGTAGATGCGACGCTGCACATTCTGGAAACGGCAGAGTGGCTGTGGAACATGATCCGCGAAGCCTGCGCGCTGGGTCACCCGGAGTTGATCGGGCTTTCCATCGACATCTATGGCACCTGGCAGCCACTGGAAGCCAGCATGGAAAGCGCCACGAAGGCAGGACGGGCTTTGAAAGAGGTGACGAACGTCGTGGCGCTCAATTCGTGCGATATCGTGACCCGCCCCAGCGCAGGCGGGACATTTCAACACATTTTACAGGGAGAAATGAACATGAACGAAGCAGAGAACATGCAGGACACGGCAACGCAATCCATTGTACCGCTCGCGCAGTCGCAGAACGAGGGCCGCGTGCAGGAACAGGGCGCGCAGCAGGTAGTCGGCGCAGCACTGATGGAGGCAAGAGACGGCGAGGCGGCGGCGCTGCTGGCGGAGTTGCGCAGGGAACGGGGGCAGTTGTTGCTGGAACGGCGGCTGCTGGAAGCGGAGCGGCAGGGCATGCCGACGACGGCTCTGGGGTTGATTCGCAGGCGTTTCGCCGGGCGCATCTTCGAGGAGGCGGAACTGGAGCGCGAGCTTGAGGGAACGCGGCTCATGCTGGCCGAGCTGTCGGCGAGCGGCCAGATTCGCGGCCAGGGCTTTGAGCGGCCCCAGATAGGCGAGCAGATCACGGAGGCGGAAAAGTTGCAGGCGGCCTTCGATGCCATGTTCGGGCTGGAGGTGAACACGGCCCGCCTCGGCAACGTGCGCGCCTTTGCCTCTATTCGCGAGGCGTATGCGCGCGTGACAGGCGACCCTTCTGTCAGCGGGACAAGCCTGCGCGAGCCGGGGATGATCCGCGTCGATGAAGCGGCCCCCATTCCGCGCATCACTGAAGCCGACACCACCACTGCCAGCTTCTCCTACCTGCTGGGAACCAGCATGAATAAACGCCTGCTCAAAGACTACCAGGCGTGGCCCGCCGAATGGCAACGCTTCTGCACCATCGTCCCCATTAAAGACTTCAAGCAACAGACCCGCGTGCGCCTGGGCGCCTTCGGCTCGCTCTCGACGGTGGCGGAAGATACAGCCTACAGCACGATTTCGTTGAGCGATACGGCAGCCACCTATGTACCGAGCAAACGGGGCAATCTGGTGACCGTCTCACGCGAGACGATTATCAACGACGACCTGATGGCGATCAAGCAGATTCCCACCAAGCTGGCGGTGGCCGCTGCCTACACACTGGCGGAATTCGTCTACGCCTTCCTCTCGACCAACCCCAACATCTACGACGGCAACGCCCTCTTCACCAGCGGCGCACCGCACAACAACCTGGGCAACGCTGCCCTTTCCACCGCCTCGATGCAAACCGGCGTCACCGCCATGCGCGAGCAGACCAATATGGCGGGGAAACGCATCGGCCTGCGCCCGCGCTTCCTGATTGTCCCACCCGAACTCGAATTTGTGGCAATGGTCGCCACCAGATCGGCAGGCGTCCCCGGCAGCGCCAACAACGACATCAACCCCATGCTTGGCTACGTCGAGCCGATTGTCTCCCCGCAACTGTCCAACACGTCCCAGTGGTTCTTCAGCGCCGATCCAGCAGTGATCGACACCATCGAGATTGGTTTCGTGGGCGGGCAGGTCAACCCTGCGCTCTTCATCCAGGACATGCCTCTGTATGGCCTCAACTTCACCCAGGATGTGATCAGCTACAAGGTCAGGCATGAATATGGCGGGGCGGTCGTCGACTACAGGGGCCTCTACAGGGGCATCTAGCTTGCGGGCGCGGGCGCGGGCGCCGATGCGGGTGCGCTGCCAGCCGCCCCAGCCCCCCCAGGCCACCCGCAAGGGATGGCCCTACTATATACGAGAGCGTGGGGCATGTCGTGTAGAGTAGGGCCACCCGCAAGGGGTGGCCTGCGGGAGGGCGGATGGCCTGGCCTGGCCCGCGCCACGAACTGCCGTTCCATTTCACGTTCCCGTTCCATGACATAACACAACATGACACGACATGACAGGAAAGGATTTCTCCGATGGCACAGCTTCCCAATGCCAGCGCCTTCACCGTGAGCGACGGCCTCACCGCCTACCTCAACTACGATACCGTCGGCAAGCATGAAGTCCACAGCAACGCCGACATCGCCTACGGCCAGTCCAGCGCCAGCCCCGATCCCGGCGCCGCCGGCACCATCGCCACCGCCGGCCTCGTCGTCTCCCGCATCAACCCTGCTGCCGCCCGCGCCGCCTGCATCTTGCAGCCCGGCACGCAATCCGGCCAGATCGTCTGGGTCGTCAACGAGGCCGCCGCCGCCAATAGCGTCACCTTCGACGTCGCCGCCACCAGCCATGTCGCCGACGGCGCCAGCGACGCCATCGCCGGCCTCACTGCGCGGCTCTTTGTCTGGGATAGCTCCACCTCCCTCTGGTATCCCGTGAAATGAACCCGAAACTCGAACGACAACGACAACGAGAGGAGAGAAGAATCCCATGAGCGGCTACATGAACCCCGATGGCTCCGCGCTGGCCGGCGGCCTGCTTCCTTCCGGCGCGGGCCAGGCCCTGCAACTGGACAGCCTGGGCAACCTCAAGACCGCGGCCAGCGTCGGCGCCAGCGCCTCCAACCCCCTGATCACCCAGGACCAGATCCGCGCGTTTCTTGCCGGCGGGCAGAGCTTCTCCTACACCACCGGCAAGCTCACCTCCCCGGCCGGAACGCCCACCCTCGGCTTCCAGCTCTTCAACCCGGCCAATTCGCCAAAGAACCTGCTCATTTACAGCATCGTCCTCATCTACAACGGCCAGGCCCTTCACCAGCTCGACCTCACCGCCGCTGACGCCTCCTCCATCACCGGCTGGACCAACAACGCCGTGATCGGCCTCAACAACCTGGCCGGCTCCGCCAACGCGGCTGCAGGAACGTGTGGCTACAGCAACGCCGCCCTCTCCGGCGCGCTTGTGGGTACCATCCGTGAAGTGACCGCCACCCAGAATGCCCAGCCGATCGAAGTCCTCACCAACGGAGAATGCATCTGGCTTCCGGCCAATGCCCCCTCCCTTCACGGCATTGCCCTCTACGTCCAGTCCACCGGCGCCAACGGCTGGGGCGTCACCGTCCAGACCCTCGAATTCTAAATCTAAAGAGGAAAGAAGAAAAGGGACAGAGCATCGACGATGAATAACCCCTACAGCCCCTACGGCGTCACCATCTCCCCCATCAAAAACAATCCCCCCACCATGCCCACCCAGCTTCCTGCTGATATGGCCGCCTGGGGGCCAAAGGCCGTCATTCGCAACAACTACCTCTGGCGCAGCAATGAAACCGCACCCGGAGTCTACAACTGGAGCAGCTACCTCGACAACTTCGTCAGCCAGTGCAACAGCGCAGGCATCACTGCCCTGCTCTCCCTCAACGGGGCGCCCGCCTGGTACCTCGCCCTCGACCCCATCGGCAACTACATCGGCCCCACCACCACCACCCAGGCCTACAACCAGGGTACCTTTCACTCCCAGATCAACGTCAACCCGCTGCCGGCAGGCACCATCATCCCCACCGGCACACAGTTGATCGTCGATGCCGAAGGCAATCAGGAGATCGTCACCACGTCGGCTTCTGTAGGCGCAGGGGCCACCTCTATCCCCATCAACACCTGGACTTGCGCCTCCACCCACGCCTCCGGCGTCCACATCGTTGCCGTCAACTCCATCCTGCCCGACCCCGCCGCCCTGGCCAATTACGCCGGTATGGTCGCCACACGCTACAATGGCCAGAACGGACATGGCACGATCCAGATCTTGCAGATCGGCAACGAAGAGTACGACAGCAGCCCCAATCCTGACCCCAACGGCTACCGCGACCTGCAGGGCAAATGGCTCGCCCTCACCATCCAGTCCGTCGCCCCCGCCATCAGAGCCGCCGCCCCCAATGCCCTCATCCTGGCTGGAGCCGTACGCAAAGTCCCCACCAACGCCCTCTCCCACGTGCAGAACTGGCTCACCAACCTCTGCACCTACAACGGCGGCGTGGGTGGCCTCATCGACGCCATCGACTTCCACTACTACCGCGGCGGCTCCTCCGCCGGGCCTGATCCCACCACCTCAGATGCCAACACGCCGAGCATCTCTCAGCAACTGGCCGCCATGAAAAGCGTCCTGGCCGCCAACGACACAGTGGCGCAGGTCTGGTGCTGCGAATTCGGCTGGGATATGTACGACGACGGCAACGGCACCCAGAGTACCACCACCGCCGCCCTCAATCAGGGCAGCGCCTACACCAGCATCCCGGTCGCCGCCCTGCCATCCGCCATCGCCGACGCCACCCTCATCACCGTTGACTACAAGGCCGCCGTCTACGCCAATCAAGAAATCGTCTACGCCTACGGCCAGGCCGCGAAAAACGCCACCGTCATCCAGATCACCACCAATCCCCTGGGGTCAGGAGCCACGCAAGCGGCATGGACCGCGCAGTACGCCCACGCCAGCGGCGTGAAAGTCTACGCCCAGAACTCCGTCACCGCTACCTACACCCAGGAGCAGGTGCGCGGCTGGACGATTGAGATGTACGAAGCTATGCGCACGGGAGGCGGCGGCATGTGCCTGTACTATACCGACAACCCCAACTCGATCGTGCATACCAACGCCCTGCCGCTTTCAGCGGTGGAGACCAAATCGCTCTTCCAGAGCATCAACAGCGTCCCCACCTACATGAGCGCCTACAGCAATCCCTCGCAGTCGCCGGGCCCCGGAACAAAAGAATATGCCGCCGGGTACCCTTACTGGAACATCGCGCCGCAAAGCAATGCCACCGTGTATGCTAGAGATGGGAAGATCACGCTCACCGCAAGGGGGAACGGCTCATGATTTCACCCATCTACCAGGGAGATACCGGCAGCCCCTTTGCCCCCATACTGCTCGATGACAGCGGCAACAGCCTGCTGGTGGGCCTGGCCAGTTCAGCCATCTCGATGAAGTGGAAAAACAAGCTCACCGGCGCCGTCCAGAGCTGCCTGGGTGGCTGGGCCATCGATAACGCCGCCACCGGCGCCTGCCACTACAATCTGACCGCTTCAGATGTGGCAACCGTCGGCGTCTTCATCGTCTACATCACCGTGCAGACGGCCACAGGGCCGCGTCACATGGACCCTTTCGAAATTGAGATTATGCCGGTCGTCTAAGACGTCCAGAGAACACCGGCACAAGCAACAAAACAAACAGGACGAACAGAACAGAAAGGAAGAAACAGATAATGCTGGACTTAGCGGAATTCACCTGGGGACGGTATAACAGCGGGCAGATCGCCCCGGCAGGCTCATACCTCAATCTGCGGACGTTATGCATTTTCCAGCAGACGAGCGACGGCAATGTGCCGAATGATGGCACGTTCTTCCGCGTGGACCCATCCGGGACGCAGACCTTCGCGAACATCGCCACAACGGTCAACGGCGTGCTGGGAACATCGTATACGGCAGGCAGTTTCCATGCCTGCGCTGGCGGCGATAGCGTTGCCAGCCCCGGTCAGGCGAGCAATGACGCATGAGCCAGGCGATCAAACGCGGCATTATCCAGTCGTTTAACGCGAGTACATACACGGCCTCGGTGCTGCTGCTGGAAGCGACCTCGGCGGCGCTGATTGGCGTGCCGGTCTCGAACACGCTGGACTCCACCTCGTGCCTGCCCGGCGCGCTGTGCGCTGTCCTCTTCTTTGACGAACACAACCCCTCGGATGCCGTCGTCATCGCCGTCTTCGCCAACGGCAGCAGTGCGCTACCCTCGCCGCCGCCCGGTCGCGTGACGATCAGCAGCCCGGTGCAACAGGTGAACGCGGTAACGATCAACGCGGGCGTGACGCAGACGTTTACGTTGAGCAACCTTCCGGCGGGAACGCTGGCAGTGCTGTGCAAAGCATACTTCTCAACACCGGCTCCGCCCGCGCACATCGATCTGGCGGCGCACGGGGGCAACCTGGGCGAGACGCTGACCATCGGGGACAACCAGAGCGCGACGGGCAACCTCAACGGCGGGGGCCTGCTGCCCGTCGACAGCCAGGGCCGCATCGACATCAAGGCCAACGGCGGCGCCTGTACTGTCACGCTCTTCACTTATGGCTACGTGATGTGATGCATCCCGGCCATACCCCGCCGGTTGGCCATATCCTGGCCAGCCGCAAAAACTGGCCCTACCACAGGCCAGCCGCAAAAACTGGCCCCAGAAGCGTTCACTTCAGGCCGCCACAGGCCAGCCGCAAGGGCTGGCCCTACTAGAGACAATAGTCCCTTGTGGAGGGGGCGTATATAGTAGGGCCACCCCTTGCGGGTGGCCTGCCTGGCGCTCGCACAGGCTTCAGTTAACGCTTATGGGACTGGCCCTACCACAGGCCAGCCGCAAAAACTGGCCCACCACAGGCCAGCCGCAAAAACTGGCCCACCACAGGCCAGCCGCAAAAACTGGCCCCACCACAGGCCAGCCGCAAAAACTGGCCCACCACAGGCCAGCCGCAAGGGCTGGCCCTACTATACACGCTCCCAATCGCTCGCTGAGCAAGCGATTGGGAGGTTGAGCAATGTGGGCCAGAGCAAGCAGTGGCTGAAAGGAGATTACCATGCTGCTCTCCGATATAGAGACCGCCGTGCGACAGGATTTGTTTGACCCGCTTTCACCGGCAAACCTGCGCTGGCAGGACACGGATATCGATCGCGCCATCGATAAGGCGGTCGACCGTTATAGCCAGTATTACCCCAACATTGTCTTCACAGACATGGCCTCGCAGCCGTTCCAGCGCACATACCCCTACCCGACATCGTGGAACGCGGCCTACCCGGTGTGGTGGATCGAGCGCGTCCTCTACCCGCTGCAGGCGTATGGCTCGTACTTTCCCGCCCCTGGCGCGGGCATGACGGCGACGCCGGTAGCGGGAACAGGCACAGGCATTGGCTCCTACGCATATGCCGTAACCTTCCTTTCGCAGGGCGGCGAGACCACGCCCTCGCCGCCGGCAACGGTGACAACGACGAGCGGCAACCAGCAGGTGCAACTGGCAAATATTCCCCTCGGCCCCGCCGCGCCCTCAACGCCCGGCGCCGCGACCAACACCGTCATCGGTCGCAACCTCTATCGCACGCAGATTGGCGGCTCGCAGCTGTACCTGCTGGCCACGCTGGCGGACAACACAACAACGCAGTTTGTAGACAATAGCGCGGACGGCGCCATCGTTACCAGACCGGGGCCGCCAACCGTTAATACCAGCGGGGTCATGCTCTGGCCGCCGTTCGAGCGCGACTTCGCGGAATATTCCAACCTCTTCGATAGCACAGCTGCGCTGGCCGCCGGCGGCAATCTGGGCGCGCAGGGTACCGTCGGCTCCGGTTCCGGCCCCACCGGCACGGCGACGCCCAGCTTCACCCTGAAGCTGTCGAGCGCGGAACTGCCGCAGGACTCGACACTGGTGCTGCGTGTCTTCTACGCCACAAAGCACCAGCTCGACTACTTCGGCTCAACCATCCCGGAGGCGCATCGCGACATCATCGTGCTGGGCGCCTGCGCCTACGCCATGGAAGCTTACCAGGTTCCCACCAACGACAACTTCGATTTCCAGGATGGGGCGCTGCGCGACCGCGTGGACGATACGCACATCCCAACAGCATGGCTACAGGCGGCGCAGAACAAAATGCAGCAGTTTGAGGCGCGGCTGACAGAGATCAAAAATCAGCGCGATTTTGCCGCATCCTCAAGGGTTCACTGGGGAGATATCCCCGCTCGCTGGCCCCGATTATAATCCCACCACATCGTCCGGCCCGGCAGGCCACCCGCAAGGGATGGCCCTACTATATACGTCTGCCATCCAGCCATCGCAGCCTGCGAGCGGGCGCATCGTATATAGTAGGGCCATCCCTTGCGGGTGGCCTGGCAACGGCTGGCCTGCAATGGCTGGCCTGACAACGGCTGGCCTGCAACGGCTGGCCTGGCAACGGCTGGCCTGGCAACGGCTGGCCTGCAATGGGCAACTTGCTGAATCAGGCTGATTTACACATGGAGGGAAACAATGGCAACCCTGGCTGAATGGATGCCAATGGTGAACCTGGCATTCCTGATCTTCCTCGCCATCGGCGGCTTCGTGGCCTATCGTGTGGGCTTCGCGCGCACCACCGAAGAGGTGCAGGAACGGGTCATCAACGCGCTGAACGTGGAACTGAACATGTTACGCGACCGCGTGCTGGCAACGGAAAAAGAAAATGCCCGCCTCTCGCAAATCATTCTCATCATCACTACCGCGCTGAAAAAATGGGGCCTCTCCGTTACCATCGACGGCGAACTGGTCTCCATCAGCGACACGAAAACGACGCAAACCTCACGCATTTCCCCCGAATCGTAAACAATAGAGGCCTCATGCTGAGTGAAGCGAAGCATATGTTCGTCGGGTACACCGCAACAGGCCACCAGATGCTTCACTCAGCATGCCATGAGACGGCGGAGACCATACATAAAGGAGCAAGGACATGGCAATCATCGGGCAGGACTGTGAAGTGATTATCGATGGAACGGGGTACTTCGTGAAGCCAGGGACGTACCGCATGAAGCAGCCAAGAGTGCGCAAGGCGACGGTGCGGGCAGACAACGGCGAGTCGTATGTCGATCTGGGGCCGGGCAAGCGCACGTGGTCGATGGTGCTGCTCTGCTCTAACGACCTGCTCAAATATGATGGTACGCCCACCGGCCTGACGGGCCAGCAGTATCGCGACGCCCTGCGCATCTCCTACGCGCAGGTGGGCGTGACCATCAATTACGTCGATCCGCTCAATGGCGCCCCGGTCAGCGTCCATTTTGACAGCTACGCCGAAACCTGCCTCGACCTGCACAGCCAGCAAATCCCCCTCGCCACCGGTAACGCCCCTGGGCTCTCCTACGAAGTAGCCATCGAACTGGTCGAAGCATGAACGAAACGTTTCAGACCCACAGGTACCATTTTCTTGACGACAGGGCCAGCAGAAATTTATAGTTCGGTTATGGAAGAAAAAATGGTCCGTAATCATGTTCATCACGTCTTGTTTGCCATACAGGTTATCGCCTGCATTATGGCGCTGACATTGCTCACGGTGGCAAGTCTGGACACGCAGGCGGGCAGAGCGCAGGCCGCCACCTCTATGTGGCTCACGAAGGGAACAATGACGAGTACGCCGACAGCGGGGCCAACCGGGGCCATCATCGCCGTCAGCGGCTCGGGCTGGCAGGGCGTGGCCGATGGGACGGTGGTCAATTTTGGCTATAGCGCCAGTCCATCCTGCGCCGCAAATACCTACACGCCCGCCGCGACGGCGCAGGCCGCCGTTGTCAGCGGCGGAGCCTTTAGCGGCTGGTTTCTCTGGCCCACGAAAACGCCAACCGGCCTGTACACCGTCTGCGCCTCCATCGGCTCCACGCTGGCGGTGGCCGGTTCATACACCGTCCTCTCGGCAGCCCCGGCACGGCTCACCATCTCCTCTTCCACCTTCACCGTCGGTCAGCAAGCCGTTGTTAGCGGCAGCAACTTCCTGCCGCCACAGACGAGCGTGACGCTGGCGCTACAGCAACTCAGCGGCGGAACCAGAATTCCGCTGGGAACGGCCACATCTGACGCGAACGGCGCGTTTTCTCAGACCTATACGATTCCCGCCAACCCGACCGGGCCGGTAGAACTGATCGCCAGCGCAGGCAGCGGCAGCCCGCCCACGCTGAGCGCCTCGGTCTCCTTTATCGTCTACGCGGCCCCGGCCACGCCTACCCCTTCACCCGCCCCATCGCCGACACCGGGCAGAACGGCGACCCCGACGCCGGGCCAGACGGCCACACCGGCCTCAATCCCGACGCAATCCACCCAACCAACTTCCACACCGGCCACACCTATCAGCCAGGGAACGCAGTTGCAAACACCTCCCCCAACCGGCAGCGCGCAGACCACACAGCAGCCAACCTGGCAAACACCCGCCAGCGGCAGCCAGCAAAGCAAGAAAACGCTGGCCCTGGTCGCGGGCGCCGCATTTCTACTGCTGACAGCCGCCCTCGCCATCCTGTTATGGCGGCGCAAAACCGGAAAACGAGCCTCCACACACCATCCTGCCCTTCCACAGGCAGCTTCCCCCGCGCATATGCCTGCCCGAAACGCCGATCTGGCCCGGGCAGCGCAATCGATGCAAGCGGCATCAGACCCCAGGCCACAATGGGGCGATTTTCCGCTCCAGCAGACCTCTCCCTCCCCGCCAGTCACACAACCCCCTACAGACAGTTATATGGCTACAGGAAATTCCATGTCCATGCAGAGAACAGATGAGGCCCCTGCCATAGCGGGCGCACCGGGAACGGCGGCCAGCAGCGATCTGCTTGAGGACCCCCTGCTGGCGGCCATTATGCAGCAAGCGCGCAGCGGTCTGTTCGTCCTGCCGGGAAAAAAGCCCTGATGGGCTATCCGCAGATGAGATTTTTGTCCTATCCCTTTGACTGGCAAGCAAGTATTCAGATACAGTTATTTTTACGGGGAAGGTGTAATCAGCATACCGGGAGAAAGCACAGAATAAATTCTTTCAGTCTGGCAATCATGTGGTCTGGTAAAATACTGTACCGGTCATTGCGCCCCGTTGAATTCATTGCGCGCATTATGGCAACGGAGAAATAACAGGAAACTGAGAGCAGAAAACATGGAAAAGAGCCAGCAGACAAAGCAAAGAGATTGGCATACCCCTGAGCAAACACAACGAACAAAGCAAGTAGAGAAGGCAAGGCAAGAAACTATTCATCGACGTAACGGTATTTTTGCCGCCCTGTGCTGCTCGCTCCTGCTCTTCACCGCCGTTGGAATGCTCGCCCACCTGCACACCACCCATGCCCGGCAGGCTGATCCCACTCCGACAGTGACACTGCCCGTCACGCTCACTGTTACAGTTGGCACTACGCCCACCGATACGCCAACGCCCTCTCCCACTCCTACCGATACGCCTACACCCACTCCTACGCCTTCTCCCACCCCTACGCCCTCTCCTATGCCAACAGCGACGCCAACACCTGCGCCAACAGCGACGCCCACGCAGCCCCGGCCCACGCCTACGCACCAGTCCGGGCCAACCCCCACGTCCACCGTTGGCAACCAGGTCTTTCCAACTGCCACGCCCGCGCCGAATACCACACCGACGGCGGGCGCCTCGCCTACGCCGACAGGCACCGGCAGCAGTTTGTCCACTGCTACCCCAATCGCTGCCACCGCCACGCCGGGTAACAGCAACGATCAAAGCTCCACCCCATCCGATAACAGCAGTTCAAGCAACAATACTGCCGACTCGACCACACCCCTGCTTGTCCTGGGCAGTTTAGCCGTCGGACTGCTCTTGCTGGTGGTCGTCGCCATTTTCCTGGTGAGAAAACTGCTCAACCCGGTACCGGCTCAGGCAAACCTGCCACCCAGCGGCGCACGCCCCTGGTCGCGCACGCCCAGCCCAAGCATGGACGGGGCCACCAACCTCTATGGCTGGGAAAACGCTGCGACCGACGAGCAGGCATGGGCAAATGATCCCTTCGCAAAACCCTCACTCCCACCCGCGCCTGCCTTTGCAACCGCGCTCCCACAACAGCCGCAGCAAACTGCTGGCATGTGGATGCCGCAAAACCCGGCGGTCGGCAACGGCTGGAATACCATCCCTGCAACCAATGCCGGTCAACCAGCCTGGAATGCAGGAAACCCCGCTTCCCCCGGCCAGCTTCCCTTCTTCGCCGTCCCTGACAATAACGGATTTCCTGTCACGCCCGGCTCCCTGCCCACAACGGGAACGCAGTGGGGCATATCAGCGGGCAATATATCCACACCTTTCTATGCACAGGGTAGCCCACCGGCCACGCCGTCCAACGCTAATCTTCCCACCATGCAACCACCGTTCGGCGACGGAGGGCAGCCGTCGGTGGCAAATCCGGCCAGCTACGACAACCAGCTTCCCTTCCCCGGCATGCCTTTCGATGGCAGATAGGAAGCTGTCATATCCAGTCTTTTCGATAGACAGAGCCGGAGGAAGCGGGTATAATCCTGGCAATACACTGAACAGTAGCATTGTCCGGGAACGCCATCTGTGTTTCAGGGAACGTGTGTGAGGAGGAACCAGCTTATGGAACTTGCATCTGTTTATATCCACCCGACCGCCGAAGTCTCGCCGCAGGCAGCGGTGGGAGCGGGGACGCGCATCTGGCGACAGGTACATGTGCGAGAGCATGCCCGTATCGGCGAAAACTGCAATATCGGCAAGGGAGTTTATATTGATGCCCACGTACAGATCGGCTCGCGCGTCAAAATCCAGAATCACGTCTCGGTCTTTGAAGGCGTGACGCTGGAAGACGGCGTCTTCATCGGCCCCCACGTCTGCTTCACCAACGACCTGCATCCCCGCGCCATCACGCCCGACGGCCAGCTCAAAACCGCCGACGACTGGCAGATCACGCCCACGCTCGTTCGGTATGGGGCCTCTATCGGGGCCGGTTCGGTCATCCTCTGCGGCGTGACCATCGGCAGCTTTGCCCTCGTCGGCGCAGGCTCGATGGTCACGCGCGATGTGCCGCCCCACGCCCTCGTCTTCGGCAACCCTGCCCGCCAGCATGGCTACGTCTGCCGCTGCGCCCGCCGTCTCAGCGATCTCCATGAGCAAGACGGGCAACTCGTTGGCTGGTGCGCTTTCTGTGCGCAGGAGTGCGTGTTTCCCGGCCAGCTCGCGTAAAGTTATCCTGCGAAAAACCGCAGCGCCGCCAGCACATACGCTCGCGCCGCCAGGATCACCTCATCGATCGCCACGTGTTCGTCGGGCATATGGGCGACGTTGACATCGCCGGGGCCAAAGAGCAGGGCAGGGATGTGGCCCTGGTTGACAAGCAGGCGCAGGTCGGAGCCGTAGGGCGCGCCCTCTAAACGAGGAGGATGGCCCGTGAGGTCAAACATGCTCTGGCGGCAGAGGTGGACAAGCGGGTGGTCGGCGGGGATTTCGCCGGAGTCGAACTGGCCGCCGCTCCACACAATTTCGAGCGGGTGGTCGCGCAGCCAGGGGTCGCTTTCGGCGAGGCCGACGAGGGTTTGCTCGAATTGCTGGCGCACGGAGGCGCTGGACTCGCCGATGGCGACGCCGATACGGCCCTCGAAGGTCAGTTCTTCGGGAACGGAGGAGGACCAGTTACCGGCCTGCACGCGCCCGATGCTGAGCGGGTAGGGCAGCACCAGTTGCGCAAGCAGGGGATGCTCCACCTCGCTGTTGCGCTCCCTCTCAAGCTGAATGAGCGCGCGGTGAATGTCCAGGTACTTTTCGATGGCGCTTACCCCTTGCAGGCGCACGCTGGCATGGGCCGATTTGCCGCGCACGCGCACGGTGAAGGTGAGCGCGCCCGCCTGCGCCGGAATCAGGTTGAGGCGCGTTGGCTCGCAGATGATGGCGGCATCGCCACTGTGGCCGCGCAGCAAAGTGGCAAACGTCCCCAGCCCACCATCTTCCTCCCCGATGACGCTCTGGACGCTGATCGAGCCGGGCAAAGAGATACCTGCATCTTTAATGGCTCTGAGCGCGTAGAGCGCGGCCATCAGTCCGCCCTTCATGTCGCAGGCCCCGCGTCCGTAGATGAGGCCATCCTGCCAATCCGCGCTCCAGGGAGCGTGGCGCCAGTTGGCCGGGTCGCCGACCGGCACCACGTCGATATGGCCGTTGAAAATCAAATGTTTGCCCCCGCCTGCCCTGTTGCCGGGCGAGCCACGCCAGGTGCCAACGAGGCCGAGTGCTTCGTGGCCGGAGCGATCAACCTCCATGCCGGGAAATTGCGGGTGCTGACGCATTACCGCCACATCGATGGGCCAGAGATCGACCTCCAGCCCCATCTGCTGCATATGCTGCGCCAGCCAGCGTTGCGCCTCTGCCTCCTGCCCGGTCAGGCTGGGGATGCGCAACAGGGCGCGAAAGGCTTCGATCAATCCCCGCTCATCCAGCGCGGCAAGGACGCTTTGCTCTCGTTCGCTCAATGGCATCGCTCACACTCCTAACCTTCCAGAGGCCTTAGCGGTACTTGATGCCGTAATTCGGCGATTCCTTTGTGACGACGACGTCGTGCGGGTGGCTTTCGCGCAGGCCGGCGCCGGTAATGCGCACGAAGCGCGTGTTCTCCTGCATCTCGGCGATGGTGGCCGCTCCGGCATAGCCCATGGACTGGCGCAAGCCGCCGACAAGCTGATAGACAAGCGGGCCGAGCAGGCCCTTATAGGGAACGCGCGCCTCGACGCCCTCGGCAATCAACTGCGCCTCGTCCTTCGTGTTCTCCTGAAAGTAGCGGTCCTTGCTGTAGCTGCGCTGCTTCATGGCGGCAACGGAACCCATGCCGCGATAGTCTTTGAACCGCTCGCCGGAAGAGATAATCAGTTCGCCAGGGCTTTCATCCACCCCCGCGAAGAGGCTGCCGAGCATGACGGTATCGGCCCCGGCGGCAATGGCTTTGGCGATATCGCCGGAATACTGAATGCCGCCATCAGCGATGATGGGGATGCCATGAGAGCGGGCAGCCTGGGCGCACTCGTAGACGGCAGTGATCTGCGGCATGCCGACGCCAGCGACGACGCGCGTGGTGCAGATCGACCCAGGACCAACTCCGACCTTGACGGCATCCACGCCTGCCTCGATCAGCGCCCCGGTCGCTTCTGCCGTGACGACGTTGCCCGCGACTAACTGCACGCGCTTGCCGAAGCGGTCTTTGATGCGCGCTACCGTCTCGATGACCATGCGCGAGTGGGCGTGCGAGGTATCGACGACCAGCGCGTCTACACCCTCTTCGATCAGCGCGGCACAGCGATTATCGGTATCCGGGCCGACACCCACCGCCGCGCCCACGCGCAGCCGCCCGTATTCATCTTTGGCCGCGTGGGGGTAGAGGATTTTCTTCTGAATATCCTTGATGGTAATCAGCCCCTTGAGCATGCCATGTTCGTCGACCACCGGCAGCTTTTCGATTTTATAACGGCGCAGCAGATCGTGGGCCTGCTCCAGTGTGGTGCCAACTGGCACGGTAATGAGATGGTCGCGCGTCATCAGTTCGGAGACGGGCCGCTGCAAGTCGGTCTCGAAACGGATGTCGCGGTTGGTCAGAATGCCGACCAGTTTGCCATGTTCGGTGATGGGAATGCCGGAGATGTGGAACCGTTCCATCGCCGCCAGCGCCTCGCCCAGCAGCGCGCCCGGTTCCAGCGTAATCGGGTCGGTAATCATGCCCGACTCCGAACGTTTAACCTTATCGACTTCCTGCGCCTGATCCTCAATGGAAAGGTTGCGGTGAATGATGCCAATGCCGCCTTCACGCGCCAGGGCGATGGCGAGCCGGGCCTCGGTCACCGTATCCATAGCGGCGCTGACCAGCGGAATGTTGAGTGTAATGGTACGGGTGAAACGGGTACGAGTAGAGACATCACGAGGAAGAACCGACGAAGCGGCAGGGATAATCAAGACATCATCGAAGGTAAGCCCTTCCCCGGCAAATTTGTTCTCAAAGGTGCCGGGGGTACGTGCCAGAGACATGATGGCAGCATCCTCCTTAAAAAAATGCCCGGCCACATAGGGATAAGCCGGGCTATGCTCTATCAACATGATAACGGCTACAATGGTGTACTTTGTGCAGGTACGATGATACACGCTGGAATATTTTCCTGTAGAGTAACACCTGAGATAGCCATTCGTCAAATCCAATGGCAAATTGTTCCGTCTGACGGAAAAACCTCGCAGCTATCATTTGGCAGCATGGGGTATAATTTGACTATAGAAATATTTGCATGGCATACCATGCCATTGAAAGTGTAGCCGGATACGTCATGGTATGGCACAGGCAAGCAGGGAGTGCGATGATTGTTTTTCTGCATGGGTTCGATTGGGCAACCTACACGGACGTGGTGATGCCAGCTTTTGCGCGCTGGCTGCTTGAACGAGATGAGAGTGCCGTTGCCACACTGTTTGAGCAGACACGCTGCGCGCAGGAAGAGGAAGCCCTGCCCGCGCCGATGCAGCGACTGCGCTCATGGGTGCGGGCGCGAGCATTCGTGCAAAAGCTGCCGCGCGGCCTGCACAGCCTTGAGGAATATGAGCAGCTCTGCTCCCCCGAAGCGTTCACGCCGTTGAGCGACCGCTACCTGCACCTGCACACGCCCCGGCTCTACCAGCAAAACGACGCGCTGCGCACCGTCTGGGGAGCTATTCTCGAAACGTACTGCCTGCCCTGGCGCGACAAAGCCCTCGACGGCGAACTTCCTCTCTTCACGTCAATGCTGAATGGAGTGCGGCCAGAGGAGCCGGGCGAAGGGACGCCGGAGATTCGCGAAGAACTCATCTCCCTCCTGCACTCGGCTGGCCTTGCCGATCTCGCCGATCAGATCTCTTCTATCAGCCATCTGGGGCAGGAATCAATGGACTCCAACGACCTGCCGGATATGTTCGATGTCGGCAGCGAAAGCCGCAGCACGGGCGCGCTGCCCGCGAACCTGACCGGCGCGCTGCGCGAACTCGGCCTGACCGGCGAAACAACAGCTTCCAGCAAAACAGAGTCTCTCAGTTTCGACCAGAGCGGGGAACGGGACATATTCGACCCCGCCGACGTGGAAATGAGCGAAACCATACCGCCCAACAAACCCGACGACACACAGCTTTATATATCCGGTGAAGCCAGCGGGATGCAACTCATTTCCCCAGAAGGCGCCGGGGATGAGGATGATCTGGCATTCACAACGCAACTGGGCAGCATCGAAATCGGCGGCATGGTTGACCTGCTGCACCTGCGCGGCTGGCTGGCTCGCGTCTCGCTGCGCGCGATGGTCCTCTTCGAGTATCTGGCCTGCGAGCGGCGCTGCATGCCCTTTGGCTACGTCGCCGGCGAACCCTATAACTACGCAGGCTACCTCACGCCCGGCGAGGTGCAGCAACTCGCCTCCTGCCTGCGCAACGTCTCGCCTCCTGCCCGCGGCGCGGCAGCCAGAGATCAACTGCGCTTCCGCCAGCAGCAAAACATCCCCGTCACCTCCGAATATTTCCGCCTCGTCGACGAAGTGCTGCCCGCGTGGGCCGACGGATTCCTGCAGGCTGTGCGCGCCGCCTGCTCCGAAAACCTGGGCCTGATCTGCGCCATCGAGTAATATTTGCAAATCATTGAGAACAGGTACGAACTACGGCACATCCTGATCGGGAATATCCGGCGTACTGGAGAGAG